>JBJMMB010000173.1:0-5328 GCA_045805005.1 Chloroflexia bacterium
CAGATGCAGCGAATCAGCACACCCTTCTCCGGCGTACTCTACGCCGGACTCATGGTCGATCCTTCCGGGGTGCTCTGGGTGGTGGAGTTCAACTGCCGCCTGGGCGACCCCGAGGCCCAGGTTCTCCTGCCCAGGCTCAAGACCCCCCTCGAAGAGATCTGCAAGGCCGTCGCCGCCGGCGGCCTGTCTCTGGTCGGCCCCATCGAGTGGGACGATGCCGCCGCGGTGGGTGTGGTGCTGGCCTCGGACGGCTATCCCACCTCTCACCTTGCGCCCCAACCCATCAAAGGCCTGGCCGATCTCCAGGAAGGCGTCCTGGTATTCCATGGTGCAGGCGAACTCTTCGGCGCCACCGCCCTCCAGCCTGTCGAGGCAACGCCCAAACCCACCATACTTCAGAGCCTCTTCGGCAAGTCGTCCGCCAAGATGACCGACAACCTGAAATCTGACTTCCTCAGCCCCCGCCTCACCGCCACGGGCGGCCGCCTCCTCACCGTCGTAGCCCAGGGCCGCTCCGTCGCCGAGGCCCGCGAAACGGTCTACCGCAACATACCCCGCATCCAGACCGGCAGCGCGCAATACCGAAAGGACATAGGGGAACGAGAGGACTCATAAAGCGTAAAACGTAAAACGTAATGGTGGTAGGCAGGCCTAATTCTAGGGACCAAGAACCAAGTACGCCCACATCCCTTACGTTTTACGTTTTACGCGTCCGTTTTACGTTTTACGAGACTATCTTGACCATCAACACCGGCTGCGTCACCCTGCCGATTAGCCCGGCGGCTACGCTGCCTGTGAAAGTTGCGTCCAACCCCGAGCGGCCGTGGGTGGCTATGATGATCAAATCGATGCCCGTTTGCTCCGCGGTTTCGGCCAGGGTCTGCACCGTCTCGCCTCGCAGCACTGCGCAGTTGGCGCGTAGCCCTCGCGCCCTCAGGCGTTCCAGCACGCCCTTCATGTAGTCGCGGGATTGTTCTTCTTCGACGTTCAGGGTCTCCCGCGTGGCCGTGGGAATCATGCGGGCCGAGGGCATCAGATCGCTGGTGATGGTTGTCACAGTAGGCACAACCATCGTGAGGTTGATAGCCCCGCCGCAACTATTCGCAAATTCCCCCGCCGCCTCGAATGCGAGTTCCGACGTCGCCTTGCCGTCCAGCGGCACCAGCAGGCGCTGTATGTGCTCGGGCGGCTGCGTCCTCGGTCGAACCACCAGCACCGGCGCGGCGGCCTTCCTGAGGACCTGCTGCGCTATGCTCCCCGATACCGCCCTCCGCAGCCCGCTCCGCCCATGCGTGCACAGCGCGATCATCCCTGCCTGCATCTCCTCCACATGTTTGGCGATGCTCTGCGCCACGTTGTTCTCCTCAGTACCGTGCACGTGCCGCTCGGCTACCTTGAGGGCCGGATAGCGTGCCGCCACCTCGCCCAGATACCGCTCGGCGTCCTCCGTGGACGTCAGATGCGGCTCGCCATGCACGGTGTGGGGCGCGTGCTCCTCGATAATGTGTAGCAGCACCACCTCCGCGTCCAGGCATCCCGCCACCACCGCCACCGTCGGCATCACCGACTCGGCCAACCCCGAGCCATCCAACGGCACGAGGATCCGCTTTATGTGCTCGCTCATATTCCCTGTCCCGTGAATAGCTTCAAGAACACGCTCGCCAGCAGGTAGATGTTCAGCACCACTATCACGGCAGCCGCCATCATCGCCGCGATGGTGGTGGCCTTGTGGTTCACAAGCACGCCCATCAGCTTCCGCTTTCGCGTGAAGATCACCAGCGGTATCAGGGCGAATGGTATGCCAAAGCTCAGCACCACCTGGCTTATAATTATAGACCAGCTTGCCCCGAAACCAAGCGCAATAACCACCAGCGCCGGTACCATCGTCACCAGCCTGCGCACCCAGATAGGTATCTGCCTCCGCAGGTAGCCCTGCATGATCACCTGACCCGCCATCGTGCCCACCGTGGCCGACGACAGCCCGGACGCCAGCAGCGAGACCGCGAACACCACCCCGGCCGCGGCGCCAAGCAGCGGCTCCAGCGTGTGGAATGCCTCCGTGATCACGTCGTCTGACGCTGCCACTGTCGAAATACCGTTCTTAAAAAACGTCGAGGCGGCCATGATGAGCATCGAGGCGTTGATCAATCCCGCCAGCCCCATCGCGACCACCACGTCCACCTGCGTATAGCGGAAGAGTTTTCGCTGCTCCTGTTCGTCCTTCACCACGACGCGGTTCTGTGTCAGCGCCGAGTGGAGGAAGATAACGTGCGGCATCACCGTAGCGCCCAGGATAGCCACCGCCAGCAATAGGCTCTCGGGGCCCGCGAATTGCGGCGTCACGGCGTGGAAGGCAATCAAGCTCCAGTCGGGCTTGTCAAGGATCGTCTCGATCAGGTAGCAGACCGCGATCACGCCAACCATGCCGGTGATCACCGCCTCCAGCGGCCTGAACCCCCTTCGCTCCAGTCCGAGGATGATGAAAGTTGTAATCCCTGTTAGGATCGCCGCCGGGAAGAGGTCCATGCCAAACAACAGGTGAAAGCCCAGAGCGGCCCCCATGAACTCAGCCAGGTCCGTAGCCATAGCCACGATCTCTGATGTGACCCACATCCCCACCACTACCGGCCTCGGAAACTGCTCGCGGCATACCTCCGCCAGATTCATGCCGGTGGCGATTCCCAGCTTCGCCGACAACGTCTGTATAAGCATCGCCATAAGGTTGCTGGCCACGATAACCCAGAGCAGCATGTACCCGAACTGCGCCCCGCCCTGTATGTTCGTCGCGAAGTTGCCAGGGTCCATGTACGCGATCGACGCGATAAAGGCCGGACCCATGAATGGAAGCAGCCTCCCCAGCCCCCGCCTCGTGCTGCTCCCTCGCAAAACCTCTTGCGCGGCCGAAACTGTGCCCGCATCTCCCGCGCGCACCTGTTCACCTCTTACCTGTTCCATCCGCTCATTCTCCACATCTATTTCCTGCCCTTCGTTGGCTCCGGAAATTTGCATAGACTCATCACAAATTTAGTGTTACCTAAATTCTAGCAGAATACAGCGCTTTTGTCAATGGTACTTTGTGGACTTCGACAGAGAATAGATGTCACAGAGATCTGCAAGATGCTGTATAATAGGACAAATGTACTGTTCCTGGGGATCTCTCCCGGGGAGAGTACCCACTATAGACTCGAAGCCGACTGGTCGATCTTCATACACAACCGGCTTTAATAGTACACTGGCTCGACGGCGAGCCCAGGGCTACATCCCGGCCGCCAGGTGCAATTCGCAGTGAGGGCGAGCATTGGAGCAGGACGAATTGAGGTCGATGATAGACTGGCACCGCGAGTACCACCCTGAGTGGGACGACGCTCCCGACGAATACGCTGAGCACGGGGTCGTCCACTGGGGCCGCAGCCGTCGCCTCGGCCTCCTTACCCTTGGCCGCACGAAAGCCTACCTCGGCGTGCAGCACGTAGACCCCAACCTTCCCGGCTGGGCTATCGTAGACAACCCGCAAGCCCGCTTCTTCCTCTCGCTCTTCGTAGCTGGGCGCTGCATCACCCTGAGCACCTTCCCCACAATGGACGCCGCCCTCCAGGCGCTTGGCTCCTTCTTGGAGAGAGACGACAGTGGGGACTAACACAGCGGGTGCAGGGTTCCCTTTGCCGGAGGTCTGGGAGCGTCCCCACGGCCTCTTCTCGGGCCTTGGAGTCCCAATTAGACCATTATCTACTATTCACCAATTTCACCGTTTCACGCGTGCCAATCCGAAAAAATGGTGAAAATGGTGAAAAGGAGAACCGATACTTGGAACTAACCATTACCCAGGCCCGTGCCCTGGCCCTCGCCTCTCAGGGCCTCCACGCCCCGTTCCCACGCCCCGCCCGCAAGCAGGACGTCCTCGCCACCATCCGCCAAATGGAGGCCCTCCAGATCGACTCCATACATATAGTGGCTCGCAGCCCCTACCTGGTCCTCTGGAGCCGCCTCGGAGACTACGAGCCCCGCTGGCTCGACGAACTCCTCACCGAGGGGGCCATCTTCGAAGGCTGGTCGCACGCCGCCTGCTTCCTACCCGTCGAGGACTATGGTCTATACAGGCGACAGATGCTTGACGCCCGCCACCGCTCCCGCGCCTGGCTCGAGGAACATCCCGACGAAGCCGCTGCCATCCTCGACCGGATCCGGGCCAACGGCCCCGTGCGCGCCGCCGATTTCCCCCAACCTGAGCCCCGCAGAGGCGCGTGGTGGGACTGGAAGCCCGAGAAAGAGGTCCTGGAGCGCCTCTTCGCCGTCGGCATCCTCATGACCTCCCGCCGCGAAAACTTTCAGCGCGTCTACGACCTGCGCGAGCGTGTCCTCCCCAACTGGGACGACTCCCTCACTCCCTCCACGGAAGAGGCCCGCAGGCCGCTCGCCCTCAAGGCCGTCCGCGCTCTCGGCGTCGCCACCGCCGCCCACGTCCCTGGCTACTTCCACACCCCTAAGAAAGGCATTTCCACTCTACTGGAAGACCTCACCGCCGAGGGCGCCCTGCTGCGCGCCACCGTTCATGGCTGGGACAAGCCCGCCTACCTCCACCCCGACAACCTCCCCCTCGCCCGCAAGGCCATCTCCGGCGCGCTCCGCCCCACGCACACAACCCTTCTCTCCCCCTTCGACCCCCTGGTCTGGGACCGAGCCCGCCTGCGCGACCTCTTCGGCTTCCACTACCAGATCGAGACCTACACCCCCGCCGAAAAGCGCCGCTACGGCTACTACACCCTTCCTATCCTCCACCGTGACCGCCTCGTCGGGCGCCTCGACCCTAAAGCCAACAGGCAGGCCGGCGTCTTCGAGGTTCGCGCCCTCCACCTGGAACCAGACGTCGAACCGGATGACGACCTAATAACCGCCCTGGCAAACACCCTCAACGCCTGCGCCGCCTGGCATCGCACCCCCACCGTATCCATCGGCCAATCAGACCCGCCCCACCTGGCGCATCAGCTACGCTCCACGCTTGAACAGGCGAGCTAGAGCCTGAGTAGCGCATTAGCGCTCTCTGCGTGCCGCCTCACACTTTGATTGATCCCGGCTCCTCGTGCCGGGGTAATCGCCCTGCCTGCGATTACCAATGCTCCCCAAATGGGTGTTAAGAAATATACACCCCTCCTGTATATCCCTGTACTGTCCATTTCCGTCCTCTCCTCCATAATTTTCTGGTTGGACATAACAGAGAACGTTCCTGTCTGATCTGATCAGCAACACAAAAAACACCCTATCAAGAGAAAGGAAAAGAATACCATGAACCCCAAGTTACTTCGTACATCTCTAACCACCGCACTTGCACTG
>JBJMMB010000174.1:0-10175 GCA_045805005.1 Chloroflexia bacterium
ACGGCACCGCCCGCCAGATCGACGGGCGCATCTGCGTCGCCATGTACCACCCTGCCGCCGGCCTCCACCAGGCCAGCCTCGCCGACATCATCCGCGCCGATTTCCGCAAGCTCCCCGCCTTCATCGAGCACGCCCGCATCGTCTCCCAACCGCCCGAAGAAGACCTCGAAGAGCCGCTAGCCGCCGCCGAAGAAGCCCGAGCCCAGGTCATACACGAGCCCCAAACCGCTACCGTCCTGGAAACCGACCTCGCCCCGGCCCCCGCCGTGGCAGCCACCTCCGAGGAACTGGAATTTGACGACAACCTTCCTTCAGACACCCTGGCGCCCGACCTGCCGGAAGACGCGCCCACGGAGACCGCCGAGCAACCCGATGAACACGGCGAGAACGACGACTTCAAACAACTGTCGTTCTTCTGAGCCAACTTCAGAAGCACCCTAATTCCCGACCCCCCACCCCCACCCCTATGATGACCGAACCCGGCGTAAACAACACGGCCTCCACCGCCCAGACCGTCCCTGAAGGGAGCCCTACTCCCACCCCTGCCGACGGGGCCGAGCGGGTCTACCCTATCTCGCGTGAGGGAAGACGGCAGGCATTCATCTTGCTCCTTGGAGTGGCAACTATCTGGATATTCGCGCTTTGGAGCTTGATTACCATACTGCAAGACGGAGTAACGGGAGTGGAATGGGTCTCGCTAGCCCTCATGCTGGGCCTCCTGCTTGTCGCCCCTGTCGTAGCCTGGGTGCTCCTCGAAGAGGCCAACAGCCGCCTCATCCTGACGGACACGGGCCTACGCTACCGCAGCCTGGCCGGCATCGACCTGGAATACGCCTGGGACGACATAACTGGTCTGGCCCCCACGGGTCGCAAGAGCCGCATCGCCAGGTTCTTCCTGGGCGATGACGCCCCGGCCCCCGCCACAACCGATACCGGCGCCCAAACCGAGCCACCCGACCCGCCACCCGCAGTTGCTGTTGCCCAGCAAGAGCCCACCACACACGCCGGTGCTGAAGAAGCAGACGCTGAAGATGTAGAAGCAGAGGACGAACTGGAACCCGAAACTCTCCTCCTCAGCGTCCGCCTCCGCCCCACCGCCCGCATACCCAACCTCGTAGTCAACCTCCTGCATCAACTAGGTCACGGCCCAACTCTACCAATCTACGGCGCTCTAGAAAATCGCCCCGAACTCCTGGCCGAACTAGAGCGCCATGGAGTATTACGTAATACGTAGCGGAGGAAGGTCAGACGGTTCAACTACCCAGGCTTGGTAAATACGCAATACGCAATACGCGATACATTGGAGATAAATCTTGACACAACAAACACCGACAGAACTTCAACACATCGACCCACAGCCCACCACCGAGCGTCTGCGCTTCATCCCTTTGGGTGGGCTGGACGAGGTTGGCAAGAACATGGCCGTCGTCGAGTACGGCGACGACATCATCATCATCGACCTTGGCATGGGCTTCCCCGAGGAGGAGATGCTCGGCGTCGATCTGGTGCTGCCCGATATCTCCTACCTGGAGGGCAAGCAGTCGCGCATACGCGGCATATGCATCACCCACGGCCACGAGGACCACATAGGCGGCATCCCCTGGCTCTTGCCCCAGGTCAACGCTCCCATTTACGGTACCCCGCTCACCCTTGGCCTTATCACTAACAAGCTGCGCGAGCGCGGCACCCTGGCTGATGCCGACCTGCGCGAGGTGCAGGCAGGCGACGTCATCGAGCTCGGCGCGTTCAGGGTCGAGTTCGTGCACGTCTGCCACTCCATACCCGATGCCTGCCTGCTGGCGATTCACACCCCCCTTGGCACTATCATCCACACCGGCGACTTCAAGCTCGACCCCACGCCCGTCGACGGCTTCGTCACCGACTACCAGACCCTGGCCCGCCTGGGCACCGATGGCGTGCTCGCCCTTTTCACCGACTGTGTACACGTAGAAACGCCCGGCTACACCCCCTCCGAGCAGGAGCTGAGCACCTCCCTTGGTGACATCATCGCCCGCGCCCCAGGCCGCGTCATTATTGCCACGTTCGCCTCCCTCATCTCCCGCGTCCAGCAAATCATGGACCTCGCCTACAAGTACAACCGCAAGGTGGCCCTCCTCGGCCGCAGCCTGGAGAACAATGTACAGGTCGCCGTCGACCTCGGCTACCTGAATATCCCCAAAGGCATTCTCGTATCTGTCAGCGATACGGCCACCCTCTTCGACAACGAGGTGCTGGTTATATGCACAGGCGCCCAGGGCGAGCCCACCTCCGCCCTCTCCCGCATCGCCAACGACGACAGCCGCTACTGGACCTGCAAGCCCGGCGACACCTACATCCTCTCTGCCAGCCCCATCCCCGGCAACGAGTCGAGCGTCGGCCGGGTGATAAACAACCTCTTTGTCAAGGGCGCCGACGTCATATACAGCGCTATCGCCCGCGTCCACGTCTCGGGCCACGCCAGCCAGGAGGAACACAAGCTCATGCTAAACCTCCTGCGCCCCAGGTACGTCATCCCCATCCACGGCGAGCGCAGGCACCTGGTCATGTACAGCAAGATCGCCCAGGCCCTCGGCGTGCCCCCGGAGCGTATTTTCTTCGTCGAGAACGGCTCCGTGGTTGAGCTAAACGAGGACGAGGCCTACATAGCCGGGCGCGTGGTCGCCGGCAACGTCTTCGTAGACGGCCTCAGCGTGGGCGGCGTGGGCCACGTGGTCATACGCGACCGCCAGCTCCTCGCCCGCGACGGCATCCTGCTGGTCGTCGTCTCCGTGGACAAGCAGACCGGGCAGATAGTCGCCGGACCCGACATAGTCACCCGCGGCTTCGTTTACGCAGCCGAGGCGGGCGAGCTGCTTGATAACACCAAAGAGCGCGTTCGCGCCGCCCTGGCCCATGACAACGGCGACACCCACCGCGAGTGGAGCTTCATCAACAAGAAGATACGCGAGGCCGTCAGCCAGTACCTGTACGACCAGACCAAGCGCAGGCCGATGGTGCTACCTGTAGTGATGGAAGTCTAACGCTTCGCGAATTACGAATTACGAATTAGCTTGAGCATAATTCGTAATTCGTAATTCAGGCGGGAGGATGAGATGGCAACAATAGCTAAGGCCGCCGAGATAATAGACGCTAATCTCGATCTGGCCGAGTTCGCGGGCCCCGTGCCGTACGAGGAACTGTGGGTCGCCCAGCAGGAGCTCGGCGTCACCTTCCCCGACTCCTACAAGGAGTTCCTCCAGAAATACGGGGCCGGCTCCTTCGGCGGTGAGCCCATTTACGGCCTCGGCGTCCCCGACACCGGCCTCCCCAACGTCATCTGGGCCACCGAGTCCATCCGCACCTCCGACGACTTTTTCCCCGCCGACCTCGTAGTCATCCAGGACACGGGCCAGGGCGACCTCCTTTGCCTCGCCACCTCGCGCACAGGCGAAGACAACGAGTGCCCCGTGATCCAATGGATCCCTGAAATGTCATTTGACGAGCAGATGTTCGAGGTAATCCACCGCACCTTCGCCCACTTCCTCCTCGCCGTAGCCCGCAGGGCATTGCGATGACCTCCATCTAAACCAAAATGCCACGCTCGGCGTGGCATTTTGGTTTAGATAAACAATACTTATCGGTGGATTACCGCCAGGTACACAATCTTGGCTATCTGCCCTCTGGTCGCGCTGCTCCCCGGCCGGAACGTCCCATCTAAATACCCCGAAATGATTCCGTGCTGGTAAGCCGTCTCAATGTAGCTGTAAAAGGCGTTATCGGCGTGCACGTCCTCAAACGAAGGTGTAGGCGGCGTGTACAGCGGCCAACCGGCGGCGGCCACCGTGATCTTCGACAACTGCCCCCTCGTCACGCCGCTGTCCGGCCTGAAGGTGTTGTCTCCATACCCTGAGATGATCCCCCGCGCGTAGGCCGTCTCCACGTAGCGGTAAAAGGCATGGCTCTGGGGCACATCGCTGAACGTCGGTGCCGTGGGCGTGTACAGGGCCCAGTCCTCCGCCAGCACCACGATCTTCGTCAACTGGCCCCTGGTGGTGTTGTTATACGGGCGGAAAGTGTTGTCCCCGTACCCCGAGATAGCGCCCCCGCAGTACAGGTACCGCACCGGCTCGTAGAAGTAATCCGACTGCTGCACATCCGAGAAGTTGATTGGGCAGGCTGTAGCTGTCGGTGCCGGCGTCCTCGTCAGGGTCGCCGTGGGCGTGGCGGTTGGCGCGTTCACGTGGATCACATAATCAACGAAGAGTGCGGGGTTCTCTATGCTCTGGCTGCTTATATCGATGATTTCCGTGTCGCGTATGGACGGAGCGGGTGGCGAGAACTGCCACTGCAGCGTCCCTGTTCCCCCGGTCGCCGCGCATAAAGTGATCTGCGCCACCCTGAACTCTCCCGGCCCGCAGCCGTTGGGGCAGTTGCCCAGGGCCCCTGATGCAAATGCCAGGTTCCCAGGTAGAGTGTTCACTCCCCGTAATGTGCATGGGCCCGGCCCATTACACACCTCGTTTTGTAGGACCGCATCAAAGGTGCTCGTATCCGCCGCCACCGTAGTTGATACGGGCACCGCCGAGCAGTTCCCGCTCGCCGAGGGCAGCACCTTCAATACCCCCGAGGGAGATTGTGGGTTGTCGAACAATATATAGTCCTGCGTCGCGGCCACGTTATCGTGCACCCCTGTGTTCACCACCAAATCAAGCGTGAACTTCGTTCCCACATTCACGCTCCCCCCGTTCGGAGGGGCCCCGGCCTGGGGTCGCAGCACCATGTAGGCGTCGTCCAGCGGCGCAGCCGCCCCACCCTTCCCGGCGCTTTCTCCCGTTGTGCCGTTACCCCCCTCCGGGTTGCCTGCAGCGGCGCTCCCTACCACCAGCCCCATGCACAGCAAAAGCCCCGCGAAGCCTAACATACTCGCATATCCCAGACTCCGCGCCGGGTTTGCTCTCCATCGCATCTCTTCCACCTCTCCCCTCTAAGAGTGTTCACAAAACCAGTACATGTAGGGGCGAACCTTGTGTTCGCCCACTTGCCAAAGTACTAAGGGTAGAGAGCGAACACAAGGTTCGCCCCTACCATTGCTTGGGTACTCTGAATAGTCGCGCGTTGCTCAGGTGACATTACGCGCGATACATCCGCTCCTTCATTAGCTTACCACATCCCGCATAGTTTTCCCCAACTCCACATCCTCGTGATATAATATTCGAGCATCAAAACATACGTGCTAATAACCCAGGCAGACCGCCCACGCCAGACAAGGGAACAGTCCATGCCCGCAACCTCCACCTCCAAGAAAACGGCCAAACCCGCCACTCCCACGTGGTCCAAAGTCGGCACTCCCAAACCCAAAACCCCAACCGCGAAACCCAAAACCACCGCCGCAAAGCCTGCGAGCCGGACCACCAAACCGCGCGCAAGCAATCCAAAATCCAAAACCCAAAATTCACAGTCCAAAATAGAGATCGCCCCCCACGTCCGGCGCGAAATTACCGCCCTCCTACTCCTTGTGGCCGCCGGGCTCTTCGTGCTGGGGCTCCTCTCCTGGCGCGCCGGTGGGCAGGGGATCGTCGGCTACATGGGCGGGTTCCTTGCCCAGATGTTCGGGGTGGCGGCCTGGCTGGTGCCCGCCGCCCTCGCCGTTGTGGCCCTTGTGCTCTTCACCGGTGCGCGGCGCGACCCCCGGTGGCTCTCCCCCCTGGTGCCTCTCGGCCTCATCTTGCTCCTGCTCGGCTCTATGGGCTTCATTCACCTCTTCACCAATGGCCAGCCCGCCGCCGAGGTGGGCCAGGGCGGGGGCTACCTCGGCCTCCTCCTCTCCTCCTTCCTCTCCGATTACCTTACTCGCGCCGGGGCCGGTTTCGTGCTCTTCACCGTGGCCCTCAGCGGTTTCATGCTGGCCTTCGGCGTCTCTCTCGCCCAGGTCGTACGCGGCGTCGGTCGCCCCGCCCTGGCCGCCGGTAGGCTGGCCGGCAGGGGCCTGCGCCAGGCCGGTTCCGAGGTCACCCGCCTCATGCTGGAGAACGAGGCCCGCCGTCAGGCCACCCCCGAGCCGGTCCGCATCAACGGCCACCCCGCTCCCGACGATACCTCCAGCCTCGACCTCCTGGACCCGCACCCTGCGCTCCCAGTCCACGACCTCACCCCCCTGACCCAACTCCCCATGCCCACCCCGCCCCCCGAGCTCGTAACCCTCCTCGGCGGCGACCACACCTCCACCTCCACCTCCACCAAAACCAAACCCGAGCCCGTCATCAATGAATCCAAGTCTCGCCAGCCGTCTCCCACCCCGACCCCCGACCCCCAACCCCCGACCCCTAGCCCCTTGGGCTACATCTGGAACCTCCCGCCCCTCACCCTGCTGGAGATCAGTGGCGAGGCCAAGGTCAGCCCGGCCGACATCAAGGCCAAGATAAAAGTCATCGAGGAGACCCTCATCTCCTTCAACGTCGAAGCCACCGTGCGCGAGGTTAACACCGGCCCCGCCGTCACCCAGTTCGCCATCGAGCCCGGCGTGGGGGTCCGCGTCAACCGCGTCACCGCCCTCGATAAAGACCTCGCCCTGGCCCTGGCCGCCCCCGATATCCGCATCGAGGCCCCCATACCCGGCCAGTCCCGTATCGGCATCGAGGTGCCTAACGTCTCCTTGCAGGTCGTTGGCCTGCGCGATATCATCGAGTCCGACCCGTTCAAAGCCTCCAAGGGGCGGCTCAGGGTCGCCCTGGGCCGCGACACCCACGGCCAGCCCGTCGTCACCGACCTCGCCAAGCTACCCCACATCCTCGTTGCCGGGGCCACCGGCAGCGGCAAGTCCGTCTTCCTCAACTCCATGGTCATCGGCTTCCTCTTGCAATTCACCCCCGATGACCTCCGTATGCTCATGATAGACCCCAAGCGGGTCGAACTCACCGGCTTCAATGGCATCCCCCACTTGCTCCGCCCTGTGGTCACCGACGTGCGCATGGAGAAAGACCCCCAGGTGCGCGCCCGCGACAAGGCCGGCACCCAGAACGAACGCGAGCGCCCCCTCACCGCGGTCGAAGCCCTCAAGTGGGCCCTCTGGGAGATGGAGAGGCGCTATAAGCTCTTCGCGAAGGGCCAGCGCGGCGCCGATGGAATCACCAAGGTCTTCCGCAACATCGAGCAGTACCGCACCTTCCACAAAGAGCACTCCGGCACCCCAGGGACCCCAGGAACCCCAGGGACCCAGGGGCCGGGCATGGAGCACCTACCCTATATCGTAATCATCATAGACGAACTCGCAGACCTGATGCTCACCGCCCCCGAGGAGGTGGAGACCTCCCTCTGCCGCCTTGCCCAGCTCGCCCGCGCAACCGGCATACACCTGGTCGTCGCCACCCAGCGCCCCTCCGTCGACGTCGTCACTGGGCTCATCAAGGCCAACTTCCCCGCCCGCTCGGCCTTCGCCGTCACCTCCCAGGTCGACAGCAAAGTCATCCTCGATAGCGGCGGGGCCGAAAAGCTGTTGGGCCGCGGCGATATGCTCTACACAGCCTCCGACGAGAGCAAGCCCGTGCGCATTCAGGGCACCTACGTCTCCGATGCCGAGGCCGACAAAGTGGTCCACTTCTGGCGGAAGCAACTCCCCTCACTCGAAGACCCCTCCGGCGACGGCGCTGAGACCCCGGCCCCGGTCCAGCCCATGCCCATGCCCGACTGGCTCGGCAGCGGTGACGCCGACGCTGAGAGCGAGTTGCTGGAGCAAGCCATCGAGCTGGTGAAAAAGAGCAGCTACGTCTCCGTCTCTATGCTCCAGCGCAAGCTCCGCGTCGGCTACAACCGCGCCGCCCGCCTGGTCGAGCAAATGGAAGAGCTGGGCCTAATCTCCCCCGCCAACTCCGACAACCGCGGCAAACCCCGCGAAGTCCTCCTCGGCGCTCCCGACTACCGCGGCCTCGACCCGGAGGAACCCCACGAGGTGGACGAAGACTTAGCCTGACCTCCTACTCCTCATGGCCCATAAAGTAAATACGACTTTCGCCTGTCCCTCTAATGCTCCCGGTCTGGTAATATCCAGGTGGCGGTGAAACCCCATACCATAAGGCGTATAGTACTGGAACCGAGGAGCAACACGATGGAAACAAAACAAAACAACTACGGCGGCGTCATGGGCGGCGCTATCCTAATAGTGCTGGGCCTGATATTCCTCGCCGCCACCCAGGGTTTCCTCAATCTTGACTGGGGCAATATCTGGCCGCTATTCCTCATACTTGCCGGGGCGGCCACCCTCTCGCAGGCCATAATGACCACAGGCCCACGTAGGCGGGCCGGCCTGGTCTTCGGCGGCACGATCCCCTTCCTCCTGGGCGTCTTCTTCCTGGCCACCATCACGGGCCTCCTCTCCTGGTCCGACCAGGCTGTCCTGTGGCCCATCTACCCGCTGATCGTCGGCGTGGCCTTCCTCGCCGCCTACTTCACCTCAGGCCGCGAGCAGTCCGCCTATCTCCTCCCCGGCAGCATCATCACCTTGATAGCCCTCCTCTTCCTGGGCATCACGCTGACCGGTATCGGCTTCAGCTACATAGCCACCATCTGGCCCGTCTTCCTCATAGTCGCCGGCCTCCTCATCCTCATGGGTCCAAGGCTCGGGTGGGGCGAGAAACGGAACTAGAGCGTGTTATGAGCATCCACAACTCGCAGGGCGGTACCCCCAAGCAGAGCCGCAGCCCCCACCAGCACCCCCAGCAAGAGCAAGGCATCCCTCTGTAGAGGCAGTGTGCCGCCATCACCCAGCCCCAGCGCAGAGGCTACCCCTGTGCGAGGCATACCAGACGTCTGCGCGCCCCCTGCCGCAGAGGGAGGGCAGTAGGATGGGCAGTTCAGGTTGAGGGTGGTAGCGTTGTTAAGAGTGTTGCTGCTCACTACCACCTGGCTCAACGACTGCACGAAAGCGGACGTACTCTGCAACGCTTTGGTACCGGCCGGCAGCTCTTTGCTCACCCGCACAATCCACATGCGCGGCCCCGCTTCCGCCACCCATTCCACTATGACCAGGGGTGTAGACGTCTCCTTGATCGCCCTCGAGTTGACGAGGCTAACCTGTGCGGTTATCTGTTGCCCGAAGATCGATGCCACCGGCCCATTAGGGTCGGTCTGCACCAACTCGCCGCTCGAGGCGCGCCCTTGCCTGAGCGCGGCCCGATACTCATCAGCGCCACCGTGGCGGGCTATCGGCACCGACTCGCTTGGGGGGGCAGAGCCGAAGGGTGCGGCAATCACCGAAAACTCCTGCCAGGGCTGGGTGGCATTAGCACCGGCCGCTTGGGTCAAATCTCCCGGCGTAGAGACGTAGAATTGTCCGGGCAAGAAAGGTGTGCGGACCGTAACTGCCACGTTATCGAGGGTAAAGGTAGCTTCGCGTAGTTGTGCTTGTTGCGCGGGTTGTGTAAGGTGCGCAGCCGATGCAATATCCGCGTTTCTGCCAGGGAGACCGGGAGCCAGAGACCTGGCCGCAGCAAGAGCCAACACCGCCGCCAGCGAAACAGTGCGCCAGCCGCTTTGCCCGCGTATACCATGTCTACCGCGTCCCTCGGGCCTGCTATGCTCACTGGGCAGCAGGCCGTGGACTGCCGTGTGTACTCGGTGTATCGTGTGTCGGGCGTCTGATACCCTTAGAATGGTGGTCATGTTCTCCCCTACCTCCTCTGCTGGGTTGTGTGTCTACGTACAACGAACGCACTCTTTTCGCGTTGCGAGTTTCGGTTTCCAATTGTCCGCGACAAGACTCTACTACAGTCAAACTGCGGCAGAATCGTGCCACTAAAGCCGCTGTGTTCACCGGCGCGCAGGTACACGCTACCGGCTGGTCTCTGCTTGCAGGTGCAGGAGGCACCGCATGCTTATGGCCTGTGCAGCCAACCTGTAACTCCCATACCATTGTTGACGTGCCAATGTCTTACAGCGTAGTATCCCCAGCCGTTGCGCAAAAACGCAAAACCTAATGGTGGTAGGCGTGTTTGGTTCGTGTCTCACTGACCAGGCCCGCCCACATCCCTTAGAAACTGTCTGAAAAGGTCAGCGAGCAAGACGACGAAGCATGAGACGGGTCATGGCGATGTAGATGAAAGCCTCGCTGCTCTTTGGTAGTACTTCGTAGTCGCGGGCAAGTCTTCTTGAGTAACTCAACCATGAGAATGTCCTCTCTATTACCCATCGTCTTGGCAACACTA
>JBJMMB010000175.1:0-5558 GCA_045805005.1 Chloroflexia bacterium
GAGGGGTCCGAGACGATCTGGTTGCTCGAGTCCACTAACTGGGTGTCTCTCGTGATCGGCTCGGGAGGTGAGAACTGCCAGTGGATCGTGAACTGGCCGGGGCTCCATGCACACAGCGGGATCGTGGCTATCCTGAAGTCAGGTCCACACCCGGTGGCGCAGGTGTTCAGCGCTCCCAGCGCTATCGCTCCCCACCCTATGGGGGTGTTTATCGAGCGGAAGACGCAAGGCCCTCCCTCTCCGTTGCACCATTCGTTCTGCAGCACGGTGTCGAAGGTGCTCGTGTCCGCCTTGGCGGTCTGGGTCAGCACGCACGAGGTGGCCAGAGGAGCTGCTTCCACCAGGTAGGCAAACCCCGTGTCTCCGGAGGAGAGGCCATACGTCATGTATGCCTGCGCGGCGGTGAGGTCCGAACTCGACTGCCCATGCGCGTTGATGTCCAATGCGAAGCGGTCCCCGGTGTTGACCGTATCCCCGTTATTGGGGTTGGCAACGCTGCCGACGACGTCGATGCTAGGGTCGATGCTCATGAAGGCATCGCCCTGCGGGATGCTCGGAGAGGTTCTGCTGCTCTTGGAGCCCGAGGTGGAGGTGCCTGTGTTGGCACTTGCCGTCCCCGACCCGGCCCTGGGCAGCCCCGCCGTGGTGTCGGTCAGCCTGCCCGCCAGAGCGCCCTGTGCCGTGAGCCCCATAGCGAACAGCAGCGCCAGTAACACCAGCGCCCGCAAAATACCGGGCCGTCGCATTCCTGTCTGTGGTTGACCTGTCATGCTAGCTCCTCCTCGATTTCTCTTCCCTCTACCGTTACGATCCCTAACCGCGTAATAATTCCGGTCTTAAATTGGAATGGCCTGACCTGAATAATTCTCCCATAGCGAAAGCGCGAAATACCGGTAGCCGCTATCTAAATGGATAACGGTTACCGAGTCGAGAGCCTCTTAACTTGTGCTAGTGCACACTCCTGACGTGGTTGACCATGGAGGCAACCCAAACACACGCTATGTCATCTGTAGCGCCTTAGTGCCGGGCTAGCACCTCAACCAGGTGCGATAATGCAGCGGATTGACTGGCACCCCAGATGTTGCCAGGAATAAATCCAGGTACGCCGATTATAGCAGACCTTGATATTTTTATCAATAGTTTTCTATGAGCCCATAGCGCTCGCCGCCGGCAGCCTCTTGTTCTCCCTGTAGGGGAGTATGTCAATTATCTCCCCAGCCCGGTGCCGCCCCTGCATCCCCGCCCAGAACGCCACGTCGAATAGGTCCCCGTGCTCCTGGTAGAAGATCCGAGCCAGCTTAGGCTGCAAGCCCAGGAAGGTGTGCAGCTCCTCCGGGAAGACGTCGTTCTCCCCCACCGGGTACCACGGCTCGGCGAACATCTCCTCGTCCGAGTCCGCCCCCGCCTTGGGCATCTCCCTGAAGGTGCAGTCCGTCAGCAGGCAAAGCTCGTCGTAATCGTAGAACACCACCCTGCCGTGCCGCGTCACCCCGAAGTTCTTCAGCAATATATCCCCTGGGAAAATGTTCGTCGCCGCCAGGTCTTTTATCGCCTGCCCGTAGTCGATCACCGCCTCCCGCGCGGGCTCCTCCTCCGCTTCCCTCACGTAGAGGTTCAGCGGTGTCAACCTTCGCTCGGTATACAGGTGATCGATCACCACCGTGTTTCCGTCCACCGACACGGTCCTGGCCGCCACCCGCAGCAACTCCTCCAGCAATTGCGGCGCGAACCTGTCTTTGTCGAACCGCAGGTGCTCAAACTCCTGGGCGTCCACCAGCCGGCCCCCACGGTCGTGCTTGAACACCAGTTGGTAGCGCTCCACCACGTCCCGCTTCGTCGTGGTCTTCGGCGCGTCGAACGCGTCCTTGATGACCTTGAACACCACGTCGTACGACGGCAGGGTGAACACCGCCATCACCATCCCCCGGTCGCCCCTGGCGACCTCGAACTTGTCGGTCGAGCGCCCCAGGTGCCTGCGTAAGTCCCGGTACAGCTCCGTCTTGCCGTGCTTGTTGTACCCCATCGAGATGTACAGCTCGGCCACGGGCTTCAGCGGCATGATCGACTTCAAAAAGCTCACCAGCGCCCGCGGCTTCCCCACCTCCACGTGGAAGTACGACCGTGCGAAGCTGAACACGATGCTTACCTCGTCCTGCGTCAGCAGCACCGCGTCGACGTATATTCCCCCCTCGCCGTTGAGCAGCGAGAGCACCAGCGGTATATACCGCGAATAGGTCCGTATCCTCCCCACGATATAGGCCACTTTCCCCCGGTAAAACACCGGGTTGGCGATCTCCACCTCGTGTATCTGCTGCTTCCGGCCCGAATTCTTCAGGTGGGCATCGATCTCACCCGCCACCAGCGCCGCGTCCTGCTCCAGGTCGCGAAAACCGCACTCGAACCCGCACCCCAGCAGCACGTCGCGCACCAACGCCTGGCTGCTCCCCGTCCTGCGGTATGACTTGTACACCGGCTTCTCTTCCGAGGGCGGTGACGTCTTAAACTCGGTGCCTACGAACTCGATGCCCGCGTCGATGCCCGCGAAGCGCACCACCCGCATCACCACCGAGTTATAGAAGCTCTCCGCCAGGTCGAAGTCGTCCCGGTGGGCGCTGAACTGTGTGTATTGCTGTTTGACCCCCGCCCAGAAACCCCTGTCGTCCGCGGGTGCCCCCGACTCGTCCTTGACGCAGCGCACCGTCCGGTCCACGTAGCACTTATACAGGTCGAGCCGCTGATCGGCGTCCTCGTGCAGTTGCCGCCACTCACACCGCTCGAATCGCCCCTTGGCCCCGTGAGTGATGCGCTTGAATTCCTCGTGATAAGCCGCGAACCCCTCCTCGATGGCACTCGCGGTGCGGTTAGCCAGGTCGCCCTCCATCTCCATCCCTTCTCTCCTGTCTTATACGCCTTCCTAAAAACCGCCGTAGGGCCGGTAGCGAAGCGGACGACCCCCGTTGCCTGCCCTGTTCGCATACCACCCAACCCCCGTAGGGGCGCAGGCCCCCGTTGCCTGCCCTGGTCGTGTACCCCCGTCACCGGGGTTAGGCAACAAGGGCAACAGGGCAGGCAGCACGGGGTCCCCTCTGGGGCTGGGGCCTGCGCCTACAGAACTGCCTTTTTCGTGTCTGCACAACCCTGATGATCGTACCTCGCCCCTACTTGCCGAACAGCTTCTCCACTTCCGCCCTAAACGCCGGGCAGAAGGGTATCTCCGGGCCTTCGACTCCCTCTCCGCACAGGCTATCCACCAGCCCCCTGTAATACCACTCCTGCTCCTCGCGGCCCCGCTTGAAGCGCGCCCACACGCCCTCACCGGCCTCCTCGCGCTCCGAGATGACGCTGCGCACGTTGTGCAGCTTGTCCGCGCAGGCCACCACCCGCACCTCCCACGGCGCGGTGCGCAGGTACTGGAGCGTGTGCGCCTTGCGCGTCTCCCACCGCTCCGACCTGTGGTTCGGCTCCGTGCACCCGTCCACGATCATCGCCACCCGCTCCCCGAAGTTCTCCCTGATCCAATCAAGCGTGAGATAAGTATCCTCCACCGTGTCGTGTAGTATGCCGCCGGCCACCACCTCGTCGTCGCACCCCGCCCGCGCCAGCATCATCCCCACCGCGTAGGGGTGGTAAATGTACGGCACGTCGGTCCCCTTGCGTACCTGACCTGCATGCGCCTTCGCCGCCACCTTTAAGGCCCTGTCAAGCATTCACTTACTCCACAGATATGCTATAATCTCTGCTACTGCACCTGGCAAGGCGCCCATACCGGGCGTCCGGTTGGCCTATTCAAGCAGGTTCAGTGTAGCACATCCTGGGGCGCACCCGCACCTTTCGGGCAGGAAGGTGCGGGGCAAATGAAATGCGTAATGCGTAATACGTAATGGGTGTAGGCGAACCCATTTCGTAAACAGTCAGACCGCTGCGCTTACCACCATTACGCATTACGCATTACGCATTAGATGAACAGCAAAGAAGGAGCACAACATGAGATCGCGCGGCGCACCGGCCTTACTCAGCCTACTGGTCAGCCTCCTGGCCCTCTCGGCCCTCCCCGGTTCCGCGGGCGCGGCCATTCCCGCCCGCACGCAGGGAGGGCAGCCCACAACCCCCAGGCCCGTCTATATGGCCCCACGCGTTAACACCGGCGACTGGCCCACCTACGGCCACGACGTGAGCCGCACCAACTTCAATCCCGACGAGACCCTCATCAACATACTCAACGTCTCGCAGTTGGTCCAGCGCTGGCAGGGCAGCGTCCCCATGGCCAGCACCACCACCTCAAGCAGCCCCAGCGTCTCCGGCGGCAGGGTTTTCGTCGGCGCCAGCGTTACCTCCGGCAACAACTTCTTCGCCTTCGATGCGGTTAACGGCGGCCTGCCGCAGTGGGGCGCTAACCTCGCCCACAATGGCTGCCTCGGCGTCGGCATAGGCTCCTCCTCTGCCGTCTCCGGCACCATCGTCACCGTGGGCGGCAGCGACTCCGCCTTCTACGCCCTCGACACCGAGACCGGCGGTATCATCTGGCGCCACCCCATCACCGACCTCGGCACCTCCGCATGGCCCTGGGCCTCCCCGCTCCTCGCCTACGACCAGGTCTACCTGGGTTTGGCCTCCTGCGCCGACAACCCCTCGGTGCGCGGTGAGGTGCGCGCCGTCAACATCTACAACGGCACCCCCACCGCCAGCAAGACCTTCGTCCCCTCCGACCGCCGCGGCGCGGGCGTCTGGAACTCCCCCGCCCTCAGCCCCGACGGCACCATCCTGGCCGTCGCCACAGGCGAGGACTACGGCGGCTACAACGGCCCCTACAACCGCGCCATCGTGGCCCTCGACCCCATTACACTTGATATCCTCGGCTCCGACCAGCGCGGCGCCACCGGCTCCGACCAGGACTACGGCACCACTCCCGTCATCTTCCACGACAGCACGGGCCGCCTCATGGTCGGGGCTAACCACAAGAACGGCACCTTCTATGCCTTCGACCTACACAACGTCAGCGCCGGGCCGGTCTGGTCCAGGGCCACGGGCACCTCAGTGGGCATGATGCCCGCCTATGACCCCACCTACATGGACGGCGGCACCCTCTTCATCGCAGGCGGCAGCCGCATCATGGCCGTCGATCCCGCCACCGGCACCGACCGCTGGCCCGGCGTGACGGTGGGCACCATGCACGGCAACATGGCCCTCGCCAACCACCTCATCTTCGCCAACGCCGGCAGCGCCGGTATGCGCATACTCGACGAGAGCACCGGCTCCATCGTGCGCACCATCATCCCCAGCGGCGCGGGCAGCGCCAACTCGGGCATAGCCGTCTCCAACGGCTTCATCTACTGGCTCTCCGGCTCCTTCCTCAACGCCTGGAGTCTCCCCGGCACACCCAACACCCCCACCGACACCCCAACCATAACCCCCACAAGCCCTCCGACCGACACCCCCACAATCACCCCAACCAGCCCACCCACCGATACCCCTCCGATCACCCCCCCCAACCAGCCAACCGGCACGCCTACTACCACTCCCACTAACACCCCCACCGACCTACCCCCCGGCGCTTCCAC
>JBJMMB010000176.1:0-10842 GCA_045805005.1 Chloroflexia bacterium
TGGAGTACGGCTGGAACCACAGCATGAGCGAATGCGTCAATTCCCTCATCGCCGCGGGGCTGCGCATACAGTCCCTGCACGAGTACCCGTACATAGTATGGAAGATGTTCCCCTTCCTGGAGAAAGGCGCCGACGGCATGTGGCGGCTGTCGGCCGAGAAGGGCGAAATCCCCCTCATGTTCTCTCTAAGGGCGACGAAGGAGTAATTATGACCACAGAACTAGCCCCCAACTGGCAGGCCCTCCTCGATGAGTGCATCCACCACCTGCAAGCCCTCATCCAGCTCGATACGAGCAACCCGCCCGGCAACGAAATCATCGCCGCGCACTATATCGCGGCGCAGTTGGAGGAGGAAGGCATAGCGTGCGAGATCGTGGAGTCCGCGCCCGGCCGGGCTAACTTGCGAGCGGTCCTGAAGGGAGACGGCAGCGAGCGGCCCTTACTGCTCATGTCGCATACAGATGTGGTGCCCGTGGAACCAAAATACTGGAGCCGGGAGCCGTTTTCCGGCGAGATCGCGGACGGGTATATCTGGGGCCGGGGCGCGGTCGATATGAAGCAGTGGGGAGCCTGGCACCTGACCCTCTTCCTCGACCTGGCGCGCACCCAGGCCCCCCTCAAGAGGGACGTGGTGCTCCTTGCCACAGCCGACGAGGAGGACGGGTCCTACCAGGGGATGCGCTGGCTCGCCGAGCACAAGCCGGAGTGGCTCGATGGCGAGTATGGGCTGAGCGAGGGCGGCGGCGGGGAGATGCGGATTGGGGGCCGCTCCTTCTTCCCCTGCCGGGTGGCCGAGTAGGGGGCCTGCCGGTTTCACATACGGGCCCACGGGTCGCCGGGGCACGGCTCGCGGCCCCACAGGAATAACGCCATCGTCAAGCTGGGGGCCGCGCTGGAGAGGTTGGGGAACAACCTTCTGCCGTTGCAGCCCACCGAAGCGGTGGGGGGAATGTTGCAGGAACTCCTGGGCGATACCGCGGAGGGGCGGGCGCTGATGTCCGACCTGCTCAACCCGGCCACCTTTGAGGAGGCGATACAGGCCGCCCCCTTCTCGCCCACCCTTAAGACCAGCCTCAACGCACAGTTGCACAACACCGCCACCCCCACCATCCTCCACCCGGCGGGGAGCCGCATCAATGTCATACCCTCGACGGCAGAGGCCAGCGCGGACGGGCGGACGCTCCCCGGCGCGACGGCGGAGAGCTTCGCGGCCGAGGTCCGGGAGGTCGTAGGCGAGGGCGTGGAGATAGACGTTTACGAGTTCTGGCCCGGCTCGTCCAGCAGTTTCGACACCGAGCTATTCCGCATCATGCAGGACGTGACAATGGAGGTAACGGGCTCCGGCTTGGTGCCCTACATGGCCACGGGGGCCAGCGACGCCCGGTTCGCCGAGCCGCTTGGGGTCGACGTCTACGGTTTTGGCCCCATGCGCGACGAGCCGGACGCCAACCCCTCCGACCTGATGCATGGCCACGACGAGCGGATCTCCCTTGCGAACGTAGAGCTGGGGCTGCGGGTGCTGCACGAGACCGTACGGAGGATAGCGATCTAGCGCCCGCGGCCAGGGGTTCGCACCTTGCCGAGAAAGGAACCACCCAATGAACGCGGATAAGCCCGATCATGACCCACCTGTGACACAGCATACCCCGCCCAATGAGGCCGCGCCAAACAATCGCACACCAATGACCGAGGAAGAACTCTTAGCGGCCTGGGTCGTTCCCCCGCCCCCGCTCACCGGTCACATCCGCCTCGAAGAATATGATCCCGACTGGCCGCGCCTCTTTGAGCGCGAGGCCGCCCGTATTCGTGTGGCCCTCGGCGACCAGGCGTTGCAGGTCGACCATGCCGGGTCCACGTCTGTTCCCGGCCTTGCGGCCAAGCCGATCATCGACATCATTCTGGTCGTCCCAAACTCAGCCGACGAGCCAGCCTATGTGCCCCCGTTAGAGGCGGCGGGATACAGGCTCACGATTCGCGAGCCGGATTGGTACGAACACCGAGTGTTCAAGGGGCCGGATACCAATGTGAATCTCCATACCTTCACCGCCGGTTGCTCTGAAATCGAGCGAATGCTGCTCTTCCGTGATTGGTTGCGCAGCCATCCCGCCGACCGCGAACTTTACGAACGAACAAAACGAGATCTGGCAGCACAGGATTGGAAATACGTGCAAAACTATGCCGATGCCAAGACGACCGTAGTGGAGGCTATTCTCGCTCGGGCAAAACAGGGGGATGCATAACTTGCCCTTCCGGGGTTTCGTCTTCCCGGCGACAACTTAAGTACTACCAGGTGGCAATATTAAGCAGTTCTATCGATGCGCGAAACGCCCCAACCTGCTAAGTTATAGAGCGACATGGCCCCTCTGCGGCCCTCACGATCTGCGATATAAGGCCGGAAGTCTAGACGCGAGCAATAATTCCCGGGGCTGGGCATCCGGCCGAAGCTTACCTGGAAAGAAGGTACTACATGCCGTTAACACAAGATTTCATCAAGTCCGATACCCCTATGGGGGCGAACCTGGCGCCGGATGGGGCGACATTCCGCGTGTGGGCGCCGCGGGCCGAGGCGGTGCACGTCCTCTACGACGGGAACTGGGACCCGGTAGAAGCCAACCGGATGCTCAAGGATGATTCCGGTATATGGGCGGGTTATGTGCATGGTGTGCGCGATGGGGCGATGTACATGTTTTACGTGGTCGGCACCGGGTCCAGGGGGTGTAAGCGGGACCCTTATGCACGGGAGATCGCAAGCACGCGGGATGGGGAGAGATGCGTGCTGCGCGACCCGAACGCCTACCCCTGGCACGACGGTTTCAACCGTCCCGAGTTCAGCGAGATGGTCGTGTACCAGTTGCACGTGGGCACCTTTTACGTACCGGACGCACGAGCCGATGGGGGTAACTTCCTTGATATCCTCGACAAGCTGGACTACCTGGCCGCCCTGGGCGTGAACACCATCGAGCCGCTGCCGGTCGTGGAGTTCCCCTCGGCCTTCAGTATGGGGTACAACGGCACCGACCTCTTCGCCCCCGAGACCCAGTACTCCACCAAAGACCCCGCGCAACTGGACCATTACCTCCAGACCGCCAACGCGCTGCTGGCCCGCCGCGGGCTGGCACCCCTGACCCTGGAGAACCTGCAAGGGGCCGCGAACCAGCTCCGGGTGCTGGTCGACGTATGTCACGCCTGCGGGATGGCCGTCATCCTGGACGTGGTATACAACCACGCCGGGGGCGGGTTCGACGACGAGAGCATCTACTTCTTCGACCGCATGCCCACCGGGAACAACAACGACAGCCTCTACTTCACAGACCAGGGCTGGGCCGGCGGTCTCGTCTTCGCCTACTGGAACCAGGGGGTGCGGCAGTTCCTGATCGACAACGCCCGCTACTTCCTGCGGGAGTACCGCGTCGATGGGTTCAGGTACGACGAGGTGAGCGTGATCGTCAGCCACAGCGACCGGGGTTGGAGTTTCTGCCAGGACCTGACGGGCACGGTCGACTTCGAGTCGAACTCGGCGGCGCAGATCGCCGAGCACTGGCCGGTCAATCCCTGGGTGGTCAAGAACGCGAGTGAAGGCGGCGCGGGCTTCCACGCCACCTGGGACGACGGCATGCGCGATAGCGTGCGTAGAGCGGTGAGCCAGGCAGCCGGCGGGCGGGATAGCCACGTCAACCTGGACCCGATAGCCGACGCCCTGCGCCGGCCCCACCAAAGCCTGGGCGATGAGTGGAAGGGCGTTGAGTACCTGGAGAGCCACGACGAGGTGCTCAAGGGGCGGGAGCCGCGCATGGCGGCGCTATGCGACCCAACCAACTCCAGGTCGTGGTACGCCCGGAGCCGTGCCCGCGTGGCGGAAGGCCTGTTGCTCACAGCGCCCGGCATCCCGATGCTCTTCATGGGTCAGGAGTTCCTCGAGGACAAGCAGTGGAGCGATTATCTGCCGGACGCGCTTGGGCAACTGATCTGGTGGGGCGGCCTCGATGCCGGGGACAAGACCATGGTCGACTACCTGCGCTTCACCCGGGAGTTGATATGGCTGCGCAGGCGGCTGCCCGGTCTGCGGGGCGGTGGCCTCGACGTCTTCCACGTGCATGACGACAACCGCATAATAGCCTTCCACCGCTGGGTAGAGGGCGAAGGGCACGACGTAGTGGTAGTCGCCAGCCTGAACGAGTCGACCTTCTACGGTTACGAACTCGGCTTCCCCGGAGATGGGCAATGGCAGGAGGTCTTCAACAGCGACGTATACGATAACTGGGTGAACCCCCAGACCACAGGGAACGGGGGGGCCATCACGGCCGGCGGCCCGCCCATGCACGGCCTGCCCAACTCGGCGAGCATAGTCATCCCAGCCAACGGCATCCTGGTCTTCGCGCGTGGCTAGCGGAAGGACCCCTCATCTACACCAAGCGGTGTGATACTTCTATACTTCTGTAGGGGCAGGCCCCCGTTGCCTGCCCTGTTCGTGTACCACCCATGCGGAGGTAAACCACCCAAATCCCCCGTAGGGGCGCCGCTTGCTGCGCCCTGTGTCCCTACCACCCAACCCCGTAGGGGCAGGCCCCCGTTGCCTGCCCTGGTCGCGTACCACCAAGGCCGGGGTAGGGAAACCGGGCAGGCCCCGGTTGCCTGCCCCTACAGAATGGTCTCTTTGCGTGTCTCTATAGACCTCCACTTAAGGCATTACGCCTTAGCTTGACGCGTATGGGCAGGCAACCGGGGCCTGCCCTGTTAGCACGCGCGAGCGTCGGAGGTAAACGAACAGGTCAGGCAACGGGGGTCGTCCGCTTCGCTTCCGGCCCTACGAATCGCCCCGAAACGCCTTGCAACTCTACCTGGGAGAAGAATCCTATGCCTCATCGCGATTTCCTTGCCCCCATTCTCGCGTATTTATGGTAGGATAGGGTTGGATATTTTCCGGCCCTCCTGGTGCCGGGTTAAACAATCTATCTGGAAAGGCTATATCCTTGTATCCGAAGTCCGAGGAAGAGGCGGCCCCCGAGTTGCCTGCCGAGACCCTCAATTTCCTGGAGGTCTCGCGTGGGGTCGTGTCCACGCTGGAGTTGAAGCCGCTCTTGTCGCGCATCCTCGACCACATGCGCCTGGTTGCCGACTATTCTTCCTGCGCCATAGCCATTGTCCGAGGCGCAGAGGCGGAGATCTGGGACGCCCGTGCGGGGAGCCCGGATGCCACGCTTGCCATACGCCGAACCTTCCCTGTGGAGATGTTTGGGCCGATCTGGGAGGCTGTGCAAAGAGGTGATGCCGTGGTGCTCGATGATGCCCGCGCCGAGGGGGTGTATGAGAACAGCTATCGCAGCGTACTGGCCTGGCTGCTGGAGACCACCGTCGAGGATATCAATGAGCGCATGGAAACCGATCTGCGCGATATCCGGTCGTGGGTGGCGGTGCCCCTGATGCTGAACGAGAGGGCTATCGGCACGGTGACGCTAGGATATGGGACGCCGGGCTACTACAAAGAGCGTCACGTCAAGCTGACGATGGCTATCGCCAACCAGGCCGCCATAGCCCTCGAGAACGCCCGGCTCTATGAGCAGGCCCGCGAGGCGGCGCGGAGCACGGAGGCGTTGGCCCGGATCGCCTCCAGGGTGGCTTTCGGTGGCTCTCTGGAGTCGACGCTCGACGACATGTGCGTGCATATCGTGCATGCCACCGGGGCGGTGGCGGCGGGCGTGGTGCTGTACGATGATGCGTTGCAATCGTGGCACATGGTCGGCTCGCACGGGCACCCGGAGGGGTACGTAGAAGGGTCCAACCAACTGCTGTCGTCCAGGGTACCGCTACTCTTGCAGGCGGCTTACGACGAGCGGAAAGCGGTGATGGTCGGCGACATGCGGCGCAAGCTGCTGGAGTCGCCCGAGTCTGCGCCGATCCACCAGTTCATGGACAAGGTGGCCTGGGATACGATCGTCGCGCTGCCCATGATATATGAGGACAAGCAGATGGGGGTGCTGCTGAGCTATCACCCGCCCGGCGTCGATATCGCGGAGCGGGAGATGACCTTCTACAACGCCATCGCTAACCAGGCGGCGGTGGCCGTGGAGAACGCACGGCTGCTGGCCCAGGTGGAGAAGCGAGCGGCGCAAGAGCAGCGGCAGCGGTTGGCTCGGGAGCTGCACGACTCGGTATCGCAAGCCCTGTTCAGCATCAACCTGACGGCGCGGGCCATCGAAACCATCCTGAAGCGCGAAATAATACCAAGTGAGATGGTGATGGGCAAACTGCACGACCTGGGGCAGTTGACCTCCGGAGCCATGTCCGAGATGAAGGCGCTCATATTCGAGTTGCGGCCTGGAGCTCTGGAAGAAGAGGGGCTGCTATCGGCGCTTGCCAAGCACGCGGCGGCGGTGCAGGCTCGGGAGTTGCTATCGGTTACCGTAACCTCACGGGGCGACCTGCCTAAGCTGAATCCGGCGGTGGAAGAGGCCCTCTACAGGATAGCTCAGGAAGCTCTGCACAACGTGGTCAAGCATGCTGGAGCCAGCACCGCGGAAATAATCGTGGAAGCGGACAACGCGCGTGGCTGCGTGGTACTGCGGGTCAGGGACGACGGCGCGGGGTTCGACATAAGCGGGGTGCCCGCGGGGCACATGGGCCTGGGCACGATGCGCCAGCGTGCGGAGAGCTTGCGAGGGGAGTGCCGGGTCGAGACCGCCCCCGGCCGGGGTACGGAGATTATCGTCTCCGTGCCGGTGAGTGCCCCCGACCTGGGTCGCAAATAGACCCTGGACCTGGCTGCCCCTTTGATGTATCATTCCATATCACGTCACACTCTTTCCAGTAGAAGTCGATAGTAGTCGCGGTTGGATAGCGCACCTTCTGGTGCGCCAACAGAGAGGAGCAGCTATGTCTCACCATTACTCAGGCCCTGATTTTGCCTTCCCGAACGGAGACCCCCGCTTGGATCTAACCGATCTGTTCGCCTTCCCCAAGCAGGACGACGCGAGCAAGTCGATCATAATCATGGACATGCATCCCTCTATGGGCATAAACCCGCCGGGGCCTACAACCACGGAACCCTTCGCGCCGGAGGCGATCTACGAGCTTATGATCGACACAAACGAGGACCTGGTCGCCGACGTCGCCTACCGTATCCGGTTCTCGCCCTCCACGAACGGGGCTATGACCGCTACGGTACGCCGCGTAGAGGGACCGGAGGCCGCCAGGACGGGCGATGGCGGCGAGGTCATCATCGATGGTGCGCCCGTGTCGATGGGGCCGGAGGCCCAGGTGGCCGAGGATGGCGATTACCGTTTCTTCGCGGGCTGGCGCAGCGATCCCTTCTTCTTCGACGCGGGAGGTGCACTCAACCAGTTCCAGTTTACCGGCGAGGACTTCTTCGCCGACAAGAACATATGCAGCATCGCGCTGGAGGTGCCCAACAGCGCCCTCGGGTCCACAAACGCCCTTTGGCACCGGGTGCTGGTTCAGGCGGATGGCGCGGGTTGGACCCAGGTAGACCGCGGGGCCAGACCTTCGCAATCGGTCTTCTTTGCCCCGGGCGAGGAGAAGGCCCTGTATCACAGCGGCGAGCCCGCCCAGGATGAGCGCTTCATCTCCAGCTTCGCGCACGTGCTGGAGCAGGTTGGACGTTATACTCCGGAAGAGGCGCAGCGGACGGCGGCGATCCTGCTGCCCGATGTCATACGCTACGACCCCACGCAGGCCGCCGACTTCCCCCGAAACGGACGAGCCCTCACCGACGATGTAGCCGACGCGTTCCTCACCATATTCACAAACGCCCAGGTAACCGAGGACAAGGTCGGTCCCCACTCGGACTTCCTCTCCGACTTCCCCTACCTCGGCCCGCCGCACAACGCGTCAACGGCTGGCGATGGCTACGGCGCTCCAACGGCCTGAAACAAATCCCTTTAAGGAAACACCCTCACCAAACCCCCTCCGCAAGAGGGGGTTTGCCCTTATCACTCCGCGTCCAGCACGTCCGCCACCCCGACGGCGAAGCCCTCCAGTAATGCGGAAATCGCCGTTTCGCCCCTGCCGGCTACCGCGTGCTCGACATAGGTACCGCCTTCCAGCTTCAGCACTGTGATCGTTTGGTCCTCAGGGTTGACGATCCAATACTCCGGGATACCGGCCTCCGCATAATCCACCCGTTTCACCTTTGTGTCGCGCTCAGGATTGTCGGAGCTGACAACCTCCATCACCAGGTCGGCTCCCAGCCAGAAGCGGTTTTGCTGTCGCGTGTCATGCGCATCCAGCACCAGCAACAGGTCCGGCTCACGGAACTTCCCCTCCCGGATTCTCAGGCGCAGAGGAGCAAAATACACTCTCCCTCCGATGTGCTTGATACGTGGCAAAATAGCCAGAAAGAGGAATTGCAGAATCGCCTGGTGTTTTTGGGTTGGCATTGGAAGTATCTCGATCACGCCATCTGTGAACTCTATCAGGTGGTTGGTTTGGTCAGTTACTTTGAGATATTGCTGCTCGGTCCATAGACCCTGGAGAGTAGCCATATCAACCTCCAGTCCATCGGCGTCGGGGACCAGCTTCAGTTCAACAGGTTGTCCGTTATTTGCCATCGGTGTTCTACTATGTTTCATGGCTGTGACTCGGGTAATGCTTTGCTGACACTATAGCATATTTCCCAGGGCTTTGTGCCGCCCTCAAGACCTGTCCTTTTGGACAGGTGCGAGAGCCAACCCCCGCCCGATTTGGGCCGACTCAGGCCGGGCGTATACTTGCTTGGCAAAGAAATTCTCTCCCAGGAGTTGCCTTATGAAAATCGGATTGCAGATCCCCTATTTTACCTACCCGGGCGGGCCGGAGAAGCTGGCCGAGCATTTCGGGCGGATAGTGCGCGAGGCCGAGGATGCCGGGTTCTACAGCGTGTGGGTCATGGATCATTTCTTCCAGATAGGCGGCTGGGGGCCAAAGGAGCGCGAGATGCTCGAGGCGTACTCCGCACTCTCCTACGCCGCTGCAATAACGAGCAAGGTCAAGCTAGGCGCGCTCGTAACCGGCGTAACCTACCGCCACCCGGGCATTCTCATCAAGACCGCTACCACGCTCGACGTGCTGAGCGGCGGGCGGGCCTACTTCGGCATCGGCGCGGCCTGGAACCAGGGCGAGCACGACGGTTTGGGCGTGCCCTTCCCGCCGCTAAAGGAGCGCTTCGAGCTTCTCGAAGACACCTTGCAGGCCGCTCACCAAATGTGGTCGGGCGAGGCTGCGCCATACGAAGGCCAACACCTGCACATGGCCGAAACCCTCAACTCCCCCAACTCCCTCCAGCGCCCCCACCCTCCCATGCTCATCGGCGGCGACGGCGAGCAGAAGACCTTCCGATTCATCGCGCAGTACGGGGACGCCTGCAACCTGATCGTCATCACAGATGACCCCGCAGAATACCTCCGCGGCGTTCCCTACGCGCAGAGGAAGTATGCCGTCCTGAAGGAGCGCTGCGATGAGCGGGGCCGCCCCTACAGCGAGATCGAGAAAACCACCCTGAGCGCGATGGTGGTAACCACGGACGGCAAGCGGCCCGAAGGCGCGCTAGACGCCCCCGAAAAGCAGCCTACCCTCACCCCCGCCCAGGCCATCGAGTACTTCCACCAACTTGCCGAGATCGGCACCGACCACGCCATCATCAACACCCAGGCCCTCCACCTGCCGGGAGCCTTCGAGCCCTGGGGCACTGAAATCTTACCCGCCGTCGAAAAAATGACCCCCGCGGGCCGCTAGCCCCATAAAGAACTCAGCATCCGAAGCAACATCGCGCACGAAGTGCGCGATGTTGCTTCCCTTAAATATCATGGATCGCCACCGGCCCCGAAGTTGGTTTTCAAGAGGCTGAAGTCGGTAGCGTTCACCACGTTATCGCCGGTAAGGTCCCCCGTTCGTTGCAGGCCCATCTCCACGTTGATCGTGGGAGCCCCCGTGAGGACGAGGGGGCCCGCGGTCGATAGGAAAGTCGGACCTTTCACGCGCCAGTAATAGCTGCCTGGCGGTAGCGCGGTTGTCACGGTGAAGAAGCCGCTCGGGTCCGTCAGCGTCATCGGGTAGGTGATAGTAGGCGTGACCATACGAATAGTGAGGGTGAGGGGCAGTTGCTGGTATATGCTCGGCGCGGCCGCTCGTCCCTGCCATGTGACATGCCCCACGATGGTTGTTAGCACGGTAGCCGTGGGGGAGGGGGTGTTTGTCGGCGTATTCGTGGGCGTACCGGTCTCCGTGGGCGTTGGCGTGGGCGTGTTGAGACAGTAAGAGGTCACGTAGGTATAGCCGGGGCCGTTGCTGACCGGAGGTATAGGCGGGTTGAAACTCGCGCCGGCAGTCGTCAGCGAATTGGCCGAGAGGAGGATGCGTCCCAGGCCGCCCGAACCGCCGGGCGCGCCGGAGCCACCGGAGCCACCGGGGGCGCCCACCGCGCTAGCCGCCGCGCCGCCGACGAAGGCGATGCTGGGCGCGGCCAGGAAGATGGCCCCTCCCGACCCACCTCCCCCGCCTCCGTTCTGCGAGCCGCCCCCGCCGCCGTCGGCGCGCTCAACACCGGAGTTGTTGATCTGGGTGGCGCTGGCGATGCGCAAGGCCCCACCGCCCCCACCGCCCCCGCCACCCACGTTCGTGGGACCGAACGGGGAGTTGAAGTGTCCGCCTCCCCCGCCACCCGCGGAGCCGGGACGCCAGGTTGTGGCCATCTCGAGGTCGGTCCCGGCGTCGGCGCCTATGGCACCACCGCCTCCCCCGCCCCCGGAGCCACTTGTACCGCCGGAAGTTGCGTTGTAGGCGCTGGCGCCGCCGAAGCCGCCCCCACCGCCGCCGCCTCCGCTGAAGCCTCCGCCGCCACCAAATGACCCA
>JBJMMB010000177.1:0-2714 GCA_045805005.1 Chloroflexia bacterium
CCGCCGTTGGGCTTGCGTAGGCCAAGCAGGGCTTTGATGGTGGTCGTCTTGCCCGCGCCGTTAGGGCCGAGGAAGCCGAAGATGGAGCCCGCGGGCACGGTCATGGTAAGGCTGTCGACGGCGCGCTTGGGGCCGTAATTCACCCTCAGGCCCTCGATTTCGATGGCTGCCGGGCCTCCCTGTGCGCCCTCGCTCGGCGTAGCAGCGGGTGCGCCGGCGGGGCCTGGGTTATTAGCTGCTATCATTTTCGTTTCTCCTGTGGCTGTAATAGCTATCAATCTCCGCCTGAACGAGCGCGGCCAGGTCGGCCGGTTCGATACCGAGGGTGGCGGCGTCGCGGACCAGGGCCCGCAGCCGCGTGGTGAACGCCTCCATCCGTTGTGCCTGCACCGAGCCATTGAGGTTGGGGGCGACCACGGTGCCAACCCCGGCGCGGCTCTCGACAAGGCCCATCGACTGCAGTTCGTTGTATGCCTTGACGATGGTGTTGGGTGCAATGGTCAACTCTACGGCAAGCTGGCGGACGGTGGGCAATTGCTCGCCCGGCTGGAGGGCGCTGACCTCTATCGCGTGCTTGATCTGCTGCACGATCTGCACGTAAATAGGTACGCCACTGCGCGGCTCCACGTCCAACCAGATTGCCAAGATGCCCTCCTTGTATCATTGTATCATAATTATGACATAATGATACATGTGAATTTCGGTTTTGTCAAGAGGGCAAAATGGAGGGAGTTGGGGAAGCAGGCAAACGCCGGCGGTGACGGTTTTGCGCCCTGTGAGGACGTTTCGTGTATGATTGGAACAATGAGCGATACCGCCGACAAACGGCTGCTGGTTATCGGAGACGTACACGGCAAGTTCGAGGAGTTGATCGATCTCCTGGACCGGCGCGATATTCGTAACGCCGGCCTTATCCAGGTGGGGGACTTCGGGGTGGGCTTTGATACTCCGGAGCTGGAGGGGTCACGCCTGGCGGCCCTCGATGCGAGGTTGGCCGAAGCGGATTCCACAATGTACGTGCTGCGCGGCAACCACGACGACCCCGGCTATTTTGTCGAACCTGGTATTAGCTCCTCGGGCGCCTCGCTCCAACGCCCCTTACCTAGGTACGCCCATATTCACTTCCTACCCGACTATAGCGTTATGGAGCCGGGCGGCCGTCGCATCCTGGTGGTGGGTGGGGCTATTTCCGTTGACCGAAAGGCCCGCGTGCCTGGGGCCACGTACTGGGAGGATGAGGAGTTCAGGCTGGACCCGGAGCGGCTGGCCGCGCTTGATTTACACGACCTATGGGCGGTAGCGACCCATACCGCGCCGGACTTCGCCGAGCCGGTGCATAGCCGCAGCCTGGAGCTATTTGCTTATACCTTTGGCGACGAAACGCTGGTAGACGAAGCGAAGCGGGAACGGGAGGCGCTCACGGAGTTGCACCGCCTGGTGTCGGCACGGGCCAATCCTCGGTACTGGTTCTACGGCCATTTCCATGCCTATGTGAACAGCAGAATTGGCGATACTACCTTTGTGATGCTCCCCGAACTAGGGCTGTTCGAGCCGCAGGGGTCCGGCGATTAAAGGCCAGGGGCAACAATTGCGAAGTCCATCATGGCCCGGTAAAGTTGGCTGCGCAAATCGTGGCATTGTACACTTTCCCTCCCAGGCTGTTGATAGCCGTGTCAAGGAGGAGGGGGTAAGTCGGGGACAGGCTGCTCGTGTACACTGGTGAAGCATTGAGATAATAGCGCACCACCCCACCCTGCACGCCCACCTTCACCACATCTCCGGGGGCTAGCGTGCCGAAGGTGCCCTTGGATAGCCCACCCTCGTACACCTTGAGGCTGTTGCCGGCCAGGTAGGCCGCGAAATCTATGTCGGTGTGCAGCACGCTCGAATCGCCGTTGGAAAGGCCGAACATGCGGTAGGTGCTGGTTACGTCCACGGTAGCCTGCACATACCCGTCTCCCGATGCTATAGACTGCGAAGATACGGCGCCCGCGTCCCAGGTGCTGCCCGCGCCGCCCGTTTTCTGGATAGTGTTGCCGGTCACAGTCACGTTGGCCGCGTTGGTCCACGCCACCGGCAGGCAGGCGGGAGGTGGAGCGGGTGTCGGGGTCATGGTGAAGGTTGCGGTGACGGTAGCAGTAGGCGTCGAGATAGGAGTGGAGGTTGGATTGGAGCCGAGGTTGGCCGCGCACAGGTAGCCATTGTACACCTTGCCGCCCAGGCTGTTGATGGACGTGTCTAGCGATAAGGGGTAGGTAGGTGTCAGTGCGCTGGTGTAGAGAAGCGTGGAATTGACGTAGTATTTCACCCTATTACTTTCCACCGCCACCTTGACTATGTCTCCTGGAGTTATGGACCCTACGGTGGCTTTGCGCAACCCGCCCTCGTAGACCATGAAGCTGCCCCCGGCGAGGTAGGCTGCGAAGTCAATATCTGTGTATGACTGGTTGGTATCCCCATTGCTCAACCCAAACATGCGGTAGGTGCCCGTCACGTCCACGGTGGCCTGCACATACCCGTCTCCCGATACGATCGACTGGCTGGAAATTGCCCCAGCGTCCCAGGTGCTGCCCGCGCCGCCCGTTTTCTGGATAGTGTTGCCGGTCACAGTCACGTTGGCCGCACAGGTCCACGCAACCGGCACGCAGGAGATAGAAGGAGGGGTAGCAGGGGTGGTGGAACTGATACAGGTTTCGCTAGGTGTGGGCGTGGTA
>JBJMMB010000178.1:0-12360 GCA_045805005.1 Chloroflexia bacterium
GGGTTGGGCAACAGGGCAGGCAACGGGGGCCTGCCCCTACGGGTTTAGGTGGCATATTAAATTTCGGTGACGGGGCAAACAGGCCGCGTCATGCCGCGCCCCTACGCGTGGCGCTGGAGGAAGGCTTCGACCTGGGGGCGGGTGGGGGGGTCGGCTCCGGGGCGGGAGCAGGCGAGGGCGGCTACGGCGGAGGCGAAGGTTAGGGTTTGGGTGAGTTGGTCGGAGGGGAGAGATTGGAGGGCGGCGCGGGTGGTGACGCCGCGCTCGTGGAGGGCGGCCAGGAGGCCGGCGCTGAAGGAGTCGCCCGCGCCGACTGTGTCGACCACCTGGACGTTGAAGGCGGGAGCGCGGAAGGCGTCGGGGTCGCGCTGGGCGAGGACGCCCCGGCCTCCCTGGGTGACGGCTACGAGGGCGGGGCCGCGAGTGGAGAGGTCGAGGGCGAATTGCTCGGGGGTGCGGTCTGGGGACAGCCAGGAGATGTCAGCGGCGCTGAGCTTGACGATGTCGGCGAGGGCGAAGAGACGGTCGAGGAGGGCGCGGTAGGCGGGCTCGTCGCGGACGAGGCCGGGGCGGAGGTTGGGGTCGAAGGAGAGGAGGGCCCGGCCTTTGAGGCGCTCGACGGTGGAGATCACCGCGTTGGGGGTAGTGCCGCGGAGGAGGCTGATGGAGCCGAAGTGGAGGATGGCGGTCTCGTCGAAGAGGGCCTCGGGGACGTCGGCGGGGGCTAGGAGGGTGTCGGCGGCTCCCTCGCCGTAGAAGGCGTAGGCGGGCTCGCCATCCTCCATGGCGACGAAGGCGAGCGTGCTGAAAGCCTCGTGGGAGATGAGGAAGCGGGTGTCGATGCCCTCGCTTTCCATGTAGGCGCGGAGGTAGCGGCCGAAGAAGTCGGTGGCGACCTTGCCCGCGAAAGCGACGGGGCTGCCGAGGCGGGCCATGCCCACCGCTACGTTGAGGGGTGCGCCGCCCGCGTGCATACTGAAGCCGGTGGTGGCCCCGTCTGCCTGGATAGGGAGGAAGTCGATGAGCACCTCGCCCATGGAAGTGAGCAGTTGTCGCATATCAGTCTCCAACCGTGCGTTTGGCTATGGCTTCGCGGACGGCGGCGAACTCGTCCCAGGGGGTCTCTTCGGCCCCGTAGCACATGGAGTTTTCGTGGGCCTTGCCGCAGGTGAGGACGATGTCGCCCGCGCGGGCCTGCTGGATGGCGAAGGCGATGGCCTCTTTGCGGTCGTGGATTTGCCGGAAGTCGCGGCCCTCGATGCGGCCCTCTGCGGCCACGGCGGCGGCTATCTCGGAGGATATGTCCTCCACTCGCTCTGTGCGCGGGTCCTCGGCGGTTATGACGGTGAGGTCGGCGAGGCGGCCCGCGACGTGGCCCATGAGGGCGCGCTTCTCACGGTCGCGGAGGCCCGCGGAGCCGAAAACGACAATCACCCGGCCGCCGCGGGGGGCCGCCAGGTCGCGGGCGAGCTCGAGGGTCTTTTCGAGGGCATTGGGGGTGTGGGCGAAATCGACCACCACGTCGAAGCCGAGGGGCCGGGCCTCGGGGACCCACTCCATGCGCCCGCGCACCTGGGTGACGGCGGCGAGGCCGCGGGAGATGGCATCCTTGGAGGTGCCGAGGGCGAGGGCGGCGGCGATGGCGGCCAGGGCGTTGTAGACGTTGTGCTTGCCGGGCAGGCGCATCTCGACGGGGATATCGGCCACCGGGGTGAGGGCGGTGAAGCGAGTGCCGCCGCCGGTGTAGGTGATGTCGCGGGCGGTGACGTCGGGCTGTTGGCGGGAGTCGAGGCCGTAGACCCAATGCATACCGGCGGGGATGGGGCGCAGCCAGGCGTAGGAGCGGTCGTCGGCGTTGATGACGGCCACTTTGGGGGTGCCCTGCTTGTGGTGCGAGGTGGCGAGGGCCTCGAAGAGGCGGGCCTTGGCGGCCATGTAGTTCTGCCAGTTGCCGTGCCAGTCCATGTGCTCGTGCGTTACGTTGGTGACCACGGCGACGTCGAAATCGACGTAGAGCACGCGGCCCTGGTCGAGGGCGTGGGAGGTGGTCTCGAGGACGGCCACGTCAGTGCCGGCCTGGACCATGTCGTGGAGGTAGCGCTGCACGTCGAAGGCTTCAGGGGTGGTGACGTGGAAGCCGGTGTCGTAGGAGCGGCCGCCTATCTCGGCACGGATGGTGGAGATGAGGCCGGCGTTGCGGCCCGCAGCTTCGAGGATGGAGTGGATGAGGGTGGAGGTGGTGGTCTTGCCGTCGGTGCCGGTGACGCCTATTACCTGGAGCTTACGGGAGGGGAAGTCGAAGAAGGCGGCGGAGAGGAGGGCCACGGCGGCGCGGTCATCGGGGACGTGAACGTAGGGGACGGCTGGGGGGAGGCCTTCCGGGCGCTCGGAGCGTGAGCCAGCGACGGCGACGGCCCTGCGTTCGAGGGCGGCTGGGATGTAACGGTGGCCGTCGGAGGCGCGGCCGGCGATGGCGACGAAGAGGCCGCCGGGCTCGACCCGACGCGAGTCTTCGGCTATGTGGGTTATGTCGAGTTGGACGGGTTCGCCCAGGATTGTGGCGCCTGGGATGGCGGCGGCGCTGAGCAAGGTTTGCAATTGCATTGAGCTGTTCCTATGCAAACATTATCCAATATTGAATATTTGGGGTATCCCCAAACCCCCTCTTGATTGTGAAGAAAGTTTGGGGGGCACCCCCCAAACCCCCGGCAGGGAGACCCCTGCACCCCCTTTACGAGCCTTACGTTGCGAGCAGTTCATGGGCTGCTTTTGTGAAGTGTTCGCGTAGTGGGGCCTCGTCGATGGTGGCGGCCAGGTCTTCTATTAGTTTGGTGGTGGTTTGGGTTTCCTGAGCGGCGGGGTCGGGACGGGCTGTTGTCTGGTAAAGGCGCACCAGGGCGAGTTGGATTTGGAGGAGGAGGGGGAGGGCGGTGCGCCGGAGGGCGGCCTGGCGGGCCTGTTGGAGGGCTTGCTCGGCCTCGGGGAGGCGGGCAAGGGCCATGAATGCCTCGGCCTGCAAATAGAGTATACCGGGGATGGGCTGGTTGGGGTCGTCTGGAGGGGGAGTGGATGCGGAGGCAAGCAACTGGCCGGCTATTTCCAACGCGCCTTCCGGGTCGCCCTTCGCGACGAGCAACCTGCCCCACTGCCAGAACATGGTCCTCTCTCCCAGGCCACGAGGGCGCCGCGTGGGATCCAGTTCGGCTTTGATTACCTCCTCCGCCGCGGTCAGGTCGTTCCGCAGGATATATGCCTCAGCTATGCCCGCGATGATACTCTTGATCCAATAGACCGAGTTTATCGAGCGCGCCAACGCCAGTGCGGACTTGAAAGACGGTAGAGCAAGGTCAGGATTGAGCATATAGCAATATGTCTTGCCGATTGTAAAGTGCGCTGCCGCTATCCACTGCTGGTGGTCGATCTCGGTGGCCACGCGAAGGCTCTCGCGCGCGTGCGCCAAACCCTGTCCTAGTTGGCCGAAGCCGCCATACGCAGTGCCGGCGTCGAACTCCGCGAAGGCCTGGTCGCTCAGCCAGCCGTTCCGGCGTGCTATCTCGATAGCCGCGGTTACATAACCTTCGACCTCCTCGGGTGTAACCAACACGCTGTAGGCAGTGTTGGTGGTGAGGGAGGACAGGCCCACGGTGATAGAGCCAAGGCTGCCGGAGAGGCCGCGCTCATCGCGCAACTCGCGAAAGAGGGTGATGGCCTGTAAGTAGCTCCGGTAACCGGCGACCATGTTTCCCTGGAGCATGTTGGACATGCCGAGCAAGTCGAGGCTCTCGGCCATGCCCCGCCTGTCGTGTTGCTCCTCGAAGAGGTTCAAGGCTTCGTGGTGGGACTGGAGCACATCTTCAAATTGGCCGGTGTTGAGCAGCCAGTTGGCCTTGCGATTGAGGGTGTGGGCGAGCATTTTGCGGTCGTCGCTCCGGCGGGCCAACTCGAGCGCCTGCTCGTAGTACTCGCCGGTGCGGGTGTAGTCGCGGCCGGACCAGAGCCAGCCGAGGTCGAGGAGGGCCTGCCATTCGGTGCGGGTGTCACCTGCGGAGCGGGAGAGGCGGAGGGCGGTCTCCAGCCACTCGCGACTCTCTGTGAAGTAGCCCCGAGAAGACCAGAAGCGCCAGAGGACGCCGCCAAGGCGGAGGGCCTTGTCTACTTCTTCGCGGTCGAGGAGCCAGGCTAGGGCCGGTCGGAAGTTATCGTGCTCGGATTGGAAGCTTAGCAACCACGCGGCATGCCCGGAGCCCTCCGGCTCGGGGCCAAGCTCCTCAGCCAGGGCGAGGAAGAACTCGGCGTGGCGCGCGCCGATCGCGGCGTCCTCACCACAGGATTGGAGTTGCTCGGCGGCGTACTCTCGGATGGTTTCGAGCATGAGGAACCGGGGCTCGGACTCCGCATCCACCTGACCGTCGTGGGGAGCCTGCTCTATTTGGCGGAGGAGACTCTTGTCGAGCAGGGAGGCCAGACCGTCGAAGACCTCAATAGCGAGGGCCGGGAGGGACTCGGTGGAGGGGCCGCCACATACAGCCTCGGCGGAGGCGAAGGTACAGCCGCCGGCGAAGACGGAGAGGCGGCGGAAGAGGGTGCGCTCGGCATCATCGAGGAGATCATAGCTCCATTCAATAGCTCCACGGAGCGTCTGCTGGCGGGCAGGGAGGTCACGAGCGCCGCCGGTGAGGAGCTTGAGGCTACTCTGGAGCTTGGCGAGCATGGCCTGGGGCGGGAGGATGGCAATGCGGGCGGCTGCCAGCTCGATGGCGAGTGGGAGGCCATCGAGACGGCGGCATATCTCCACAACGGCGGGGGCGTTCTGGGCATTGAGGGCGAAGCCGGGCCGGGCGGCCACGGCCCTATCGACGAAGAGGCGCACGGCCTCGTACTGGCCCAGATCTTCGACGGGGGGCAGGCGTCTGGCGTCGGGCAGTGAGAGGGGCGGCACGGGGAAGTCGCGTTCGCCGTAGATGTGGAGGGCGATGCGGCTGGTGGCGAGAATTTTGACGTGGGGGGCCGCGGCGAGGAGGTCGGCGACCATGGGCGCGGCATCGACCAGTTGCTCGAAGTTATCGAGCACGAGGAGCATGCGCTTGTCTTTGAGATAGTCTTGCAGGCTCTGATGCATGGAGCGGCCCTGCATCTCGGGGACGTCGAGGGCCTGCGCGAGGGCGTATGGGAGGCGGTCGGGTTCGCGGACGATGGCGAGGGGAACGAAATATGCGCCATCATCGAAATTGCCAATAGAGTCGGTAGCAACCTGTAGGGAGAGGCGGGTCTTGCCGGTGCCGCCGGGGCCGGTGAGGGTGAGGAGCCCGACATCGTCGCGGTCTAGCAACTCGCGGATCGCGGCAAGCTCCGTCTCGCGGCCTATGAGGGGGGTGCGCTGGATGGGGAGGTTGTTGGGCCGGTTGTCGAGGGTTTTGAGGGACGGGAAGGTATCGGGCAGGCCAGGGGCCACAAGCTGGTAGACGCGTTCGGGGCGGTTGAGGTCGCGGAGGCGGAATTCGCCAAGGTCGCGGAGGGAAACGCCATCGGCGAGGTGGTCCTCGAGCAGTTCCTGGGTAGCGCCGGAGACGAGCACCTGGCCGCCGTAGCCCGCGGATAGGAGGCGGGCCACGCGGTTGAGGGGGCGGCCCACATAGTCGCCGTCGCGGATTTCGCCGAGGCCAGTGTGGAGGGCCATGCGCACTTTGAGGGGGGCGATCTCAGGGTTCCAGGACTCGATGTTGAGGGCGCGCTGGGCTTCGAGGGCGGCTTCGAGGGCGAGCGGGGCGGCAGAGAAGGAGGCGCAGAAGGCGTCGCCCATGGTCCTGAAGACGCAGCCGCCATTGGCCTCGATGGAGCGGCGCAAGATGGCGTCGTGGCGTTCGACGGCGGGCTTCATGGCCTGGGGGTGCTGCTCCCAGCGCGTGGTGCTCCCCTCTATATCAGTGTAGAGGAAGGTGACTGTGCCAGTAGGCAGGGGCTGAGTTGGGGTTGCAGGAGCGCCGACCATGGTTATAGGTTTATCCTTGAGAATGACCGGGCGGCCGGTCGGACCGCCTCAGGGATTGTGGGTATAGTATAGCACAGCGCCGGGGACAAAGAGTGGGAAGGGGATAGTGACCGGCGGCGCATGTTCATCCAACAGGCGATTCCCGGCGCGAGTCATTCCGTACAGGGGTCGGGAAGGGTGATTGCGCGCGCCAATGGGTCGATAACCATCCGCCCGCCGTTCGGCAGGACCATGCGCGGGTCAGTATGACCGAAGTCGAGGCCCATGACGATCGGCAGATCGGGCCGCCCGAACTCGTCCGCGACTATTCGCCGGACAGCACGGGGGAGCTCCTCATGCTGCTCAGGGGTATAGCCATACGGCCGGGCTGCTATCATGCCGGTTATTCTGTCGAAGATTCCCATCATGCCGTAGTTGCGCAACCAGTAGGCTACCTGTTGAGGTGTGGGCTTGTCCTCGGACGTTTCCCAATATAAGACAGCGCCGTCCCACACCTCGGGCCCCGGCCACCAGCGAGTGCCTTTCAGCATCTCCAGCACCTCCAGGCAGCCGCCGACCAGGTGACCCTCAACCCTCGCTTGCCCTTGCAACCATGTCCAACCCGCGTTGGGCTGCATGGCACGAGGCCGGGTTGCCAGTTCGGGGTCCTCCCAGGGCAGGAATTCATCGGTCCACTCCGGGGCCGGCGCCAGGTCGCCCACCGGCTGAGTGGACATGAGGGTGCGGCGAATCCAGTTCTCGGTATACGGGAAGGTGCCGCTATTCTCCGCGATGCCGGCCATAACAGAAGAACCCGAGAAGGTCTGTAACCCGGAAAGCATGAGCAGCACATGCAGAGTGGTGGTATCGGAGAACCCCATGAAGACCTTGGGGTACCGAGAGGGAAGCTGGGTGTCGATGTAAGGCAAGATGCGCACGGAGTCATCTCCCCCGATAGCAGAGATGATACCTTGGATCGTAGGGTCGGCGAAGGCGGCGTTGATGTCATCGGCGCGCGCCTGGGGGTTGCGCCACAGCCAGTCGTTTGCGGAGCGGGCATGGGGCATCTCCACCACCTCGAAGCCGAAGCGTTCCCTCAACTCGCGCAAGCCCATCTCGTAGCGACCGGGCACGCTGGCCGGCCCGCCCCAGGAAGGCGCGACCACGGCCACACGGCTACCGGGCGACAGGGGAGCAGGTTTTCGCAAGTCGAGCATGGATCCCCCAATTATTGATTGTTTGGTTGGGCGACGCACACCCGATGCCCCAGCAGCGAGGTCTCGGCACCCACTATGCCTGGAGCTTTTTCAGCTCCGTTACCATGCGGTCAAGGAAGTCATCTACGTTGCGGACGGCGCCGTAGGCCTGGTGGGTGCCGCGGTCCATTAGCTTGTGGATGACCATCTCCATCTGGTCTACGACTATGGTGTAGACGGGCTCTATGGTGCCATTGCGCTCGATGAAGGTGGGGAGCATGTTGCCGGTGGCGATGGAGTGAAGCATCGTGGCGAGCATGACGACGAGGGTAGCGCCCTGGGTGAAGTAGCGCATTTTGTCCTGGGCCTCGACGACGTCGGTGATGACCTCGGGGAGGGGGCCGTCGTCGCGGATGGAGCCCGCGAGGAGGAAGGGGACACCCTGGGTGACGCAGGCGTGCATGATGCCGTCGCGAACCACGCCGCTCTGCACGGCCCCGGCGATGCTGCCCGCGCGGCGGATGGTGTTTATGGCGTCCATGTGGTGGCGGTGGCCGCCGAGGACGGTGTGGCCCTCCACGTCCATGCCGAGGGCGGTGCCGTAGAGGGCGCGTTCCAGGTCGTGCACGGCGACGGCATTACCGCCGAAGACCGCGCCCACATAGCCGTTCTCGACGAGCCAGGACATGCTGTCGCGGGCCCCGGCGTGGACGACGGCGGGGCCCAGCACCCAGATGCTGCGCCCGGCGCGAGCCTTGTCCCAGGCGACCAGTTCGGCGAGGCGCCGGTAGTTTAGTGGGCGCTCGCGGGATGCGCCGGTAGCCATGAACTTGAAGGCTTCCTCGGAGGCGGGGGAGCCATCGAGCGGCACGAAGCCGGTGGAGTGGACGAGGAGGCCGTAGCTGCCATCCTCGGCGGTGCCGGTGACCACCTCCTGGCCGGCGCGCACCCTGCGCAGCTCCACGCAGGCGTACTCCTGGGCTTTCTCGTCCCACACGATGAGGGCGTCCATGCGCTGGCGCTTGACCAGATGCCACACGCCTTGCCGCTTCACGTAGGTCGGGTAGTTGGTGGTGGAGTAGAAGGCAACAGGAGCCAGCCCATCGGCGGGCGCGGGCTTGGTCTCCCGGTCGGGGGCCTCCGCGAACATGGGGCGGGTGAGGTCGGGGGGAGTGTAGGTTAGTGAGAAGTTTGTGGGCATGGGTTTTCTGGCGTGAAACCTGAAACGTGCACGTTTCAGGTTTCACGCATTGGTATTGTTACGCCAAACCTGCGAGCCGCCTCCAGGGCTTCATCGTAGCCGGCGTCGGCGTGGCGGAGGATGCCCATGCCGGGGTCGGTGGTGAGCACTCGTTGGAGGCGGGCGGCGGCTTCGGGGGTGCCGTCGGCTACGATAACCTGGCCCGCGTGTATGCTGTAGCCGATGCCCACTCCCCCGCCGTGGTGGACGGACACCCAGGTAGCTCCGCCGACGGCGTTGATGAGGGCGTTGAGGATGGGCCAGTCAGCGATGGCGTCGCTGCCGTCTTTCATGGATTCGGTCTCGCGGTTGGGAGAGGCGACGCTGCCGGTATCGAGATGGTCGCGGCCTATGACGATGGGGGCGCTCAGATCACCGCTGTGGACCATGTCGTTGACTACCTGGCCGAAATGGGCGCGCTCGCCGTATCCGAGCCAGCAGATGCGGGCGGGCAGGCCCTGGAACTTGACGCGCTCGCGGGCGAGGTTGATCCAGCGGACCACGGAGGGGTTATCCGAGAACTCGCGGAGGACCATGTCGTCGATCTTGTAGATGTCCTGAGGGTCGCCGGAGAGGGCAGCCCAGCGGAAGGGGCCTTTGCCCTCGCAGAAGAGGGGGCGGATGTAGGCTGGCACAAAGCCTGGGAAGGCGAAGGCGTCAGCGACGCCCTGGCCGTAGGCTTGCTGGCGGATGTTATTGCCGTAGTCGAAGACCACGGAGCCCATGCGCTGGAGGTCGAGCATGGCGCGGACATGGACGGCCATGGAGTCGAGGGCGCGGCGCACGTACTCGTCAGGGTCGGAGGCGCGGAGCTGGGCGGCGGATTCTATGTCGAGGCCCAGGGGCACGTAGCCGCGGAGGGGGTCGTGGGCCGAGGTCTGGTCGGTGACCATGTCGGGGGCGCGGCCCCGGCGGACGATCTCGGGGTAGATGGCGGCGGCGTTGCCGAGGAGGCCGATCGAGAGGGGGCGGCGCTCCTTGATGGCCTGGTCGGCCAGCGCGAGGGCGTCGTCCAGGTTGTCGGTGGAGGTGTCGAGATAGGCGGTCTGGAGGCGGCGCTCGATGCGGGAAGGGTCCACCTCCGCGATGATAGCGACGCCACCGTTCATGGTGACGGCGAGGGGCTGGGCCCCACCCATGCCGCCGAGGCCGGCGGTGAGGATGAGACGACCGGAGAGGTCGGCGTCGGGGCCGTAGTGGGTGCGGGCGGCCTGGCCGAAGGTTTCGTAGGTGCCCTGGAGGATGCCCTGGGTGCCTATATAAATCCAGCTCCCGGCGGTCATCTGGCCGTACATGATGAGGCCCTCGGCCTCTAGCTTGGAGAAGACTTCGCGGGTCGCCCAGTGGGGGACGAGGTTGGAGTTGGCGAGGAGCACGCGGGGGGCGTCGGGGGTGGTGCGGAAGATACCGACAGGCTTGCCGCTCTGCACGAGGAGGGTTTCGTCGTTCTCGAGGGCCTTGAGGCAGTCGATGATTTTGAGGAGGGAGGGCCAGTTGCGGGCGGCCTTGCCGCTGCCGCCATAGACCACCAGCTCCTGCGGGCGCTCGGCCACCTCTGGGTCGAGGTTGTTCATCAGCATGCGGAGGGCGGCTTCCTGCAGCCAGCCTTTCGTGTTGAGGGTGGTGCCGCGGGGAGCGCGGATGACGGTTGTTGTTTCCATGTATGTCCCTACACCTGTAGGGGCAGGCCCCCGTTGCCTGCCCTGTTTGCGTATCGCCAACGCCTCGGTTTACGAACCAGGGTAGGCAACGGGGGCCTGCCCCTACAGTTAGTTCATCCTTTATTGTACCTGGTACTAATAGCCCCCAACAAAACCAGCTTTGGTAGGGGCGAACCTTGTGTTCGCCCTTCTCTTGGAGTGCGACCGCGGCCAGGGCGAACACAAGGTTCGCCCCTACGCTTGCTTGGGTGCTTATCCCAGAGGTTGTTTGGCATTCTAAATAAGAACGTCATCCAGCGGGCACTCGTACTGGAGGTCGCGGTCGCGAATGCGGAAGCCTACGGACTCGTAGAGGCGCTGGGCGCCGGTTAGGCTTTGGGAGTCTACGCCGAGGAGGGCGGTTTCGAGGCCGGCGCTGCGGAGGGAGTGGAGGCCGTGGAGGAGAAGGGCGCGGCCGAGGCCCTTGCGACGCCGCTCGCGAATGGTGCCCAGCTCGGCTATCCAACCCTCACGGCGACCACCCCTGAGGTTTTCGGAATCGTATATGGTGCAGATGCAGAGGCCGGCTATGGTGCCCGGCTCATCCTCGACCTCGGCCACCCAGGAGAGGTCGGGCTTGACGGAGGGGGTGGACATGTAGTAGTTCCACTCGTTCTCGCTCTCGGCGAGGTTGTCCCAGTGGTCGGTGAAGGCGAGGTTGTAGGCGATGCGGGCGGGCTCGTAGTCCTGGGGGCGGCGGAAGTTACGGATGTTGACACCGTCAATGCATTGGGGCTCGTCGATAGGGTCGTGGAGGGAGCGGGCCATGTCCCAGAACTGGCGAGTGGGCCGCAGGCCGAAGCCCTCCCAGAGAGAGCGAGTGGTGGTGTTTTGCTCGCGGACGAAGGCGCGCACCCTGGCCTTGCGCATGTGGGGTAGGTCGGTGCGCCGCTCGTTATCGCGGGCCATTTCGAGGAGACGGCGCGCCACTGCCTCTTCGAGGCCGCGACCCCTGGCGGCAGGGTGAACAATGACGCGTGGAGTACCGTAGACTCGCTCGGAGGCTTTCAGGTCGTCCTGGAAGTTTATGCGCCCGTATCCGAGCAGGCTGTCCGTGGACATGCCGGGGAGCCTGGGACCGTCCACTACTATGACCTGGCGTGCGGGGTCGGAGCTGGGGTTTTGGAATTTGCTGAACAACTCCTCCTCGGACGTGCCCTCGTCAAGCTTGTCTACTGCATCGGCGGTGTTGAGGAGAGTAACGATGGAAGGGAGGTCGCCATCCCTGTAGGGACGAATGTTCCACTCGACGCCGTCGGCGAGGTTGTACGCGGTGGCACTGTGGCCCGGATATGAGTTGAACACTGCTTTAGTTTATTTTCCTCCTGGTGGAAATGTGGAGCACGAGGGTCGAATGCGCCCTCAGCACAGAGCCCACCCATTCTATCATAGATTGGTACAACTCGAAAATCGCCTGCGGCGATTTTCGAGTTGTACCTGTGGTATAATGTCGTGCCCACGGTCCCTGGAGGTCACTGCTTTGCGACGCCAACCCCGCTGTTTTACCCCTATGTTTAGCCGTTTTGCTCTGCTGGTTATGCTTTTTGCGCTGGCATTACCGGGCGCGGGAGGAGTGGCGCTGAGCGCGGCACCTGGGAGGTTGCCGGGGGCGCAGGCTGGTAGGGACGACCCGGTGGCACCTCGGAGTGCACCTGCAGGCGTTAGTACGGGGAGCAGGTTTTACGCGGAGACGGGGCATTACGTTTCGGGTCAGTTCCTGGCGTTTTACGACGGCATGCCTAACGCCCAGGAGCTTTTTGGTCTACCGTTGACGGAGGAGTTTCAGCAGCGGATAGATGGGCGGTCGTGGAGCGTGCAGTATTTCGAGCGGGCGCGTCTTGAGTGGCACCCAGAGCTAGCGCAGGGGGCGGCAGTGCAGTTGGGGATATTGGGGCCGGCGATGTTGAACGGGCGCACGATTGCCCGGCTGCCGGTGTTGGCTTCGACGGCGAAGCGGCTCTATTTTCCCGAGACTGGGCACACGCTGGCGTATGGGTTCCTGGATTACTGGAAGGCAAAAGGCGGGCTGGGAGTGTTCGGCTTCCCGATAAGCGAGGAGTTGAACGAGGACGGGATGACGGTGCAGTACTTCGAGCGGGCGCGGTTCGAGTACCACTCGAAGCTGGCGGGCACGCCTTACGCGGTGAGGTTGACGCCGCTGGGGTACCTGGCGCTGAAGGCCGGACACTTCAACATCCCGATGGGCACGCTGGTGAGTTTCGAGCCGCCGCGGCTGGCCGAGGGGCACACCACGAC
>JBJMMB010000179.1:0-4623 GCA_045805005.1 Chloroflexia bacterium
CTCCCCCCTCGTTTCCATCCGCTCGGCCATCACCACCTGCTCCGGCTTCGCTCTATACTTCAGGTCTGGTGAGCCCAGCACCACGCCCACAACTCGTGGGTCGTCTTTCTGCGCCTGGTAGTAAACTACCTTCGCGGCCCCGTAGCTGTGGCCCGCCAGTACCACGCGCTCGAATCTGATCTCCTGGGCGTACTCTATCCATGCCGCCAGGTCGAGAGGCATTTCATGGAACCGCTCCCACCCCGCTCCCCCCGGCGTGGCCTCTCCATCGGGGCCCCATACCGGCGCGGCAACATCATGCCCGTGCGTGTTGCAGCTAATGAATGTATAGCCCAGGGCTGCCATTTCCTGCCCCAATCTGATGTACGCCAGGTCGTAGAACCGGCTGGTGTTCCCGTGCAGCCATAACACCGCTACTCCCTTACCGTCGCCATCCGCCGGGCACATCACCGCCCCTTCCAGCGCCAGCCCATCCTCCCGCTCCACGTAAGCAAACTCCGCCCTGTAGGTTTCGCTCATGCTATACTCCTGCCCGGAAAATAGGGGTGCAGGGCCCTTCCTGCCGGGGCTCGGGGTCTCCCCCCAACCCCCAACTCCTTACCCCTAGTATAGCAACCTATTCCTGACACCATTTGTCAAGAATTTCGGGTAAAATATATGCATCATGCGTGCTGATAGACTGGTGGCCATGCTCATGCTTCTGCAGGCCAGGGGGCGGATGACCGCGCGGGACCTGGCCGAAGAATTGGAGGTCTCCGAGCGCACGGTCTATCGCGATGTAGACGCCTTGAGCATTGCCGGTGTGCCCATTTACGCCGAGCGCGGCCCCGGTGGCGGCTGCGCATTGCTCGATGGCTACCGGACCAATCTCACCGGTTTGAACGAGGCTGAGGTGAGGGCGCTCTTCCTTCAGAATGCGCCCGCTCCCCTGAGCGACCTGGGGCTTGGTAAGGCCGTAAATGCCGCCATGCTGAAACTCTCGGCGGCCCTGCCTGCCGCCCACCGCCAGGATGTCGAACTCATGCGCCAGCGCATCCACCTCGACTCAGCCGAGTGGTTCCGGCATGAGGAGCCCGTGCCCTACCTTCCCATGATACAGGAGGCCGTCTGGCAGGAGTGCAGAGTGGATATGGTCTACCGCCGGGCGGACGGCCAGCAATCCAGGCAGTACGTGGAGCCCTATGGGCTCGTGGCGAAGGCCTCAATATGGTACTTCGTCGGCTCGTCGGCCGCGCAGTCTCACGTCTATGGCGTCTCCCGTGTGAAGACCGCTCGCAAGCAGCTCAGAACCTACCGCGTCTCGCGGGTGCTCAGCGCCGAACTGACCCAGGAGCATTTCGAGCGTCCCTCCGGCTTCGACCTGCCTTCCTATTGGGCCGAATGGAGCCGGGAATTCGAGAAGAGTCTACCTAGCTACCCCGTCAACGTGCGCGTATCCCCGGACTGCATCCCCATCCTCCCCAGGGCATTCGGCGAGGGTATGCGCGACCGGATCGAGCGTGCCGGTCCCCCTGCCGCGGACGGATCTATCGTCCTGACCCTCACATTCGAGTCGCCCGAAGACGCCGTCGGCCAGATATTATCCTTTGGCTCGGGCCTTGAGCTTCTGGAACCCGCCGATCTCCGCGACGCCCTCCTCGACCTCGCCGCCCGCGTCGTTACCCTCTATGCCAGGACTGAGGACTGAGTGCTCCTGGCACACCCAGCACCCAGCACCCACGCGATGAGCTAGCGCCTGATACCCAATTACGCTATAATCTTCGCAACGTAGCAGACCCTATTTGCGTAGTGCATTGTGAGTAGGTATTGAGTTTGGGGAGTAGAGCCCTCTACCAAACATCGCTTACGCCTGATGTATTGCTCATCGCCCATAAGGTTGTGCCCACCGGGAGACCCGTATGTGTACCGTATGCACTGATTTATTGGCCGACATGGGGGATATGGGAGTCCTTGGTGGCCCGTACGGCCTGCACGCTATAACTCATGCCCCTGGCGCGTGTCCCGTAGCAGGCCATAGTGTTACCGGGGCGCATCCGGTATCGGCGGAAGAAACCCTCAGTCCTGATTATCACCACTCGGTGAACTCCCATTCCTCGGTCCTCAGCCATAACATGCACTACGGCAGCGGGCGAGAATCGCAACCCGACTCTCTTCCGGCAAGCCGCAAGGGCACATCACGCTCGGCCATCCCAGGCCCTCGCCCGCCGTTGATCGGCTGGCAGGCGCGGCTGCTGCCCATTCTGCGAGACCCCGTGCTCGGCATGCTCAAGCTGCGGCAGCGGTACGGCGATATCGTGGCCTTCGGGCAGAGCCCTGCCGCCCCGGTGCTCATTTTCGGGCCTGAATACAACCACCAGGTGCTTACCAACCCCGCCCTTTTCTATAACCTCGACGTCAATAGCGGCGTGGCCCCCATCCAGATGCCCCGGCATACCGCGGCGGCGCGCTTGCTTTCGGGTGTGGCCGGCATGAACGGCGAGAAGCACACCCACCACCGCCGCCTGTTGATGCCCGCCTTCCACAAGAAGCGCGTGGAGATGCTTCGCGACACCATAGTTGCCTGCACAGAAGCCCACCTGGCAGGGATCAGGGGCAGTAGGCAGACACTGACCCCCGACCCCCGACCCCCGACCCCTGTAGAGGTTGACCTTGCGCACGAAATGGTGGAGCTCAGCCTCTCACTGGCCGTTAGCGGCCTCCTCGGCCTGCGGCCCGGCGAGGAGGGCCACCATGTACACGACTTGCTGAGCGCCTGGGGCAAGAGCGCCCTGTCCATATCGGTGGAACTGCTGCCTTTCGACCGGCCCGGCTTTCCCTACAGGCGCTTCCTCAGGCTGTCTGAGCAATTGGAGGAGGAGTTCCGCCAGGTAATCGCCCAAAAGCGAGACCAACGCGCCAGGGCTCAAAGCCCATTGCCCCAGGGGGTAGCGGCACATGCATTCCCCTTACAGGATACTCAGTCTTCGGACGATAGGGGCGACGCGCTGTCGATATTGCTGGATGCCCAGGACGAGCAAGGCGATGGGCTGAGCGATGCCGAATTGATGGGACACCTCACCACTTTTTTCACCGCCGGCCATGAGACCAGCGCGTCCGCCCTCACCTGGACCCTGTTCCTGCTCGCGCAGCACCCACAGGTCATGCACGATCTGATGGACGAGTTGGACGCCACGTTGCATGGCGACGCCCCCTCGTTGCAGCAACTCGGCGAGCTTCCCTTGCTCGAAGGGGTCATCAACGAGAGCCTGCGACTCTTCCCGCCCGGCACCTGGATGCTGCGTACGAGCACCGCTCCCTTTACAATCGGAGGCTACGACCTTCCGGAGGCCACTCACCTTGTGTTCAGCCCGGCCGTCACTCATCGCCAGCCCGACATCTACCCGGAACCGAACCGCTTCCTCCCCGAGCGCTGGAGCACCATCAAGCCCTCGACCTACGAATACCTGCCATTCGGCGGCGGCCCTCGCCGCTGCCTCGGAGCCACATTCGCGCTAATGGAGTTGAAGGTGGCCCTGCCCATCATCCTACAGCGTTACAGGCTGGAAGTCCTGGATGGCACGCGAGTGGACCGCGGCGGCACCATACTGTCATTCCCCAGGGGCGGCCTTCCCACGCACCTCCACCCCCAGGACCGGCAATTCACGCGCAGCCGCCTCCGCGGCAACATCCACCAGTTGCTCGACCTCCACGCCTAGCAACAAGGGGTGCAGGGGGCTCCCTGCCGGGGGTTTGGGGGTGTCCCCAACTCTTCCCCTTTCCCAATCAGCAGGGGTGCAGGGGGCTCCCTGCTGGGGGATTGGGGGCGTCCCCCAATACTCCCCCCTTCTCCCCAACCCAAGGGGTGCAGGGGGCTCCCTGCCGGGGGTTTGGGGGTGCCCCCCAATACTCCCCCCTTCTCCCTATTTTCACCTGCGGGCGATGCGCCCCTCCATTACCCTGCTGTACGGCTGACCGTCTGGAAGCTATCCGTCTCTATGCCCCAGGTGGCGATGTGTGACGGCACCAGGCGGATGAACTGCGGATCCCAGTCGGCCATGATTTGGTCTCCGCCCGTGGTGCAGGCCTCTGCGCTTCCGCGCACTTCCAGGCCCCGCACCTTGCCGGGCTGTGGCATGTCATCTATCACGAAAGCAGCCCGCCCGGTGCGCAGGGCATCGCGGTACTTCTTGCTCGTACCCATGCCGCGCCCGCCAATGTCGATTGCATCGGCCTCGGCACTGTAGCGGAAACGTGCCGGCACGACGTGGAGCTCGCCTGCCTCGCTTACCGTCGCCAGCCGCCCAAGACGCTGGCTTTGCAGATACTCGATTTCCGCCTCCCTGAATACACTCATACACTCCCTCGCTTTGCATACATTCCTCTTTGGCTCAACCCCTGTTGGTTGTAGTATACATCGGTACTTGCATGCTGCTGCTCCTTAGCTCTATCTGCAATGGCGCCCTGGTGATATAATACCCCCATGCTGTGTTCGGCATACGCGCGTCATAAGGAAGTGGTCAATAGTCGGGGTTGCGTAACCTTAAATAAAGCGCCTGAAGAAACGTCCGGCCCGCAACCAGGTCCGTGTAGGGGCGGGGCGAACCTTGTGTTCGCCCTGGTCGTAGTCGTGCCCGTGGAAGGCGA
>JBJMMB010000180.1:0-4432 GCA_045805005.1 Chloroflexia bacterium
ACCCAGTTGGGCGAGCTATGGATTGACGGGATACCCGGCACTTGCGCGGCTCCCGAGGCCTGCCCCGGGCTCTACGACGGCCAAGCGCGCCACTACGACAGCTACACCCTCACCAACGAAGGGCCCTCGCCCGCCTGCATCACGATCAACGTCGACGCGGGGACCTGCACCGGCAGCCACTATATCTTCGTGGCCGCATACCTGGGCGCGTACGACCCCACCAACCTTTGCGAAAACTACATAGCCGACATCGGCTCCTCGCCCCAGCCCGACGGCTCCTTCTCCTTCACCGTGCCCGGCGGGCGCGATTTCACCATCGTAGCGTACGAGTCGATGCCCAACGGGGGTTGCCCCGAGTACCACATGAGCGTGTCGGGCCTGCCCGATTGCCCGGTGACGGGCACACCCACCCCAAGGACCTCTACGCCCACGCCCACCCGCACGCCCACCAACCCGGCGGTTGAAACCTGCGGGCCCAACGCCAACTACTCAATTGCCCAGGGCGTCGCTACCCTCGTGCCGGGCACGCAGGACACCGGCAACCACTGCTTCAATTGCGTGACCCACATTTCGCTGCCGTTCCCCTACACCCTGTACGGCCAGGAGTTCTCCGAGGCGTACGTGAGCGCGAGTGGCAACCTGCAATTTACCTCGGCCAACCCCAACGTCAACAACACCTGCCTACCCAACCAGAACTTCAACAACACCATTTTCGCCGACTGGGAGTGGCTCAACACGCGCACCATCGGCTGCCCGAACTGCGGCATCTTCACCTCAGTCTCGGGGAGCGCCCCCAACCGAATCTTCAACGTCGAGTGGCGGGCGAGGCTAGAAACGCCCACCGGCATGGTCAACTTCGAGATACGGCTCTACGAAGGCCAGAGCAGGTTCGACCTGGTCTACGGGCAGATGGACCAGAGCGGCAGCAACAGCCTGGTCGGCGTGCAGCGCGACACCGGCAGCCATTACACGCAGTATTCGTGCAACCAGTCGACGCTGGTCCCTGGCCTCCTGCTGACTTTCACGCAGCGCGCCTGCCCCACGCCCACCGGCACGCCCCCAACGGCCACCGTCACCCGTACTCCTACCATCACGCCCACCCCCACGGCGGCCTGCGGCCCCAACTCCAACTACTACATAGAACCGGGCGCGGACACACTTGTTCCCGGCACCGTGGACACCGGCAACCACTGCGACGATTGCACGACCGCAATCTCCCTGCCTTTCACCTACAACTTCTACGGCCGGCCCTTCACCACAGCGTGGCTCAGCTCGAACGGCAACTTGCAATTCGGGAGCAGCCTGGGCCAGGGGCCGAACGTCTGCCTACCGGCATCCGGGCTCAGCGACTCCATCTTCGCTTACTGGACCAACCTCAGCACCGAGATTAGCGGTTTTAACGGTTGTGCGGAGTGCGGCATCTACACCTCCATCATCGGCAGCGCCCCTAACCGCATCTTCAACGTCGAGTGGCGCGCCAACGTCGTCACTGTCCCGCCCACCTATACCAACTTCGAGATACGGCTCTACGAGGGCCAGAGCAGGTTCGATCTGGTGTACGGGCAGGTTGATGACCTCATCCCAGTTGATTACACGGTTGGCGCTCAACAAGGCCAGGGGAGCCAGTACGCCGAGTACGTATGCGGAAGCGGCCTCGTGCAGGAAGGTCTGCGGCTCGCCTTCAGCCAGCAGAGCTGCACTACCACTTTCACTCCCACGCGCACGCCCAGCCCCACCGCCACCCTACAACCGGTAGCCACCTGCGGCCCCGACTCCAACTACATCGTCTACCAGACGACCGGCCAGCTCGTGCCCGGCACGGTCGACACAGGCAACCACTGCGAGTTCTGCACGACCTCGATTACGCTGCCCTTCACCTACAACTTCTACGGCCAGCCCTTCACTTCCGCGAGGGTAAGCTCTAGCGGCAACCTCCAATTCACAAGTAATATAGAGGACGACCCGTTCACAACCTGCCTGCCCAACTCCGCTTACAACAACGTGATTTTCGCCCACTGGGCCACGCTGTACACCGGTAACGAGGGCGACGGCGTCTTCACCTCGGTCTCGGGGAGCGCCCCCAACCGCATATTCAACATCGAATGGCGGGCGGTCGAGGGTAATGGTTTCGACCGCGCCAACTTCGAGATACGGTTGTACGAGGCCAACGGGCGCTTCGATATTGTGTACGGCGACATCACAAACGGCGGGGTCGCCAGCACGGTGGGCGCGCAACGCGATACAGGCAGTCATTTCACCCAGTACACCTGCCACGCCGGTTCTGCTGTGCTGGACGAGGGGCTGTTGCTGGTCTTCGAACAGCCATCCTGCACCCCGCCTACTCCCACGGCCACTATCACCCCCGGAGGACCGACCCTCACCCCCACCGCTACGGCCACCCCTACCCTCTGCGGCAACGGCGATAATTACACCGTGGCCCAGATGTCCGCGACCATAGTGCCCGGCAGCGTGGACACGGGCAACCACTGCGACGACTGCGTGACTGCCATCACCCTCCCCTTTGCCTACAACCTTTACGGACGGATGTTCACCACCGCGAACGTTAGCGCGAACGGTAATCTCCAGTTCAACAGCAACAGCAGCGATTACCTGAACCACTGCCTCCCCGCCACCGGAATGTTCAGCACTATTCTCGGCTACTGGGCCGACCTGAGCACCTACAGCCCCGATCCTGGGGCTGGCGTCGGCATCTTCACCTCAGTATCGGGCGCCGCTCCCAACCGCATATTCAACGTCGAATGGCGAACGTGCCTTCGTGCCAACGGGCAGCAGGGGTGTACAGCGATAGACACCAACTTCGAGATACGCCTGTACGAGGGGCAGACCCGGTTCGAGGTGGTTTACGGCACCCTGAGCAACGGCGGCAGGGACGCGACGGTAGGCGTGCAGCGAGGCTTCGGCGGCGTGGGCCAGTTCACGCAGTACGAGTGCAACGCGGGCGGGCTGACGCCTGGGTTGGCGCTCATGTTCAGCATATCCTGCGGCACCCCACAGGCCACCGCCACCGGCACGGTTGCGACCGCCACGCCCACGACAACCCCATCCGGGCCGCATGGCTACCTGGACGGTCCAGGCAGGGTGCCCGCCGAGAGGATGAGCATGCCCTTCGCGGTCAACCTGTTCGTTGACACGGGCTCGGAGAGCATCCAGGCCGCCCAGAGCTACATCACATTTCCCGCGGGCGACCTGCGCGTGGTGGACGGCGCCAGCAGGACCTGCAGCGATACCAACAGGATCGAGCCCGACCTGACTGTGCTCAACCGCGAGCTGCAGAACGAAGTGTGCAACGGGCCCGCGCCCTGCGTATTCCGCGGCAACGTGGTCCAGCCGGGCTCCATCGCCTTCGCGTCGGCGGTCGACGGCAACCAATCGGTGCAGGGTAACTTCCACGTGGCTCGCATCACCTTCTGCGCCGCCCAGCCCGGCAACTTCACTTTGCGCTGGCAGTTCACGCCGCCCGCCCCGCCTAACCGCAACTCCGCCATCCTCAACCGGGCCACCGACCCCGTGGCCGTGCGTTCCCTCTACCAGGATTACGTGCTGGAGGTAGGCGAAGCTAACATTCCCACATCCACCCCCGCTACGCTTGTCCCTACGGGTACCGCCACAATTACAAGGACTCCCGCCCCGGCACAGTTCTCCGACGTGCAAACCAGCGATTACTTCTACACAGCCGTAACATACCTGGCTTCCCGCGGTGTGATCTCAGGCTACCTCGACGGTACGTTCAGGCCCTACAACAACGCCACGCGGGGCCAACTCTGCAAGATAGCCGTCCTCGCGGAGGGCTGGCCGCTATACACTCCACCTGCTCCCACGTTCACGGACGTGCCTCGCGACCAGGCCTTCTACCAGTACGTAGAGACCGCCTACCAGCGTGGTATCATCAGCGGCTATGCCGACCACACGTTCCGCCCTGGGAACAACGTAACCAGGGGACAACTGAGCAAGATAATCGTCAACGCCAGGGGCTGGGCGCAGTACGCCCCAACCACCCCCACCTTCCGCGACGTGCCCGCCGCCCAGGCTTTCTATCCCTACATCGAAACCGCCTACCGCCACGCGATCATCTCAGGCTACGACTGCGGCGCGGGCTGCCTGGAGTTCCGCCCCAGCAATAACGCCACCAGGGGCCAGATCTCCAAGATAGTCCACCTGGCTGTCACGCAGCCATAAGACCAGGTTCGAGGCATGCTAACCGGCCTCGTCCGGTCGAGCCCGACCCGCAAGACATCACCAGGGCCTGGTCTTCGTACCAGGCCCTGAACACGGGGCAGATCATCCACTACGCAAGGGGCTCCCAAGAGACATAAGGTGATCTGGAAGTGATACTGCTCCTTCCTTCTACCTGCGGAAAACTCTAGCCTTTCTTGACTTCTACATTTGCTATGTTACAATGTTATCGTTCCCG
>JBJMMB010000181.1:0-6276 GCA_045805005.1 Chloroflexia bacterium
TCCACACTCTGAGTGGAAGCCTTGAACCTTTCATCTATTCCTCCTGTTTATATCCGATCTTGAATCGATTTTGGCCAGCACGCTGCAATACGCTCCGGCGCCACCAACTCCACGCCGCGGTAATAGAGGAGGGGTCTAGCAAGGGCCTGCTCGCCGAAGGTATTAGCATTACTATGAAAATACGTAGCAGGTTACATGCCCCCAAAATTGTGAAACTCGATTCACCTGCGCCTGCGTCGCAGCCTTCTTAAGGCACCCCTCAGGCGGCTCCTGAATGCCCCCTCGCGGGGCGCGGTCAGGGCCCTTATCTGGTCGTCCCGCTCGCGAACCACCGCCTCCAGGTGCTCCATGTAAGCCTTCTTCTCCTCCACGAACCCCTCCAGGCGCTCGATATAAGCCGCCCGTTCGAGTGCCGCTACCTGCATCCTTTCCGCACGCTCAACCTGAGTCTCCAACCGCTTTTGCAGAACGGGATCGCCGGGCAGCATCGGCGGGGGCGCGTCGGCGTCGGGCACGACGACAAACTCGGGCGGCACCACGGGCAGCGCGTCGAACAGTTCGCGCCCGCTCTCGCCCACCGTGGCGTTCTTGCGGAAGGGCGTCGCACTCCTGAACCACTCATCTATCTCGGAGCGCTCCAGGCGCCCCTCGCCCTTCGCCCAGAGCATCAGGTTGGGCACGCTCCCCAGGTCGAAGGGCCGCGGGAAGCGCTCGTGCAGCTCGGGCTCCCGCTCCCACGCTTCCATCACCGGACGGGGAATAACCTCCGAGGATCCCCCGGCCGCTTTCCTGCCGAAGAAGAAGACGCCGGCCGCCACGTTCAGCGCGTGCTCCTCTGTGAACAGCGCGTCGTAACTCTTCAGAGGGTGCTCCAGCACCTCGCGCAGCAGCAGCCGGAACACCTGGGCCTGTGGGTCGTCGGTCGGGCTCATCCACTTCAGGTAGGAGTTGAGCACCATGTGCAGGGCCGATGAGGGCATCTGGTAGGGTGCGACCCCGGTGCGCAGCTTCTCGAACTTCGAGAACACCTGCTCCAGCCCTTGCTCGCTCGCGTTGAAGTAGTGGTGGGGGTAGCCGTGATATGCAAAGACGAAGTTGCATTCGTTATAGGCGTAGCCCCCCTCGCGCAGCACCCTGTACATCTCCTCGGCCGCCACGAAGGGCTGCCGCAAATGCTCCACCACAGCCAGCGAGAAGACGAAATCGAGCGACCCCGGCAAGAAGGGCAGGGCGTGTGCATCCGCTACTACATCCACGTAAGGCGTAAGGGTCACGTCCATGCGGATGACGTTAGGGAGATTCAACCCCACATTCCCCGCCCCGATGTCGAGAATGATCGCGCTCACGGGCAGCGATTGCATGACCACCCGGTGCACCCACGGGTCGTAAGGCCCCCGCACCGTCAACTCGGACTCGTAGCCCTCGGAGGACTGCGCCCCGCCAGGCAGGAACACGGGCACCCCGCCCACGACGGGATACCTCTCTCCACACCGGGGACAAACAACCTCGTCCCCTTCCCTGCGCAACCCGACCTTGCAGGCAGGGCAAGCCAAGATGCTAAATAGGTCCGGGGGGCGGCTCGTTCCTTCTGGGCTCACGGGTATGCATTATAACCCATGTGGGGATCAGGGGTTAGGGATCCAACAAGAAAGGCAGGAGTGCCCGGAACTCGCAGCTTTGGAAGACGCCCTACGGGAACTGCAGTGAGTAGTCAGAGGCCCAACATCCCGAGTGCATAAGGCTGGTAAGGCGGGCCGGACAGAATGTAGTGCTCCCCGGTGTCGGGCGTGACTTGTACTGTCACGGGAAGTAACTCTGCCTGCTTGCCGGTGTCCGGGAACCAGATGCGGCCCTGCTTTACCACGATGAACAGGCCATGAACGTCGCCCACGGCTGTGAAGGTGTCGCTCCCCGCGCCGTCGTAGATGCCCACGCCTAATTGGTCCTGCATGGAGTGGAGGGTCGCAGCGACATCCTCAGTCGCCAGGCCGACCTCGCTGATGGAGAGGAGGCTCTGGCCGCCGAAAGGCGTCCTGGTTGAGCCCCCGGCCAGGTCATGGCGGGCGATGAACTCTAGGATATTTCCGGCGGGGTCGTAGAAGTAGAGCGAGTGGGCGTTCCAATGGGTGAAGTTGAACTCATCTTCGCCTGCGTTGTTTTTTATCAGCGCGACCCGGTGGGACACCCATTGTTTGGCTTCCCCAAAACGGTCCTCGGGGATGTTGAAGGCAAAGTGGTAGACACCGCCCCCGCCAGGAGGGGCCTGCTCGAAGGTGAGCCGCGAAGCCCCGGCCTGCAACACCAGCTTGCCGGGCGCTTCGGATAAGACGGGCAATCCCAGCACGCTTTCGTAGAAGTCGCGATGGGCCGCCAGGTCGCCCGCGGGCAGTTGTAGCTGGTCTATCTTCATGGCAATTGTTCGGTACGGCCCTGCCTAAAGGTCGGCGTATATCTCCAGTATATTGCCTTCCGGGTCCTTGAAGAAGATCGTTCTATGGCCGTATTCGTCATTGTCGCCGTACCGGTAGCTGTGGGGCTCCTGTACAATGTTGGCACCTTTGGCAAGAAGTTCAGCATGGCAGGCGTCCACTTCGCCGGGAGCCACGCGAAAAGCCAGTTGGACACCGGCCGAGCCGGGGGCGCTCGGGCCGTCGTAGGGGCGGCCGCGCTTCCGCAGGGTCAACAGGGTAGCGCCCGCTCTCATCTCAACCCACCCCTCCCACGCCCTGTAAATCGGGAAGCCGAGGGTATCGTTGTAGAACCGCGTCATTGCGTCTACGTCCTCGCAAAGGAGGACCACGTAGTCAAGGTTGCGAATAGCTTTCAGCATAGAGGTCATGTCGGGGCTTGGGGAGGCCAGGGATCGATCTACGAATCCTGCCGGCCACCAGGCATAGTGCCGATAGCACATTATACAAGAGCCAATCTGTTCGCGAAGGATCTACAACTGACGAAGGACTGGAACTGGCAAGAGGCAGACGGAGGCTGGTAACATGCGCGTAGCGGAGGTCCAAATATACATCATGCCCGAAATCTATGTTTCCACCGACGTCGAAACCGACGGGCCTATCCCCGGCCCTAACTCTATGCTCAGTTTCGCCTCCGCGGCCTACACGCCTGACAAGACGCTTGTTGACACCTTCTCCGCAAATCTGACTACGCTGCCAGGAGCCTCTGGCGACCTGAAGACGATGGCCTGGTGGCAGAGCCAACCGGAAGCGTGGGAGGCCTGCCGCGAGAACCCCGAGCCGCCCGAAAGCGCCATGCCCCGGTACCTGGCCTGGCTCAAGTCATTGCCTGGCAAGTCCGTTTTCGTCGGCTATCCCGTGGCCTTCGACTTCATGTTCGTCTACTGGTACCTGCTTCGATTCGCCGGGGAGAGCCCCTTTTCGCACTCGGCGCTCGACATCAAGACCTACGCGATGTGCATGCTCAAAGCGCCTTACCGCGAGTCGACAAAGCGAAACATGCCCCGGCGCTGGTTCGACCCACTGCCTCATACCCATAATGCCCTGGACGACGCCATCGAGCAGGGCGCCCTCTTCTGCAACATGCTCGCGGAGCGCCTAAAGCAAGAGCCCTGACAGGGTGGGGCCGGGCGGCCAACCCATACGCATCAAGCTAAGGGATTGCAAGCACGTTTTAGGCGCAATGACGCCTGTAGGGGCAGGCCCCAGCCCCAGGGAGGACCCCGTGCTGCCTGCACGGTAGGCTAACCTCGGCCTGGGTGGTACACGAACAGGGCAGGCAACGGGGGCCTGCCCCTACGGGATGGTCTTTATGCGTGTCTCTTGAAGGCATTACGCCTTAGCTTGATGCGTATGGGCGGAGCCGGGCGGCCAACCCCCTTGTTACTGCGAGAACTTTACGCTCTCGGCATCTCTCCCTACCACCGGCGACTATCCGCCGAAGACCGGGATGCGAGCCCCGTTGATCACGCCCGCCTCGTCCGAGCAAAGATAGAGGATGGCACCCGCCAGTTCCTCCGGCGTGGTCCAGAGGGCGTTGCGGGTGGTCCGCTCGCGGTCGCGCTCGTGATCGGCGTCGATGGAGTGGACCTGCACGATATTGGCCGTGACGCCGGAGCCCGCCAACTCCTTGGAGAGTCCCAGGATGAGGGCTTCCTGCGCGGCCTTGGCCGCAACGTAGGGCGAACTTTTCGCGGGAGGGTTGGAGGCGTGCGGGGACGAGACCACCACTATCCGCCCCCAGCCGTTCTCCACGAGGTGGGGGACGAAGGCCTTCGCCAGGTAGAAGGTGGTCCAAACGTGCTGCCCCAGCATACCCGCCAGGTCCTCGGGGGGCACCTCGGTTACGGTTTTGCCGCCGGTCCAGCCTCCGACCAGGTGGAGCAATATGTCCACGCGTCCATACTTCCCCATCACGGCCCCAAGGGAAGCCTCCGCTCCGCCGGGCTGGGTGAAGTCCGTCACTCCGGTGAGCATGCGATCACCCTGCACCCCTAGCTCCTCCTCCAGCCTATGGAGGCGCTCCTCGTTAGTACCGAACAGCGCCAACGCGGCCCCGCTCTCCGCGAGTTTCGCGGCCATGACCCGCCCCAGGTTCCCGGTAGCACCTGTAATCACTACTACTCGATCTTGCATGTTTGTCCTCCGGATCAAATAGAGAGTAGGAGAGGGGAATATTGGGGACACCCCCAACCCCCCGGCAGGGAGCCCCCTGCACCCCTTTGTTATGGGGAATGGGGAATATTGGGGGACACCCCCAAAACCCCTTGGTAGGGAGAGCCCTGCACCCCTTGGTAGGGAGGTGGTGGGACACCCCAAAACCCACGGCAGGGAGACCCCTGCACCCCCTTTTGTTATGATTGGGCTCCAAACCCCCGGCAGGGGGAACCCTGCACCCCTATTCGACGTTCTCGTCGAGGACGCGGATTTGGTCGTTGGTCATGCCTTCGACTATGGGGAGGTCTATCTGCTCCTGCATATGTTCTTTACCCTGGAAGTCGATCAGGTGGCCCGACTTAGTGGCCTTGGTCTCGAGGTAGAAGCGGTTGTAGCGATTGGGCGGGATGACGAGGGGGATGCGCCCGGTGATCTTGATGCCGTGGGCGGTGAGGTCGTTGATCTTGCGCGGGTTGTTGGTGATGAGGCGGATTGACTTCACCTTCAGCGAGTGCAGCATGTGGGCAGCCATCCCGTACTCGCGCTCGTCGTCGCGGAAGCCGAGCGCCAGGTTCGCCTGCACCGTGTCGTAGCCGTAGTCCTGCAGGCCGTAGGCGCGAATCTTATTTACCAGGCCGATGCCGCGCCCCTCCTGGCGCAGGTAGATGAGGATCCCCTTATCCATCTCCCCGATCATACGCAGCGACTCCTCTAACTGGTCTCTGCAATCGCAACGCAGGGACCCTATTGCGTCCCCGGTGAGGCACTCGGAGTGGAGGCGCACGGGTAGGTCTTCGGCCTGCGTGGGGTCGCCCCGCACGAAGGCCGCGTGCTCACCCTTGTCCCGCGGGTTCCAGAATGCCACTACGTGGAAGTCCCCAAACCGCGACGGCAGGTCGGCAATCGCCGCGATTTTCACGCAAATATGGTCTTTGCTCACATCTGAGCAATCGTGGTCGCGGTTCTCATCGAGGAGTTCTTTTATCTGCATGTGTGATAGTCCGGCTGTCATGTAATTTCCCCTTCCATGTTCTTGTGTACTCTATATTGTAGCAAAATCGCGCCATCCTCCAATTTTTGTACGTCGCGAAGTTGCAGGCGGATTGCCTCATCGTGCCGCAACCCCTCGCCCTCGGACAGGGTGGGGGCGGATGCCCCTCCGAAAATCAGTGGGGCCACGTACAGGTGTATCTCGTCCACCAGCCTCAGCCTTAGCAAATCCGCATTTATCGTGCCCCCGCCCTCCACCATCAGTCGTTCGATGCCCATCACCTGAAGTAAGCGCAACGCTTCCGCGAGGTCTACCCGGCGCTCTCCCGCGACGTAAACCTCTACTCCCAGCCTTCGCAGGCGCTCGACCTGCCCCGGCTCGGTCTGCTCGGTAGTAAACACCAGCACCCTCGCCGGTCCCTCGGTGATGAAGCGGCTGTGCTCCCCCAGGGTAGCAGCACCGCTCTCCGGGGCCTTCACCCTGGTGATGACGCCGACCTTCGCCGGGTTCACAGGCAACCCCCTCGCGACCCGCTCGGCCCGCAGGCCCGGAGACTTCACGGTCAAGCGAGGGTCCTCACCGACCAGCGTATGCCCGCCCACCATGATCGCGTCGCTCCCCGCCCGCAAGCGGTCCACCCGCTCCCAGTCGGAGGCGGAA
>JBJMMB010000182.1:0-9628 GCA_045805005.1 Chloroflexia bacterium
CCCCAGGCCAAAACACGTCAAACGAAACCTCGTACCGCGCGTTGCTGCTCACGCCCAGGGCCCTGTACGCTTCTTCCCCGAGGTCTATCACGATACCCTTTGACCGCACATAGGGGATATCGGGCCAGTTGATCACGTCCACGAACTGCACGAAGATCGAGCGGTTGCCCCGTGTGACTCTGGCCGAGCGGCCGTAGAGGCCAAGGTCGGCGGGCGCGGCCGCGTACAGGCCTCTCCCCACAAAGTCCTGCGGCAGGTTGCCCCAACCTTTATTGAGGCGTATAACCCGCTCCCAGTCCGCGTGGAACCATGTGGATGCGCCGCGGAAGGTCATGTTGAAGCCGGGACGGTTGCGAGGGGCCGCCAGCGATGGAGCGAGGCCCGCCTGGCGGTGCTTCTCAAGCAAGTCCGCCCCGAGGTGCCCCAATTGCACGCGCCCCTGCGCAGTCATCTCGAACCTCGCCCGCTCGAAATACTGGACCGCCCTGCCCCCCTCGTTAAGCTCCTCGGAAATCGGATACCCGAATATGGGCATTCCACCCCCCGCGTTCCAGAACTGCTGGAAGGCTCCCTCGAGCGTATGCTGGGTCTGGTCGTAGTAAGTCCGGTCGGGCGTGGAAGCAGTTTGCGACGCGGGCGGGAAGGCGCGCCCATCCGTCATCATGCTCCCCACCGGTGTCAAATCCACCTTCCACGGCCGGCTGCTCGCCGGGTTGTACTCGAACCGGCTCCGCTCGAAATACTGTACCGTAACGCCGTTATACACGGTTTCCTCGGTAAGCGGGTAGCCATAAATCGCCACCCCGCCGTTCATCAGCCAGTAATTCAAGAAGGCGTCCCGCAGGTAATGCCCCGTCTGCCGAAAGTAGATAGAATTAGAAGAACTCGTACCCGTAGGCGCGGCCTGCGCTCGCGACGGGCCGAGGGACGAAGGCAGAAAAGAAAAAGCGGAAAGCAGAAGGCAGAAGGCAGCGATGCTCCTATATTTCCTGGCCCCACGGCCCCTGAAACCTTGTAACGTTTGCATGCGGACGATTGTAGCCGAGGGGTTCGATTCTTGTCAAGCTAAAGCCCCCCGATCTCCCTATCCTTAGCGCCCTCAGCGCTCTTGACATCTTGGCCGTTCGTCCCCTTTATCCCCCATATTTGCTTAGTGCTCTCTTGGTGTCCCTGCTGCCTCGGTGGTTCCGTTTCTCGCCGGGCCCGCCAACCACCCAACCCAGCAGGCACGTCCCGGCCTGCCAATACAATAAGACCTTGGCGTCTTGGCGTCTTGGCGGTTTCTTCCTCGTCAGCCCTCGCAGCCGGGTGCGACCTGAGAGCGCCTCCCGGCCTCCCAATACAATAGAGCCTTTGCGTCTTTGCATCTTGGCGTTTTCCGGAAGAATACCTTACCATGTCAGACAATGTTGGTGGTTTCAACGCTTGCCACCGGCCCCCCCATCCCGTACAATGAACATCGTAATCTATCGAGAGGGAAATAATGGCACGTAGAAAAAAAGACCTTTCGGACGTACCGGGCATCATAGACGACATCATGGGCATAAGCTCTTCGGGCAACGGCCATGACGCCGAGGGGCTGATGGACGCCGAGGAATCGGGCGATGTAGATGAGCTTATCGAGCAAACAGCCACCAGGCGCTCGTCCAGGGCGAAGGCCAGGACCGGCGGCGACCCTGACCCGGCTGAGAAGCCCGCCCGCAAGCCTCGCACACCCCGCGCAGCAGCTGTCGAACCGGACGAGGGTCCCGAGCAGCTCAAGCTCCCTCTCCTCCCCCTGCGCGACATGGTCATATTCCCCCACATGGTCACCTCGCTCTTCGTCGGGCGCGATCGCTCGCTCAAGGCCATCGAGGCCGCCCTCAACAACGACCGCACGCTGCTGGCCGTGGCCCAGCGCAACCCCGAGCAGGAAGAAATCGGCCCCGACGACCTCTACACTACCGGCGTCGAGCTCGTCATAGGCCGCTCCCTCAAGATGCCCGACGGCACCACCTCTCTCCTCGTGCAGGGCCAGCGGCGCATGCGCGTGTTGCGCTACCTCCGCTCCCGGCCCTACATCAAGGTGCTGGCCGAGGCGGTCGAGGAGCCCACCGAGAAGACCCAGAGCACCGAGGCCCTCATGCGCGCCGTGCTCGCCCTCTTCGAGAAGGTGGTCAGCCTCTCCCATAACCTCTCCAACGACTCCTACGTGGCCGCCATGAACGTGGACGAGCCCGGCTGGCTGGCCGATTTGATCGCCTCCTCCATGACCCTCGACCAGGAGCGCCGCCAGCAAATCCTCGATACCACCGATCCGGTCGAGCGCCTGCAGGTCCTCAGCGTCATGCTCGCCAAAGAGCTCGACATGCTCGACCTGGAGAACCGCATCCACAGCCGAGTGCAGAACGAGGTCGACAAGAGCCAGCGGGAGTACTACCTGCGCGAGCAAATGAAAGCCATCGCCCAGGAGCTTGGCGACTACGACCCGGTCAGCCGCGAAGTCAACGAGATCCGCACCCGCATTGAGGCGGCGGGCATGCCCGAGGAAGTGCAGAAGAAGGCCCTCGAAGAGCTGGGCCGCCTGCAGGCCATGCCCCTCGGCACCCCCGAGGTCGGCGTTATCCGCACCTACATTGACTGGCTCGTGGCCCTCCCGTGGCACCTCCAGACGCCCGACCACCTCGACCTCCGAGCCGCGGCCCATGTGCTCGACGCCAACCACTACGGTCTCACCAAGGTCAAGGAGCGCATCCTCGAATACATGGCCGTGCGCAAGCTGGCGCAGGGCAAGATGCGCTCGCCCATCCTCTGCTTCGTTGGCCCCCCCGGGGTGGGCAAGACCTCCCTCGGCAGGTCCATCGCCGAGGCTCTGGGCCGCCGCTTCGTGCGCGTCTCCCTCGGCGGCATACGCGACGAGGCCGAGATACGCGGCCACCGCCGCACGTACATCGGCGCCCTCCCCGGCCGCATCATACAGACCATGAAGACCGCCGGCACCGTCAACCCCGTCTTTATGATGGACGAGATAGACAAGGTGGGAGCTGACTTCCGCGGCGACCCCTCGGCAGCCCTCCTCGAGGTGCTCGATCCCGAGCAGAACAACGCCTTCTCCGACCACTACCTCGACGTGCCCTACAACCTGTCGAGGGTGCTCTTCATCATGACCGCCAACCTGCTCGACCCGGTGCCCCCTGCCCTCCTCGACCGCATGGAGGTCATAGAGCTGCCCGGCTACATCGAGGACGAAAAGTACCACATCGCCCGCCAGTTCCTCGTCCCCCGCCAGATAGAGGAGCACGGCCTCAGCCCCTCGCGCATCAAGTTCACCGACGGAGCCCTCCGCCGCTTGATCCGCGAATACACCCATGAGGCCGGGGTGCGCAACCTCGAGCGGGACATGGGTGCGATCTGCCGCAAGGTCGCCAAGCAGGTGGTCGATATGCTCCCACCCACGGAGGAACTACCCGCCGAGCAACAACAAGAGGTCGCCGCAGCCGCCCCCGAAGCCGCAATGCCCACGCCTGGCGACCGCATAACCGAACCCCTCAACGGCCGCCTGGACGAACTGGAGCGCGAGGACCTGGCCGCACTACAGGCGAAACTGGACGCCGTCGAGGCCGCCGAAGTTGCCCAGGAGCAGGACGCCGACTCGGACATGGCCCCCGCCGAGCCCATCGAGCTCGCTACCCCCGACGGCAAGCGCATACGCGCACGTGTGATACACGACAAAGATCTGGAAATCTACCTCGGCCCCCCGCGCTTCTCCTACGGCATGGCCGAGGAAGAGGACGAGGTGGGCGTAGCCACGGGCGTCTCCTGGACCCCCGCCGGTGGCGATACCATAGGCGTGGAAGTGAGCCTGATGGAGGGCAAGGGCAACCTCCTCCTCACCGGCCAACTGGGCGATGTGATGAAAGAGTCCGCCCACGCCGCCCTCTCCTACGCCCGCGCCCGCGCCCGCCAGCTTGGCATCGACCCCGCCCGCTTCGAGAAGACCGACATCCACATCCACGTCCCCGCGGGAGCTATCCCCAAGGACGGCCCCTCGGCGGGCATCACCATGGCGACCGCCCTCGTCTCCGCCTTTACCGGCCGCAAGGTACGCCGCGATGTGGCGATGACGGGTGAGATCACCCTGCGCGGCAAGGTGCTCCCCATAGGCGGCCTCAAAGAAAAGGTGCTGGCAGCCCACCGAGCGGGCATCTCCACTTTCGTCCTCCCCAGCAAGAACGAGAAGGACCTGGACGAGATCCCCCAGAAAGTGCGCCGCGTGCTCACCCCCATCCCGGTAGACGGCCTCGACGCCGTCCTCCAGGTGGCCCTCCAACCCGCGCCCAACCTGACCGACGGCAAGCCTGAGCCCCATGCGAAGGCACCTACCCCACGCCGCCAGGGTACCGTAGGCGCGGGCGTCCACCCCAGCTAGTCTCTCGTAACACAAAAAATCGCCGCCCGCGGGCGGCGATTTTTTGTCTTATGACAAGTTACTTCTGCATATCCCGGAGGGCGATGAACGAGGGCCTCGGGCTCCAATCCGGGTTGAGCACCGACCACCCTACCTTCTCGTCGTTGGACGGCAGGCCCAGGGTTGAGAAGTTGAGGTTCCACACGCACATCACTCCCATCCAGGGGTAGTCGTAATCGCCTTTCTGCAGCGCCCGCACCAGGAACTGGGCCTGCTGTTCGGGCGTGATTAGCTCGGCGTACTCGTAGCCGTTGGGCGCGTTGGGCGTGCTGTCCCAGCCGAACTCGGTGAGCCACATCTGCTTGTTGCCGTCGCCGTTGGCTTTCATTACCGCATACTGCTGCTCGATGCGCCTGAAGTAGTACGACGGGTGGTTCTTCCAGCAGGTCCCCTCCTGGTTGGCGTACTTGGCCGGGCAGTGGCCATCGCCGGGCTGGTCCGGCCACAACTGGTCGGGCGTGTTGTTGTTCGAGCCGGGGTGGGCCGCTAGCACGTCAAAGTAGTTCTTGATCGCGCCCCCGCCATAAGCATAGATCTGCTCCAGGTACTTCACGTCGTCTATGGCTATGCTCGGATTGTTCACCCCCGTGGGAGTGAGGCCCCCGAACAGCACAATCGCGTTGGGGTCGCCCCACTTCACGCCGCTGTAACCTTCTCTAAGCAGTTCCACGTACTTCGCGATGTTCACCGTGGCCCCGCTCTCGCCTTGCAGGTTCTCCTCGTTCCACAGCTCGTACGCTTGCACCTGCCCCTTATAGTGGCGGGCCAGCATGTACATCAGGTTGCCGAAGTCCGATGGGTTGTCTGGCATCCCTCCGTTGGTGTTGGGCGAGGCCCACTTCGGCGACTTGGCGATTGACAGGATGACCTTCTGCTTATCTCTCTTGATGGAGTCCACCACCGAGTCCAGCTCGCCCCAGGCGAAGAGGCGGTTAACCCCTTGCAGGTCCTGCCAGGCCACTTGCTGGCGCTCCCAGTTGAAGTCGGCTTCCCTCGCCTTGAGGTTGACCTTGTCCTTATCCTGGTAGTAAAGCTGTACGTTGAAGCCGTAGCCCATGTGCTGCGACTTCAGCGGGAAGTCGGCGTTCATCTTGCCGGGCCCAATGTACCGCCAGTCGTGGTAGTGAGCCCCGATATTGCCCATCTCCACCTGGAAGCCCGCCGGGTTGCTCGGCGTATACGTCAGCACGCGGCGCTCGTAGGCCTGGATCAGCGTATCGGTCAGCTTGCCCGCTATCTTTACCTTCGCCCAGTAGGCGTCCGAGATGGGCCGGCCCGTAGCATAGAACCAGGGGGTGGACAGGGTCTCTTTCACAACCTGGGTGCCCTTCTTCACGTCACCCTGGAGGTTCAGAAAGTCCCACATCGCCTTGGGGATGTTGTGCTTGGTCACGTCGTCGTAGTAGACAATCTGGGTGTTGGTGATGGTCGACTTGCTCGGGTCGTTGCCCACCGTGCCGTTGCGGGCGAGGGTGGTCGTCACCTTCTGGTTCAGCTTGTTAGGGTCTGGGTGGTCGCCGCCCGCGTTGGCCTTGCCCACGAACGAGGCGTAGGTAGGGGCATTGGGGTCATCGAAGTCGCCTGCCACGTTCACGGTGGCGGGCTTCCGGTCCTCGAAGGTGTTATTGCCGGTCTGCATTCTGCCCGAAATAAGCTCGACGGTCAGCAGGCCGTTGGTGATGTAGAAGGGGTTATTCTTATCACCGTTGGGGTTGTTGATCTCCATGCGGCTCTTGTCGAAATACTGGACGAGGCGCGACTGGGTGCCGGTCGGGTCATCCACGTACAGTTCGCGGGCCGTCCAGTTGGCTTGCGGCCCCCAATACCACGAGCGAGCCACCGCATGCGTGGCCACCAGCGAGTCGGTGCGGTTCCACAGGGCAGCGAAAGTCGACGTATCGGGCGGCACGTCCTGCTTAGTCGGCGCGGCAGGTGCGGCATCCACGGACACGGGCCTGCTAACACCGCCGGAAGGTACCATGCTGGCAAGAAGCAGGGCGGCCCCGCCAAGCGAAACGAGCTTCTGTTTATTCAAAACGATCCTCCTAGGTCTTCTGAGTTCTCACCCCAGACAATCATGAGCTTCTCTAAAAGCCGCTATAGATAGAACGAGTCTAACACATAGAGGTTCCGCCCGGAAGATAATACACGAAATCTTACAGATGCGCCCAGCCCCTGGATGTGCTAATCTGTGTGTGCACTCATCGAAAACAAGGGGTGCAAGGTCCTCCCCACCGAGGACTTAGAGGTGTCCCCCACTCTCACAAAGGGGTGTAAAGTTCTCCCTGCCGGGGGTCTGGGGCCTCTCCTTCCCCAAGCAAAAGGGGTGCAGGGCGCTCCCTGCCGGGGCTTGGGGGTGTCCCCCAACTATCTCCCTTTCTCCCCTATTTCACAAGTAGTGTTTGAAGTAGTGTTGGCCGCCAGGCCACAATCCCTCAGGAGGACAATACCCATGAGCAAAACAAAGGTAGCTCTGGTGCTAAGCGGCGGCGTCTCGCTCGGGGCCTACATCGCGGGCGCGCTCGATGAGCTGCTGCGCGCCTTCAAGGCGGAAAGCAAGAAGTACGAGATCGACATCATCACCGGCGCCTCGGCGGGCGCGACCACCGGGGCCCTCATAGCCCACGGCCTGCGCTACCGGGAGGGAGCCACCGCTCTGCACGACATCTGGGTCGACAGCATCGACATTACCGGGCTGCTCGCGCCCGACATCCCGCCTAGCGAGCCGCCCTCGCTCCTCAACCCCCGCCGCCTGCGCGAGTTGGCCCACGGAGTCATCAAGTGGGATGACCCCGCCGACCCCGGCAAACGCGCCCCCTACTGTTCGCCCGATCTGAGAGTGGCCATGGCCATCACCAACACCACCGGCCTCCCTTACCTATCGCGTATCAAAGAGCCCGCCGCCGGCCGCGAAGAAGAATTCGTCCAGTACCGCCACGCCGAGCAAGAGAGCTTCCACCTCGACCGCAAACAGGGTCCAACCTCCGGCCTCTGGCAGCGCATGATCGAGGTAGCCCTTGCCTCATCCGCCATCCCCTTCGTCTTTCCCCTCGTCCGCCTCAACCGCACCGCGGGCGACCCCGACGACGATAGCCAGTACATCCAGAAGCCGAGCTTCGAGGGCGAGGCCAACTTCTGGTATTGCGACGGCGGCACCTTCAACAACCTCCCCCTCGACCTCGTCTGGTACCTCACCCAGAAAGCGGGCGACCGCCCCGCCCCGGCCCCCGGTGAGCGCATAATCATAGTGGTCAACCCCTGGCGCAACGACTTCGGTGAGGTCGACCCCAATCCCCCTCGCCCCAACTTCCTGCATCACGCCTTCGGCCTCCTGGGCGCCCTCATGGCCGAGAGCAGCGCCATCGAGTTCCAGGACGAGGTCGTGCGGGTTAATAAGGTCGTCCCCGCCCAGCCGGCCCCACGCGCCCAAACCCCAGGAGCCCCCCGGCCGCACGCCGAGCCCGTACCCCCGGCCCCACGCGACTTCCCGGGCGTCCCCCGTCCGCCCGAGGCCCTCCTGAGCGACGTCGCCCTCGTGATGCCCACCAAAGACGACAAGCGCCTCAAAGGCAACCACCTCCACGCTATGGGCGCTTTCCTCGACCGCACGTTCCGCGAATACGACTTCCGCAGAGGAGCCGCCGATGCCCGCCGCGTAACCGTCGAGCGCCTCAACCTACAATACGACTCGGGTCGCCGCGACTCCTTCTACCACCCCGACGACGACCCCAACCTCCAACAAGACGTCTCGACCTACGAAAACCTCGCCACCATCCCCAGCACCCTCGACCCCAACCGCTCCGTACAACAAGTCTTCGAGGACGCCCTGGACAAGCGCATCGAAGCCGTCGTAGACCGCTGGAACCCCCCAGGCCCCAACTGGTTCGACGCCCTCTTCGTCAAAGCCTTCGTAAAAAGCAAGCTCCCCGAAGTCTGGCCCCAGTAACGCAATAAACCGCCAGGACGCCAAGATCTTATTGAACCGCAGAGGCGCGGAGGCGCAGAGAACCATTACTAGAGGACTCAGCGCCTCTGCGGCTCCAAACCCCTTGTCTTACCTGGTGCTCTCTTGCTGTCCTTGGTGTCTTGGTGCAACAGCCGACAGGCATAATGATAATTAGGGGCTCTAAGGGCAACTTGCCGGTCCCCAATATATGACTGAGGCATGATTAGGGTGACCCAGATCAAAGCTCTCTAGGCTAACCCAGGAAAAGCCTGCTACCCTATAGCGCGAACTATCACCCTGGCCTGTTGCCTGATCCCAAACCGGTACGACCACTCGGATGTGGCTGTTCACAATGCTTGATAAAGCAGCATCAACAGCAGGATCGTCGCTTACTTCTGCCCGCCCTGCTATCCCATCCCCTATGGAAACAGTATGATCAGTTTGATTATCTGGGTTCACATAGCCTTTGCTGTCCCCAGGTGGAGTGAGGCTAACCGCGAGTGTGCTCGTTATGGAAGCGCTATTCCATTTCAGCCAGCCGAAGTTCGCGCCAGCCACTCCGAATGTGCTTTGCGGTGCCTCACTCCTGGGCTGCAAGCCGCTGATCGTGCTAGCGTTTATGGCGATTGGGTTCAACTGGCAAGCGCCTGGGTTCGCCCATGTGCGGGTTAGTAGATTGAAGATGAAGGTGGTAGAAGGGGAGGCATCGTCGTGCAGGGCGATAAGGGTCATAAGAGGCCAGTCGGCATTAGCTATGTACAATTGGCCTGATAGTGAGGGCGCATTGTAAGTTTGCCACTCACCTTTGTCCCTCTGGTCAAGAGTACTGGTTAGAACCTGCAACCCTCCTTGGGGCCTGTTGTGAAGCAGTGAGCCTGATTTGACAAACAGATACTCATCGCCCACCCTGGTCGCCCAGCAGGTTGCGGTATCGAATAGACGATCAACACCACCGCATGAATGTAAACCTATTCCTGGCGGTGGATAAGGCACGGCCGTTGGTAGCGGATCGAACGCGGGCATGGTTGGAGTAGCAATTGCATATGCAGTTGCGGCTGCTACTTGTGTCTGGTTATCTTTGTCAAAGTACGCCTGCTTGGTGGCATCCAGTTGGGGGCCTGTGAGAGTAGAAGTAGGCTGAGCGGTCGCCTCAGGTGTAGCCGGGAAACCAGGGGAGCCGCAGGCTGCTAGTATGTCCAGGGCAGATACAGCCAATAGAGAGATTACCAGTATCG
>JBJMMB010000183.1:0-3944 GCA_045805005.1 Chloroflexia bacterium
GAGAGGCTGCGCAAGTACACCACTATCTTTTACTCGACCCACATCCTCGATGATGTGCAGCGAGTGAGCGACACCGTGGCCATCCTCAACCACGGCAAATTGATCGCCGAGGCCCCGATCGGGCAACTGCTTGCCGGGGGCGGCGGGGGCAGCACCATCTTCACGATAACGCTCAAAGGCGACCTCCTGGAGGCCGAGCACATGGTGCAGAGCTTGCCATGGGTTAAGACCCTGACCCCGGCGGCCAAAGACGGCGCGACTACCTGGCAGGTAAGCGTGACCGACGAGGCGGCAGCCGAAGCCCAACTACTGAGGCGGGTGCTGGCCGACCAGAGAGTGACGGTTACCGATTTCGGACGCAAGACTTATGACCTCGAGGAAGTATTCCTCAGTCTGGTGGAAGGGAGCAACAAGAATGGCCACTAATACCACGCTTCAGAGCGACGCAGCCGCGGCCGGCCGCTTGGCGCTGCAACCGGTGCGCGAAGGCAGCCGGCTTGGCGGCTTCAGCAACATGTTCAACAAGGAATTGGGCGACTGGTTCGGCACCCGCCGCTGGCTGATTCAGACCATCGTGTGGGTCGGCCTCATCAACGGCTTCATAGCGTTCGTGCTATGGGTCGTACCCCTCGTCGACCCGGCTGGCGACCCGTCCCGCCAGCCGGGCGGCCCACCGGCCATTGCGCCAACTCTAATGGCGCTGACCCTCTTCTTCTCATTCGTCGTCCAACTCGGGGCCATTGGCGCCGTGGTGTTGTCGCAAGACGAGATTATTTCCGAAAAGCAAACAGGTACCGCGGCCTGGATCCTCTCAAAGCCGGTGTCCCGTGCGTCGTTCCTGCTGTCCAAGCTGGCGGCCAACACGATTGGTGCGCTGGTGTTCATAGTGGCCCTGCCGGCACTCGTGGCCTATGGCGAAGTAAGCCTGGCAAACGGAGCCCTCATAGATCCGCTCTCCATTATAGTGGGTCTGGGGCCGGTCGTGCTGACCCTCCTGTTCTACCTGACCCTGGTGCTGATGCTCGGAGTGCTGTTCGACCAGCGCCCACCCATCCTGGGCATAGCGTTCGCGCTCATGTTCGGCGGAAGCCTCATGTTGACCTTCGTGCCCCAGATAAAATATTTCCTGCCGGTGAACATGCAGAGCTTCGCACTGGCATTATCACAGGGGCAAGCCCTTCCCGACTTCGCGATCATCCAGATGGCAGTCACAGCCGTGGCCTGCGTAATCTTCACCGCCGTGGCCCTCTGGCGGTTCCAGGGTGAGGAATTCTAGTGTATTACACCATTCGGGTCAAAGGTCACCTGGGCGATGGTTGGTCGGCATGGTTCGAGCCTTTGATAATCACCAATGCGGAGAACGGTGAGGCAGTGCTAGGCGGCGACCTGATCGACCAGGCCGCCCTGCACGGAATGCTAATCAAAGTAAGAGACCTGGGACTGCCCCTGATTTCAGTAGACTCAGGGGCAGGGGATCGGAGACCCAGAATTGAGGAAGACCCCGATGCCTGACCACTAGCCACTAGCCACTCGTTCCCGACCCCCGGTCCCTACTCCCTCGCCTCCTCGTTCAGTTCAGCGACCTCATCTCCGGTTATCGTGCCAGCGGGCATGAGCCGTCCATCCTTGTAACCCCATTGTTCCACATCGATTAGAAACTGCTTCCGTGACAGCAGCGTGCCCCGGCAGACCCGCTCGGGGTTATTTGTCGATACCGGGTCCGGCGGGTTATCCGTCTCGACGCGTAGCCGGTCTAACAGCTCGCTCATGATCTCCCGAGGCACCAGGGCCGCTTCCGAGGGGTAGATGAAGCCGAATAATAGTAGGTGACTGAGGAGCACCCGCCAATACGCTCCAAAATTGGAGAGCATACGCTGCCAATCCAGGTCCCGCACGCAGGCCCGAAGCAGGTGGGCTATGTCGCCTCCATCGTAGCGCTCGCGGTCCATGATGAAAGCCTTCATCCAGATGATCTCCTCAGGCGGGCAGAGTTTCGTGGGCACGCCAAGCACCTCGCCATCGACGGCGTGCTCGAACCATATATCATCTACCTCGGAAACCCCGTTCCCCGACCTGAAGATGATATCCACGAAGAGGTCCCGGTAGAAAGCCTTGCCCAGCCACAGCTCGGAAGTCATCTCGGTGTCGTAACCGGCGCGGCCCATGGCCTCCAGGGCCCGGCGGGCGTCCCGCGGCCTGACGAAAAGATCGAAGTCTTTGGTGTACCTCGAAACCCCGGTGTAGCGCTCGAGCGCGAATGCGCCCCCGACCAGAAACGGCGTCCCCGCCTCCTCCAGGACCGCCAACGAGCTGCGATAGAACCGGCATGCCTCCTCGTCAAGCTCGACTGTGCCCATCCGGCAGTCCAAATTTTCGCTTTTCAATAGTGGATCTTGGATCTCTCTACCTCCATTCGTCTTTGGCAGCTAGCAAAGCACGACGTATGCCAGTGCAGATAGAGGGTATGCATATTGCTTGTCAGGGCAAAAGGGGCAATTCCTCGTGCCTGCTCGAACAGATAGAAGCTCATGAAACAGAAAGTGCGCATCGCGGCGGTGGGCGACATCCACTGCAACAGAACATCCCAGGGTGCCTTCCAGGCGCTCTTCACTGAGATCAGCCAACGCGCAGACGTGCTCTTGCTGTGCGGGGACATGACCGATTACGGTCTGCCCGAGGAGGCGCACGTGCTGGCCAGGGAGCTAACGGCCGCCATGGTGCCGGTCATCGGGGTGCTGGGAAACCACGATTTCGAGAGTGGCAAGCAGGACGAGGTCCGGAACATCCTATGCGAGGCGGGCGTGATCATGCTCGATGGGGAGATCCACGAAGTGAACGGGGTGGGCTTCGCGGGCGCTAAAGGTTTCGCAGGCGGCTTCGGCAGGGGGGTGCTCGCCCCTTGGGGTCAGCAGGCTATCAAGATGTTCGTCCAGGAGGTAATCAACGAAGCTCTCAAGCTAGAGAAGGCCCTGGCCCGCCTCGAAACGTCGCAGCGCATCGTCCTGCTCCATTACTCCCCGATAAAGGCCACGGTAGAGGGCGAGCCCCCCGAAATCTTCGCCTACCTGGGCTCGAGCAGACTCGAAGAGCCTCTAGGCCGTTTCCCGGTCACCGCCATCTTCCACGGCCACGCCCACAACGGCACCTTCGAGGGTGCCACCAGGGATGGCGTTCCCGTCTACAATGTCTCTATGCCCGTCCTGCGCCGCCAATTCCCCGACCGGCCCCCCTTCCACGTGCTGGAGTTGGACATCTAGAGTGCCAACCAAAACCGGCCAGCGCCAACCGGTTCGGTAGGGGCGAACACAAGGTTCGCCCGGCTCGGCAGGCACCCATGGTTGGAGGTCCAGCTTCGGCCCGCCTCTGGATCTAATAGATAGCATCCAGGGCCCTCCACGGTAGAAATCGAACCGCGATGGCAGCCAACAAAGCGAAGGGGAACACCCAAAAAGCGCCAAGTAAGTCCCTGTACTGAAATCCACCGGGGCGGTTACTCTCATTAGAGATGCTAACGAGCAGGACCTGAATCCATATCACTGCACCGTACAGCCATATGTTCACTAGAACGAAATCCAATCCCGAAGTCTCTGCTAACCAGGAGAATACTCTCTTTCTGGCCATCGTCGCTCGAAAAAGCAACCAGCCCAACAGCACTGCTTGCCCGGTCAAGCATATCCAGGCGAACTGCTGTATAAGAGCTAGATACCCTGTGAAGGGATGATCGCGACCAGGGGGTAGGTTGCTCGCGCTCCCACTCAGCGAATACTATTTCGTCACCCTTCAGTGCGCCGGTATGCGGCCACCCAGAAGCGTTTAGTTGCAAGAGAGCCGAACAGCATGGCGAGCGCCGGAAGATAAAGCACGTGTACGGCCCACCGCATGTCAGGAGTGCTCAGGATAGCAGGCCAGGTTGGGATTCCCATGGCGACCACTCCCCAGCTCAA
>JBJMMB010000184.1:0-6474 GCA_045805005.1 Chloroflexia bacterium
CATTTGCCGTTGAACTGGTCTGAAGCCGCGGCCCAACGAGTGTCGTCCGGAAGGTCCGGAACAGCCGCGTCGTTCCACGTATCCGTGCCTGGGTCGTAGCGGTAAGTCTTGGCTGTCGCCGTGGTGTCCGAGTCAGTACCTCCGGCGCTGTAAACGAAGCTGCCAAAACCCGCGGCCATCTGCCAGGCAATGGGAGTTGGGTAGGTAGCGACCGTAGCCCAGGTGTTGGAGCTTATGGTGTAAGCCTCAACGACGTTGGTCAGGGCACAGTTACCGTCGGCGCAACCGCCGATCTTGTAGATCTTGCCGCCGACCAGAGCCACACCAGGAGCTGAGGCGGGCTGTGTGAACGAAGCCAGCGTAGTGTAACTATCTGCCACCGGGTCATAGCGGTAGAGGCTGGTAGTGGCGTTGCCGGGGTCGTCCCAACCGCCAACGATGTAGATGAACGTACCGTCGCTGACCGCTCTGGCACCCTCGCGCGCCGCCGGCAGGCTAGCAATTGCCGACCAGGTATTGGTGCCGATGTTGTATTTGTTGGCGCTGGCGGTGACCGCCGTCCCGTTCCAGCCACCGAAGCTGTAAACGAAACTGCCTTGTGAGGCGACCGCGTTATCCTCGATAACGGTAGGGAACGTCGCTTGCGCGGTCCAGGGAGGCGTGCAGACCGGCGTGCCCGTGGGTGTGGGTGTTGGCCCGGTAGGAGGTATGACGTACAGGGGCGCACTGACAATCTGGCCGGAAGAGCCTGAGAAGGCGATATTGTGAATGCCAATAGTGATGGTAGAGGGGAGTGATACGGTGAATGCCCCGTACCCGCTGGCGTTCGTGCTGGCCGAGCCTTGAGCTACTCCGTCCAGGAAGACGGTACCACTCTGGCTGGGCAGGTACCTGTCGAACAGAATGGTGGTGCTGGAAGCGATACCCTGCTGCACATTTGAGGGCGCGTTGATGGCGGACGGCGCGTTCTTCGCGGCGGCGTTGCCCTCCGCCGTGCCCCTACCCACCCGGCCGCTGGTAGCGCCAGTGAAGACACACTGGGAGGTGCCGGTCCCGCCTGGATAAGTTATGAAGACCCCGACCGCCCCATTAGCGTCGGCGGTGACAGTACCGGTCACGCAACTGGTGACATTTACAGTTTCACCTGCCTGGAATCCCTCACCAACAAATCCAATGGATGCGCCGCCGGTGGAAGGGAAGATATTGCGGTCTACGAAGACGCGAGTTGTATTCGAATCGCCCTGCGGTGGGGTGCCGGCGTCCGCGCGCTCTTCCACGCTCGAGCCTGACATGCTGGGCACGGTAGTGGAAATGGCAGTGTAGCTCGCTGATGTGTTGCCGTTGTTGGCCGGGGTGATCGATACGAAGAAGCGCCCGGCGGCGCTGGTTGCCGCAGTACCGAGGGAGACGCCATTACGGTATAGGGTGACGCCGGTCGCGGAGTTGGGAATCCACCGGTAGCCGTATGCATAGAAGGTACCGGCAGCGCCGCTGGAGTTGACAGAATGGGGTGCCGTGGCGTAGCCGGGCACATAAGGTGCGGCGTCGAGCACCTGGGCCACCGTGCCTGCGCGCTTGCCGCTGGTGAGGCCAATACCCTCGAAGGTAATGAAGCCCAGTCCAGGGCCCGTGTTGATTCCAACGGCCACGCGACCGAATGTAGCATCGGCGGCGAAGGTGGCGGCGAGGGTGCCGTTGATGTAATATTGGACGCTCTCGCCCGGTGTGAAGTTTGCAAGGAGCGTGCCTAGCGCGGACGCGGTACTTTGGCTGATCACATCCGGGCTAGCCATCATGATGGCGTTCTGGGTGCCTATGGCGCCGCCGTCGGGAGTGAGAAAGCGAGGTGGCACCTGGTCGCGCGAGATCGGATGGACCCCCAACTGTGCAAGGTCTATCTGATGCTCGGGAAGGATGATATTCTCGATCCTGGCCGGTGCGGAACCTCTGTCCGGCTGGGTGAATTGCCCCTGGAGCGCAGGGACGTTTGCACTATGGTTAGTCCCTGCTGGCTTACCGCTGCTCGTGCTCGGCACTGAAACCTGCTTGCTGCTATTGGACCCCGCAACGCGCTTGGCGCCGCTTATCCGGGCCTGTGCGTTCTTCACCTGTGGAGCGCCGCCCGGCGGAGCCAAGGGAGCCTGCGCGCTCGCGGGCTGGATGGATATCGCTATCCCGGCCGCGAGGGCCAGGAATAGGACGGCGACCATTGCCCCGACGAAGATCCGCTTATCTTTCCGCTGAAACATCTATGCCCCTCCTGATGAGTGTTTGATGTGTGGATAAATCATTACGCCCAGGACTCACACTAATGGGAGCGTGGGTCCATCCCCGTATTATTACAGACGCTTTGCGCGCGAACTGTAACCAGATGTTGAAGCAGCCCTGGCCTACTAGAGGACTGAGGACTGGGTGGTGAGGACCGAGTGTGCTTAAAGATTAAAGACACTCAGTTCTCTGGTGGGCCAGGGTCACGGTGAGCCCGGAATGTTGAATAGGGCAATTCGCCATCCGCAAGGAACGCGACCTCAGCGCCGAGATCATGTTGGCCAAAACGCATGTTGTCACAAGCACAAGCAGAGCGGAAAGTATTCTTCCGCCCCCTCACGATTTGACTAAGAATACTACTTAACATTCGGTTTGTCAATATGTTCAACTGAAGTTGATGCACGGAACACGTACCCCAGACGTACAGGGGCAGGGTTAATTGTTCTTTTTATCAAACGAGCGGCACGGGCAGTCAGGTTGGGAGCGCTGTTAGCCCTAAAAATGGCGGCCGGCGGGTGACACTCATTGCTGTGTGCGTAACGCGGCTACTACTTCTAACAGAGTGGTGAAAATAATCAAGTTGCGCCATTGACTCGCCCCTTGCCGCTATGGTATCCTTGAATGCCAGGTCGCCCAGCGCCGTGTGTAACAAGCAGAAAGAAATGGAGGCGGGTGAGGCCTGGGCGGTAGAAGAGTCTGCCGCGCACCGCTTAGATATTCGGTTATGCATCGCCGGCTGCTTTGGTTCTTTGAATGGGGAAGCAAGTTGTCGGCGTTGTCGTAAAGAAGGCGCAGGATACAGGCCGATAGAGGCCGCGACACTGGGATTCTGATAATCTGGTGAAGGCACCGGCCGTATAGCCATAGCCTGAGCAGGGCTTTCACGATTTTGGGTTTGGGTACTGGATATGGCTGGTTCCGGGTCTCGAGCGCAGGATCTGAAGTCAGGAGAGTGGACATGACAGCATCACGACCCAAACAAACACTCTGGTGGTTTCTCGGTGGAGTCCTGGCGGTGGTTTGCATTGGTTTTGGGCTGGGTAGCGTGCAAGCGTTGGCGGCGGCTCCCGGCTACTCGGTGGTGGCAGGGGGAGCCGGGGGGGCCGGGATGCCCTCCGCGTACAGGCCGGTAGCGGATGCGCCGAAAGGCGTGCTGGTGTCGTCGGGGGCTTCCATGCAGTCGGGGCCTTCCGTTCCGAACAGTTGTCCCGGCAACTACCAGATCGTGCAGGTGGCGGCGGGCGCGCCTGTATCGGGCACCAACCTGGTCCTGGGCTCGCAGTGCGACGACTGCGAGGTACCCATCACGCTGCCTTTCCAGTACAACTTCTACGGGCGATCATTTCTTACTCCTACCGTGGCGATCAACGGGCAAATAGCGTTCGATTCGCCTTCAGACCATAGTTATACGAACTACTGCCTGCCGGACGCGAACACCAACTATGCCATCCTGCCGTACTGGCGCGACGTGTCGATGGACATAGGGCTACAACAGTGCATCGATATCGGCTGTGGGATCTATACATCCACAACCGGCACGGCTCCCAGCCGCATATTCAACATCGAGTACAGGGCTATTTCCCTGTTCACCTACACCCCTATCTATTACGAGGTGCGGCTCTACGAGAGCCAGGTGAGGTTCGACATCATTTACTACACGATCGATTCGGACGCGCCGAACGCGACCATCGGGGCGCAGAAGGGCACCGGGGGCCTGATCGCCTCGTACCAGTGTCCGGGCCACCCGGGCGGCCTGACGTCGGGCACGATGCTGGTATTCGGGTACTCGGATAGCTGCCCCACGGCGACGCCCACGCCGACAAGCACGCCTTCCTCGAGCTCGCGGCTGGTGGGGCACGTGTCCTACATGGGCCGGCCCGCTCAGCCCGACCCGGCAAGCATACTGCCGGTGACCCTGACGCTGCGCCTGCAGAACGGCGGCCCGCAGATCGATTACGCGGGGTTGACTACGGACGCCAGTGGTTTCTTCACGGTGCCGGTGGGGAGCCTGCCGAACGGCAACTACTTCTGGCGTGTGAAGACCGTTCAATCGGGGAACGGCCAGACCGACTTCAACCCCGGCTTCCTGTCGAACAGCGGGCCCGTTACTTTGAACGGCCCCGGGGTATACAACGTCGAGATGGGCACGCTGGCTTCGGGAGACGTGGACAATAACGACCGCGTGAACGCGGTGGACTTCATCACGGTGAAACTGTCGTTCGGGCAGCAGCCGGGCCAGCCGCAGTGGGACAGGCGGGCCGATTTTGATGGCAACAACCGGGTGACGGCGGTAGATTTCATCCAGTTGAAGGTAAACTTCGGGCACGTGGGGTCGCCGCCTATAGGACCGTGAGACGTAAAACGTAAAACGTAAAGCGTAAAACGTAATGGTGGTGGGGGTAGTTGGTTCTAGCGATTACGGACCAAATACGCTTATTGCCATTACGTTTGATATTTTGTACAACTTTTTCATTGACCGGGCCGGTGGGGTCTGATATACTCGATGCGGGAGAGGATTTCTGTGCCCGAGCAGCCCTTCTGTCTCCTCTCGTATTGAATGCTTGCCTGGCACTCTTCCTCTGTGTTCCGTTCCGGTATGGGCGCTGAAATAAGTCACTGACCGCGGCAAGGCCCCTTTCGCAGGGCAGCATTTTGCGTCTGTGGGCCTGAAGGTCCTGGTTGCGCGTAACCAGGTTCACCTGGAACCTCTGGAATTGGGAGGAGATATCAATGTGGTCAACACGTGGACAGCAGAAGTCGGAAGGCAGGGGTCAGATGGCGGCAGGGCGCGTGCTGCTTTCTGCTTGTAGCCTTCTGCTTTTGTCGCTGGCCGGCGTAATGCTGGCAGGCTCACCGGTGGGCGCATCGGCGCCTCAATGGAAATCACCGCCACCGCAGGCGGCTCAAGTATCGAAGGCACAAGTGGTCCGGCAATTGGATGACGGCTTCGACCGGCTAGCTCCGGGGCAGCAGGGGCTATCTTATTCGACCCTGGTGCATATGGGGCGGGTCCGTCCCCCCGCCGCCAATCCTGCTCCCAGCGGGCCCAACCCTGATTGGCGTAACCCTCTGGTGCCGCTGTTAACTATGAACTGGGGTCCAGACGCCAATACGTCGAGTGTTAGCGCGGGCGAACCGGCCGTGGGTATGCACCCTGCCAACTTCCTCTACGCGCTCGTCAGCGGAAACGTCACGATAGATAATACGAGCGACGGGGGCAACACCTGGGCTCACAGGAATCCGCCCAACGCCAGCGGATATGGAGATGTGGTGAACGCCTGGCTCGAACCCGCGGGCTCGAACGCTTTGCAGGTGGCGCTCAATCCCTCGGCTGACGGGGCCGACTACACCTGTGGACGCTCTGCCGACTTCGGGGTTACCTGGGTGGCCGACACCCCTTGCGGCACCTCGGCGAGCACCAACATGTTCGATGACCGGGAGTATCTATGGGTGGACCGCAGCCCCACCAGCCCCTTCTATGGCCGCGTCTACCTGACCGGAGCTATGTTCGACAGCGGTAGCACAGGCAGCTTCAATACCGTCACGCTACGCCGGTCGAGCGACAATGGGGCCACGTGGCAGCCTCCATCGAACGCGCCTCTTGCCCTGGTGCCCAGTAACGAGTTCAGCATCTCGGCGGCTCACAACGAGTTTCCGTCGCTGGGCATCTCTTCGGACGGCACGGTGGGCTACGCCTGGCACCGCGGGCTATGCTGTGGCGCTGTTCCAACGGTGGGCACGAACAACCGGGTGATGTTCGCCCGCTCGACGGACGGTGGGGCGAGCTTCCCATTCTCGACCACCATCGTTACGGTGCCACAAAACCAGTCGGTGCCGTTCAATTCGACTTCGCCCGGCGGGACCCGCTGGAGCGATGCGCCCAACATCGCCGCCGATCCGGTGAATAATGGGGTGTTCTACGCGGTGTGGGTGCAGTACCGCACGGCATCTACCCCGGCTTCGGCTGCTATTTACCTATCGAAGACGACCGACAACGGTGTGAGCTGGAGCACTCCGGTGATCCCGTTCAACAACCCGAACGGCAGCATCTTCCAGGGTTTCAGCTGGGTGAAGGTGACGGCGGACGGGACGGTACACGTGACCTACCTGGGTGGGACCACCACAAACACGGCGGTCGCCCAGTTCTACGTGCAGTCGACCGATGGGGGAGCGAGTTGGACGGCTCCATTCCAGTTGAGCAGCACG
>JBJMMB010000185.1:0-2511 GCA_045805005.1 Chloroflexia bacterium
CCGGGGCGAGATCGCGCAGGTGTACGCGACGTCCGTTGAGTCGCCGCGGCTCGATGTGAGCGGTTACAACCTCTGGTATCTGCTTTTTGCCGGCCGGATCAACGGCATAAGCTCCGAAATCCACCCGGCCGGGCTGCCCCTAACTTACGAGCAGATAGGACTCGGTCTGTTCGCTCTGTTCGCCCTGCTCGTCACCGCCCTGGCCATGCACCGTGGAGGAGAAGTGGCCCTGCCCGCCGCTGTCCTCAGCCTGGGCTTCTTCATGTTCATGCCACAGGTGCACGAGCGCCACCTCTTCCCGGCGCTCGCCTTCACCCTGCTCTGGGCCGGGGCAGGAGGTAGTGCGTATCACGTATTGCGTAGAGGAGGAAGGGTAGCGGGTTCGTCTATCCAGGGTTTGCAGGCACGTAATACGCAATACGTAGTACGCAATACAGGCAGGTGGCTAATCTATGGGGTCCTATCGCTCACCTATCTGTTCAACCTGGTCACCGTCGCGCCCTTCACCCCTGCCCTGGGCACCAACCTGGTAGCCGCCCCGGCCGCTGACGCACCCAGGCTGCTCCTCCAGGACCTGTCCCTGTTCGCCGCGGCGCTGAACCTGGCGATACTCGCCTGGCTGGTCGCGCAGTTGGCGCGGCGGCCCCGTTTCGCAACGACCCAACTAAACAACCTTGAGGGAGTAAGGTGAACCATGTACGAGGACTGGAAGCACGAAGACACTGCCCGCAACTGGGACGCCGACCCTACTACCCACAACCCCACACGGGCCGAGCAGCTCGATATCATGCTCGCGATCCTGGAGGACGCGCACCAACCGGGGAAGGCCATACTGGACGTGGGCCTGGGTAGCGGTATCGTGGAGGAGCTTATCTTCAAGCGGATACCGGGCTCATACGTGGTGGGCATCGACTCCTCGGAGGCGATGATCGCCCTCGCGCGCCGCAGGCTGGAACCATACAAAGAGCGCTACACCGTCCTGGTGCACGACATCACCGAGACCGGCTCCCTCGAACTGCCCGATCTCGAATACCAGGCAGCCATCAGCGTGCAGACGATCCACAACGTTGCCGACGAGTACAAGCGGCCCATCTTCGAGTTCATCCACCGCTCTCTTGAACCCGAAGGGCTCTTCCTCCTCATCGACCGCATAGTGGTAGACACGCCCAATCTCTTCGACTGCTACAGGAGTGTGTGGAATCGCCTGGACAGGCTGCATAACACACACCATCGCGAAGGCGGCACGTTCGAGGAGCACATCCAGCGGGTCCGCGTTCGGGGCGACCTCCCGGCCAACCTGGAGCAAAACCTGGCCTGGCTGCGCGAGGCGGGCTTCGAGGCGGCTTGCCTCCACCTCCACGCCAACCGCGCCCTCATCGCCGCCCGAAAACGGTGAAATTACGAATTACGAATTACGAATTATGGGCCGGCGCAAATTAGTAATGGGTAATCGGTAAGGCTCCAGTGGCCCGGATGAGGTTCCTCAAGTTATCTATGGGCAAGAGTTCGCCGCTGCCCGCCTCGCGGTAATACCAGTGCTCCCAACCATTCAGCGCGGGCAGGCCAAGCAGTTTAGCCCCCAGCCCGTGGATGGACCCCATAAGATCCCCGGAGCGCAGGGTGCCGTCGGCCAGCACCTCTGCTGAGCCTTTGGTCTTATCGAGATAAAGGGTATCGCCGGGCCGCAGGAGGCCGGCCTCCAGCAGGTTCCCGAAGGGCACCTTGGGCGCATCGCGCTTGTTCTTCGTGGTGTAAATGGTTTCGTCGGGTGCGGGGGGCTCGACCGCGTCGATGCGCTCCTGGGCCACCTTTACGTATTCGGGGTCGCGCTCGAGGCCGATCCAGTGGCGCCGCAGCTGCCTGGCGACCACACCTGTGGTGCCTGTGCCGAAGAAGGGGTCGAGGACCAGGTCGCCTGGGTTGGTGCCCGCGAGGATGACCCTGTAGAGAAGCGCCTCGGGCTTCTGGGTGGCGTGGGCCTTCTCTCCGTTCACCCTGACCCGCTCGGCGCCGGTACACAGAGGCAGGGCCCAGTCGGAGCGCATCTGCTTCTCGCCGTTGAGGTTGCGCATCGCGTGGTAGTTGAAGGTGTACTTCTTCTGCTCCCTCGATTTCTTGGCCCACAGCAACGTCTCGTGGGCGTTGGCGAAGCGCACTCCCCTGAACTGGGGCATCGGGTTTAGTTTGATCCAAACCAGGTCGTTCAGGATCCAGTATCCCACGTCCATGAGTATCTTGCCCACGCGGTATATGTTGTGGTAGCTGCCTATGACCCAGATGGTGCCCGTGTCCTTGAGCACCCGCCGGCAGGCCGTGAGCCACCGCTCGGTATACGCGTCGTAAGCGGCGAAGTCCTCGAAGCGGTCCCACTCATCGTCGACGGCATCCACCATCGTCATGTTTGGCCGCCACAGGTCGCCGCCAAGTTGCAGGTTGTACGGCGGGTCGGCGAACACCATATCGACGCTCTTCTCGGGCAAAGAGGCCAGCAGTTCCAGGTTATCCCCGGCG
>JBJMMB010000186.1:0-8353 GCA_045805005.1 Chloroflexia bacterium
CGTAGCCCCAACTCAACTCCAGCACGTCTACGAAGCTGGGCGTAGCCGGGTGGACCAGCGGCCAGCCCATCGCCAGCACAACCATCTTCACCACCTGCGCCCGGCTCGCCTGGTCGCCCGGCCTGAAGGTGTTGTCTATGTAGCCCGACACGATGTTGCGGCAGTAGAGGGCCTGGATGTAGTCGTAGGCCCAGTGGCCGGGGGGCACGTCGGTGAAGCGTATATGGCATACCGCCGGCGTGGGGGTGAGCGTGGGCGGCACGTTGCCGTAGTACACAGTCACGGGGAGCGAGTGCAGGGTGGGCGCCTTGTAGGGGCCGAGGAAGAGCCTCCCCTCCCAGACGCCGTTGGTTATCGAGGGCCGGTTGTAGCCCACCGTGAAGGTCAGTGTGGTGCCCGCCGGGATGGTGCTCGTGATGGCCGCGGGCGACACGGTCATGTCGGTGCCCTGGATGGCCTTGAGCGAGTAGTTGAAGTGCGCCGGGTTGGGCACATCTCTGGCGGCGTCCACCCTCACCCGATAGTTGCCCGGCTGCGCGGGCTCGATGTGTACGAACTCGTTGCCTGTGGGGCTAGTGGAGGACGCCAGCCACACGTACCTGCCGTTCTCCCAGTGGTCCACGTAGAGGTCCACATTGGTGCCGTCGGGGGCCTCCGTGCTGAACTCTACCGCCGCCACGTCGCTGACGTTGGTTTCGGTGAACCAGGTGTGCAGGGGCATTATCTCGTTGTTGGGCCAGGTCCGCTTCTGCGACAGCCCGAACGCCTGAGCGCGCACCCCCGGCAGGTCCATATTCGTGGTCATCGTCATCGTGGCGCTGTCCGATGTCTGGTTGCTGGTGATGCTCACCGAGTCCTGCGAGAGACGGACCGTGCCCAGCGTGGCTGTGAATGGCTCCGAGTGCTCCAGGCCTGAGTAGAACACATTGTGCAGCACCGCCTCGTGCGTGCCGGTCTGGCCCAGGCGGGCCGCCACCCATTCCTCGTTGGTGTTCGTGGCCGTCTGCCACTGCCAGTCGCCCCCGCCCAGGTTGGTCCACACGCTACCAGCCAGGCCGTCGATGGCGAAGGGGCCGAACAGCGATGGGTAGCGCTGCGAGAACCAATCCCAGGGCGCGGGCCCGCCGATTATCAGGTCGAGGTCGGTGGGGAAGTTCTTCCACTGCGCGCTCGCCCACAGGAAGGTGTTGTCCTGCGGCTGCGAGGAGTTATCTATGTAGAAGTGCCGCCAATCGCCCGAGTCGGGCCGCCATGACCAGTTCTGTTGTCCTAACACCCGCCCGCTGTCGTAGGGCGTGTTGGCAGGAGGCCCATTGGCTCCCCCAAAGGTGGTGTGCAGGCTATCGGCCTTTACGTTGATCGCCACCGGCACGACTATGTGCCCGTCGCCGCCTCCCATGCTGCTGTCCACCGCTATCAGGCCCTCGTAAGCCCCGGTGGAGGTGCCAGCGGGCGCTTGCGCCGATACGGTCACGGAGACCGCTTGCCCGGCGGGTATGGTGACCGGGCCGGAGGGCGGGGTGAGGAAGGTCCAGGGCTGGCGCTTGTAGGTGGTGATCTTCAGGCGCACGATGGAGTTGGGCACCGCGTTCGTGCTTAGTTGGTGTTGCAGGCCGATCATAACGCCGGCGCCGGTGCGCTCCAATGGCTTGCTCACGTCGATCTCCACCTGATCGTTGGTGTTGTAGCCGTAGGTCAGGCGGTTCAGCTCGCCCCGCTCCTCCTCGCCATCGTTCACGACGCCGTTGCCGTTCGTGTCGCGGTAGGCGAGCCCATCACGGTTGTCGTCGCGCCAGTCGTAGGCCAGCAGCCTCCAGGTCGAAGCAGGGCCCAGGAAGGGCGAGCGCGGGTCGGAGGCCGAGAACTGAGAGTAGCTCACCACCGCCGTTACCTTGAGGAAATCGGTATCCGCGGGCACGTGCGAGGTCATGTTCATCAAGTAGTCGGGCCTGCCGAAATCGTGCTCCGATTCCTGCGAGTTGGCGGCGGGCACGCTCCACTCGTACTCTGAGGTCTTGACGAGTTGCTGCGCGCTGAGGGTGGCGGTCGCCGCCTGGTTGGTCGGGTTCTGTACGGCGAACGTGCCCGTCACAGACTCGCCTGGGCGCACCGTCCCGATGAAGCCGGGGGCCGTCGAGCCGGGCACCCAGGAGGAAGGCGACACCACTATGCCCTCACGCCCTGCGGCCAGCTTCACCGCCCGCGAGGCGTCGAGCATCCCCGCGCCCTGCGTGAACGGCCCGTACTTAAGGTCGGTGGCCGAGGACTTGAGCAGGCCGCGCGCTGTCTCCGCCGTGGGCCAGACGCCGTTGCGTGCTTTGTACGCCTGGTAAACCAGCGCGGTGATGCCCGCGCCTAGCGGAGTTGACATCGAGGTGCCGCCCCAAACATCGTATGAGGTGCTGCCATCGTGGGTGTGCGACATATTGATGGGCACGTCCCCCGTGCCCCAGGCCCCGACGGCCACAAAATCGGGCTTCGGCTGCCCCAGGTGCGAGGGGCCGCGGTTGGACCAGGGCTGCACGTCGCCCCAGGTGATGCGGTCGGTGGAGGAGATCGGCTCGAAGAGCACCTGCTCGCCGTACTGCGTGGCCGCGCCCACTGAGATTGCCGCGGGCGAAGTGGACGGGGGCGTGATGGTGCCGTAGCCGGGGCCTCCGTTGCCGGTGGAGGCGAGCATCGCCAGGTTGGGGTTGTACTGGGCCAGGTACATCAGGTAGCGCGACATGAAGTCCCAGCCGTTGTTCCAGCCGCCCGAGAAGCCGAAGCTCATCGAGGCTACCTGCGGCTCGTCGCCCGTGTTGGGCCGCCCGTCGAGGCCCAGCGTCGCCAGCACCAGCGCATTGTAGATGGCCTGCCCCGACCTGTAGACGTTGCCTATAGCCACTATCTTAGCTTCGGGGGCCATGCCCTGCACCATGCCGCCCACGCCGGTGGGTTTATATGGGGGCCGCAGGGGCGAGGGGCCATCTATCCGCCCCTGGGCCACCACGCTCGACGCGCAGAAGGTGCCATGGTCCTCCCCGTAGTCCATCGAGCCGTAGAGGGCTACCAGGTCGCCGTTGCCCGGCGTGAGGAGGCCGAACATCCAGTCGGAGGCGGGCACCGGCAGCCGCCCATCGGCGATGAAATAGAGGAGCCCGCTCGACAGGTCGGCGATGCCGTCGCCGTTCAGGTCGCGGGTGGTCAACTCACTCCCCTTGCGCTGGGGGGTGTCGTCGCGGAAGTCGTGGTTGTCGTTCAGGTCCACGTACACGGTGTCGTACACGCCCTCCGTGACGGTGTCGGCAACCAACACAACGGGGTACTCGCCGAACACGTCGAACGCCAGGTGCTCGTCGGGGTGGATGCCTATATGGTACACGCCGCTGCGCGAGGTGCCTGGCAGCGTGTAGGTGTGCGTGACGGGCTCCATGGCGTTCGCGCTGGCGGTCACCGTCGTGAACTGCGCCGTATTCCCACGCACCGTGGTTTGCGTATTAATGTACCACGACCCGTAACCCGTGATGGCGGTCGGCACGTCGAGCGTGACCCCCAGCGACATCAACTCCATCGAGTAGGGGTCCACCACGTAGGGCCACCCGTAATAGGGCGAAGCCGGGTTGTCTACACGGGCGAAGGTGCCCTGCAAGTCCGGGTGCCCGAAATCGACTCCCGAATCGAGCACGGCCACCTTCACCCCATTCCCCTTGTACCCCTGTGCCCATGCGTCCCGTGCGTGGTGCACATCGATGGCGTGCCAACTGTCGGGACTACCTGGAGTCAGGGCTCCGGCGGCGGTAGGCGGTGTCTGCTGACTGCCGGCCCCCGACCCCGGATTCCCGATCCCCGACCCCCGACCCCCGACCCCTGGATACGGTCTGACCAGTTTGGGCCTCGCCAAGGCGGGGTCGGGAAGTGGAGGCACCTCGGGCGGCTTGTTGGAGAGGACGGCGATAACGTTGGAAGCGGAGGCAAGCTTGACTACCCCACCTGGGCTGACCTTGCCCGAGGTGAAAGTGAGGCCGTTGGCGTCTGGGCGCTGGGGGATGGCGCTTTGCAGACCGCTAAGGTCGGCCAGGGGGCCTTCGCTGACGACCAGCACACCCAGCTTCGCCGCCGTGGGATCCGCCTGCGACTGCTTTGCTTCCTCCATCAGGTCGGGCGCGATCTTGGCCGCCGCACCGTCGGATGCCGTGGTCACCGAGGGCTGGCCGAGCAGCGCGGCCACCGGCCCCGCGGTCCCGCCCGCCGAGGCGGTTGTGGAACTGCCGCCCACCAGCGGCAGACAAATTACGCAAAAACAGAACAGCACGAACCAGGGGCGGTCCAATAACCGGCCCGTCGCGCTGCCCCGCGAACGACCCCGAATTGGGAACACGGAAGCCTCCCTCTCAGGGATTGCGTAAAGCGTAAAACGTCAAACGTAAGGGATGTGGGCGCATTTGGTTCGTGGAAGCTGAGCCAGGCCCGCCTACCACCCTTACGTTTTACGTTTTACGTTTTACGTTTCCCCCTCACGGTTTACGTTTTACGCGTACTGTATACGCCGCGGTCTCGGTGGTCTTGGGGGCCATGGGGGCGATTACGAGGGTGGCGTCCCGGTAGGTCTTACCGGGGCCGAAGCCCTCGATGTCCAGGGTGGCGCTGCCTGTCGGGCTCACAGTCAGCTCCCGCACCCTGGGGGTCGCGCCGTTCTCGATCAGGGCTACGAACCAGCGCTCCGGGAGGGCGTTGCCGATGCGCACGAACCCCCTGGCGTCCCAGCCGTTGCTCGTCTCTGCGTTGTCAGTGTAGCCGATCTCGGGTACCCGCAGATCGTCCACGGACAGCCCCGGCCCATTATACCCCTCATCGGTGATGTACTCGAAGCGCACCTGCACTTTCTTGCCCGCGTACGGGCTCAGGTCCATCGACTCCTGCACCCACTTCGCCGCGCCGCTAGACGAGGACGAGACCCCGCTCTTACCCGTCCAGGCGTTGCCGAAGCTCGCGCCGTTGGGGTTGGCGGTGGTGGTGTACTTGCCCTTGAGCGTGGCCCAGCTCCGGCCCCCGTCGGTCGAAGCCTCCACGTAGGCGTAGTCGAACGTATTCTCGATGTCGTACCAGGCCCAGAACTGCAAAGTGGCCTTGCGAACCTTGCTCAGGTCGAGTTCCCTGGTGAGGGTGGCGTCGCCCGAGTCGCGGCGGTTGGAGTACCAGTAGGCCTGCCCGCTGTGGGGGTTAGCCGCCAGCACCTTGGCCGTGGAGTTTCCCTGAAACTGGATCGTGGCATTGCCCACGTTGCCCGACAACTGGATGTACTCGGCGGCGTACTGGTGCACGGTGCCGTTGTAGGTCGCCGGGTAGGACTTTAGCTGTGTGGCATCTACGGCTCGGCCGCCCTCGGCGTAGCTGTAGCGCCCGCCCGCGATGGTCGAGTTGTTGAGCGTGTTGGCGACCGTCCAGTCCTTGAACGCCCCCTCGAACCCGGCAGAGCTGCCCGCCTGCTTGACCGCGGTGTCGATGGCTTCCGTCCCCAGGCCGCGCTCCTTGACCAGCTTGCTGATGAAGCCCTCGCCGCCGTAGCGGTCCATGAGGTAGCGCAGGAAGAGGTAGGAGGCCCCGTAGTGCGCGCTGCTCAGCCGCGGCTCGGAGGACCAGGCGTTGAGTTGCGTGTCGGTCTGCGTGGTGAAGCGGAAGTCGAACCCGCCCGGGTCGTACCCGTTCAGGTACATGGCGACCTCGGAGCACCCCTCGTCGAGCCACACGTCGCGGTCTCTGTGCACGTTCCAGTGGATCATGTGCTGGAACTCGTGGGCCAGGGTGCCCTCGAAGTCGTTACTTCTAGAGCCAGGGTTAGGCTCGGGCTGGGCTCCGATGTAGATCATCTCGCGCTGGTTGCTGAAGGGGTTTACGATCCTGGGGTAGGTGTCGGCGGTGGAGAAATAGCCGTTTAGGCCGGGGATGGGGGCCAGCAGCACCGTGATACGCGGGTCGTTATCGATGCCGGGGCTCGGTTCGGAGCCGAACACGCGGCGGTCGGTGGTGTAAATATGGTCCTCGAAATACCTGGCAGAGTCGCTCAGGGCCTGCTCGTCCACCCTGTAGCCGTCCCTGACGTACCAGTAAGCGTGGTCGGTTACAACCTTGAGAGTGGAGTTTATCGTGTAGTAGTTTTTGTTGGCAATATCGGCCACGTTGAACGCCTGGCGCGTGCCCACCGCGTAGTTAGGAGTGGTGGCATTCACTGAGGAAGGCACGTTCCCGGTGCCATGCAATTTCAGACGTTGGGTGATCGAGATGAGGTCGCGCCCAGGCGCGTCCACCGAGACGAGGGTGGAGGCGGTCTGCTGGGCCCATTGGCTGGGTAGCGGGACCGCTGCCTCCGCGCCGGAGAGGGGCGAGACCAACTCGGCGCTACCCGGCCCCCTCTGGGGGTTTTGAGACGCGGCCCTGGGAGCCGGTGACATAACCCCGGTGAGCGCCCAGACTGCTGATGCAACGAGAAATAGCGCGGCGAGAACGTTGGATCGCACCATGCACCAAGTATATGCCTGGGGCGGACCCCTGTCAACGTTCCAGCCGCGGAGCTTGACACAAAAGCTTCACGGTGCTATCCTCCTGTACGTTGGGACCACGTTCCTGCTTCGTTTCAACTCTGTCCCCTCCTGTGTGAGGTTGGGCGCACGCCTCGTTTGCAAGTTACCTGCTCCAGGGTAGCAGGGTTGCGTGATAAGGAGTTGACTATGAAAGCGTTTATGTGGGCCATTGTATGGGCGGGCACGCTTATCGTGCTGTTGCTGGCTACCGGAAGCGGTGGGGCGGCTTCCGGCAAGACGTCCACACCCTCATGCCCGGTTGCCTTTAGGGACGTGCCGGCGGACAGCGTTTTCTACCCTTACGTGGAATGTCTCACCTGTGCCGGGATCATGGGCGGTTATGACGATGGTACCTTTCGCGTAGGCGGAAACGTACCCAGGGGCGATATGGCGCGCTTCATTTCCCTCGCCGCGGGGTTTACCGACATGTTCCCCGCCGACCAGCAGACCTTTGTGGACGTGCCGCCTACCGATCCGAACTGGCTATACATCGAGCGACTCTACGCGCACGGCATAATCAACGGCTACCCGTGCGGGGTTGCCCCTGGCGGTCCGTGCCCCGGCAAATACTGGCACCCCGAGAACCTCGTAACCCGCGCCCAGACCGCCAAGCTCGTGACCCTGGCCGCGGGCTACAGCGAGTCGATCGCCCCCACAAAGCAGACGTTCCGGGAAGTCCCGCCCACTCACCCCTACTGGGTCTACGTAGAGCGAGCCGTGGTGCACGGCTTAGTCAGCGGCTATGATTGCGACAATGTGACCTTTAACGTCTGCGGGCCAACAATTGAGACCTGCCCTGGACCGTACTACCGCTGCTGCCAACCCATCACACGCAGCCAGGCAGCGAAGATGATCGCCCTCGCGTTCTACCCGTCGTGTGGCACGCGATAGAAGTCTAACGAGCGTGCATACCTCCCCTACCTGACTTCGGCTGACTCGGATCAGGTGGAGGAGGTGTGCACAGGCAGGATTGTGCCCGAAGGAATTGAATCCCCACAGATGTCGGGTTACAATGTACCTGACCATGGAAACACCCGCTGTAGCCCAACTCCTGTACCTCTTCGACTCGGCATTCCAGGGGACCGACTGGCATTCCCTCCTGGGGAACCTGAAGCCCGTCACCCCCGAGGACTGGACCTGGGTCCCTCCAGGCGGCGACCGCTCCATCCAGAGCATCGTCCAGCACGTCGGCGGCTGCAAGTACATGTATGACAACCACGCTTTCGGTGACGCCAGGCTCACCTGGGAAGACCCACTGGTCGAGGGCGACGAGGCGTGCGCGACCTTTGCTTCGGCCATCGACTGGCTGCGCGAGGGCCACGAGCGGCTCCGCACAAGCCTGGCCGCCCTGGATGACGCCGAGCTCCTCAAGCCGCGCATGACCAACTGGGGCGAGCCCAAAGAAACCCGCTGGATCATCGCCACCATGATCGAGCACGACCTCTACCACGCGGGCGAGATCAACCACCTCCGCTCCCTCCGCCAGCAAAGCGACCGCTGGGCCTACGGTTAGTCTGGGGACCTTCGTGCTTGAACACCTTTTGCCTGTACTTGTCTGTAGCACGTATTGACTAATTAGCTAAGAGTATGAATTGACGCGAAAGTCTTATTTCTAAGCACCATACCTGTCATAATTTAGCGGGCGACCAGGGGCACTAAGTCAACCGGGCGCTCAGTAGCCAGTCGACGCAGGAGGTTCGGCCTGTGAAAGCTAAGATCTTAGCTCCCATTGGGCTCCTTGTCCTCGCGGCTGCCTTCCTCGTCCCCGTTCACTCCGATGCTGTCGCCTGGCC
>JBJMMB010000187.1:0-2936 GCA_045805005.1 Chloroflexia bacterium
CAGGTTGCCGCGCGTCTGGCCGCACGCGGCATCGAGAATACCGGCCCGATCGATCGCGGCTTCATGGACTCGATCTATTTCCGCGACCCCAACGGGCAACTGCTGGAGTTGGCCTGCTACAAGTTCGAGCCTCCGGTGGGCTACAGCCACTCCGACGTGCTGGCAACCGCCCACCGCATGCGCGTGGCCGCGGGCGACTACAACATAGAAGACAGACACCTGGCCGATGCCATCATTGAGCTTACGTCCAGGCGAGCACCCAGGGTCGAAGACGTCGGCGCGGGCAGCAGGGGCGACGGCGCCCGTGACGGGCACGAAGTGGAGTCGCGGCTGTAGCCCGCCGGAAGCAGCTAAGGTGGCCGGTCAAACCCGCTGGACCTACGAACGAGGCGGCCTGTGGACGCTCGACCTGACCCAGCCGCTGCCGCCCCCTGTGGCGCCCAGGCGTGAGGCTGTGTTCAGCGAGGCCCGCGCAGTAGATGCCCCGCAACTCGCCCTTGTGATGGGCTGGCCTGTCCCCGGACCTCTCCAAAGGAGGCTAGCGAGCGGGCGGCGCTGTTTCGTGGCCTACGTGCAAAGCAGCCTCGCCGCCTACGGCTGGGTGTCCTACGGTCAGGAGCGGGTCGGTGAGCTGGAGCGCAGGTTTCACATGCTCGAAGGCGAAGCGTACATCTGGGAGTGCGTCACCCTCCCCGAGTACCGAGGTCAGCGCCTGTTCAGCGCGCTCCTGAGCCACATGCAGGCCGCGCTCCGCGCCGAGGGCCGCGTCCCCCGCATCTGGATCGGCTCGGGGCTCGCCAATCGCCCTTCGGTGCAGGGCATCGTCAACGCTGGTTTCCAGCCTGTGCTCTGGCTCGTGTATCTTCGTCTTTTCGGGGTGCACGCAATCTGGGTGGTCCCCTTCAGCGGTGCGTCTCCTCCGGTGGTGCAGGAGGGCCGCAAGCTGGTGCTCACCGGCCGCGAGCGGGCGTTCGGCCCGCTAGTGATCGGCCTTGCGTAGGATGGCTATGCTTGAATTTACCTGTGAAACCCTGCCCACCCGCGTGGTCTTCGGCCCCGGCACTCTGGAGCGGTTGCCGGAAGAACTCGCCCGCCTGGGCGTGAGCCGGGCGCTCCTGCTGAGTACCCCTGGGCAGCGCACCCTCGCTGAGGAAATAGTGGGACGCCTGGGCCACCGCGCTGCCGGTATCTATAGCCGGGCCACGATGCACGTGCCCGTGGAAGTTGCTGAGGAGGCCCGCCGTGAGGCCGAGCGCCTGGGGGCCGATTGCTGCCTGGCCGTGGGTGGAGGCTCTACCATCGGCCTGGGCAAGGCCATTGCCCTCACCTCAAGCCTGCCGGTCGTCGCCGTCCCGACCACGTACGCCGGCACCGAGATGACGCCAATCTGGGGCCTGACCGAGGGCGGCCTCAAGAAGACCGGGCGCGACCGTAGAGTGCTCCCCAGGCTCGTCATATATGACCCGGCGCTCACTGCGGGGTTGCCCGCCTCGGTCTCGGGGCCAAGCGGCATGAACGCCCTGGCTCACTGCGTGGAGGCACTCTACGCCCCCGACGCCAACCCCATCACCTCCCTCATGGCCGAGGAAGGGATACGCACCCTGTCAGCAAGCCTGCCCGTGGTGGTCCGAGAGCCTGCCAACCTGGAAGCTCGCTCCCAAGCCCTCTACGGAGCCTGGCTGGCGGGCTCCTCCCTGGGTGCCGTAAGCATGGGGTTGCACCACAAACTTTGCCATACTCTCGGCGGAACCTACAATCTCCCCCACGCCGACGTGCACGCCGTGATCCTGCCCCACGTCGCCCACTACAACAGTACAGCCGCGCCCGAGGCCATGAGCCGCATCGCCGAGGCCCTGGGCGCCCCCGACGCGCCCGCCGGTCTCTACGACCTGGCCCAGAACCTCGGCACGAAGACGGCGCTGAAAGTCCTCGGCATGGACCCCGCCCGCCTGGACGAAGCCGCAGACCTCGCCACGCAAAACCCCTACAGCAACCCCGCCCCCGTAACCCGAGAGGGCGTGCGCGCCCTCCTCGAACACGCCTACCACGGCCACAGGCCGTAACCAGGGATCAGGGATCAGGAGTAGTAGGCAGACACTGATCCCTGACTCCTATGGAGTCCTCGCCCGATACAGTACACTTCCCGCCTGGCCTCGGGTGGCGTGCGAGCCCCAGCGGAAGGTGTGGTCGGCGTAGCCTGTAATGATGTCTCTGTCGAAGGCTGTCTCGACGTAGGCAAAGAACGGGTTGCCGGGCAGCACGTCCATGAAGTGCTGGCCTTCCCCAACCAGGCTCCGCCCCTGGGCCAGCACGATAATCTTACATAACTGTCCCCTCGTCACTTCGTTGCCCGGCCGGAACGTGCCATCCGCGTAGCCCGATATGGCGCCATGCGCGTGCGCCGTCTCGATGTAAGCATAGAAAGGGTGATCGAGAGGCACGTCCAAGAACGTCGCGCTTGATGGCGCGTACAAGGACCAGCCCTCCGCCAGTACCACTATCTTGCACAACTGCCCTCTGGTAGTGTTGTTGTATGGTCTGAAAGTGCCATCCCCGTAGCCGGAGATGGCCCCCCGGCAGTAAAGGTAACTTATCGGCTCGTAGAAATAGTCGGCGGGGTGCACATCCGAGAAGGATGCGCCGCAGGGCGAAGGCGTGGCGGTGGATGTGATGGTCGGCGTGGTGGCAGGGCCGGGCGTTGGGGTGCCGCTGCCCGGTGGGAGCACGTCAAGGAAGCGGGCGGTGAACGGTCCCCAGCTTTCATAGCCCTCGTAGCTCTTCACGCCGCGCCCCCTCACCATTAGCAGGTGGCGGCCCGTAGTTAATGTGGCTGTCGCAACGGTCGCACGTACTCCCTCGGTCGGTGAGTCGAAGCTACCGTCGGCGGGTTCCATCGGGCCGGGTGTGCCTCCCATCCAGGGAGGAGCGTCCACGTA
>JBJMMB010000188.1:0-16117 GCA_045805005.1 Chloroflexia bacterium
GACTATGGGCGAGGTGGACACCACGTCGAGGCCCTTCGACGCGGGCGAGAGCCTGCCCAGGGCCTGCGCGCCCCCGGTGGCTACGTTTGTCAGGGGCCACCCGGCCACCCGCGAGCCGTCAGCGTGCCAGGCGTACGGCGGCAGCACGATTTCCAGTCCGGGTTTGCCGTCGACGTCGCCTACCAGGACGTTATTCCTGGGACCTCCGATGCCAGCCCGGCCCACGCCGTCCCCACCCACTGGGAAGCCGGGTTTGAGATCGGGGTCGCGCTGGTGCGTGGGTTGGGCTTGCGCGGTTTGCGCGGCCCATACACGCTCCTCCGAAGGCCGGCCGGCAAGGAGAGCCGAGGCGCAAATGAGCAGTAGGAGCCCGCCCGAAGCTATCAGAAGTCTTGTCACGGTCACATAATGCACTATAACAGCCAGGCCGCGGCAGCGATATTGTATATTTGTACTGCAAGTTACCGGCCTTTTAGTCGCCCCCCACACCGGACCTCAGGAGCTACAGGTGAGACAATGACCAGAGAGCCGCCCATCATCTTTACGTCCTGGACTCGCTGGGCTGATCACAACCAACTGAAGAACGCTCACCTGCCGGGCGTTTACCTGCTCGCTCGCTTCGATGATGCCGAAACCCCGCCTTCGGAGCGGGCCGACCCGTCGTCGGGCGACATCGTGTATATCGGGGAGGTGGTGGACCAATCGCTCATGGGGAGGTGGCAGCAGTTCCACCGGGCGGCCTTCGAGGGGAAGCCGGGGCACAGCGCGGGCCTCAGATACCACGAAATGTTTGGCGAAGGCGGCGAAGATGATGGGGCGTTGTATGTCTCGGCTTTCGTGCCGGAGGGGCTGTCGAGGGAGATGCGTTCGCTGTTTATCCGCTACGTGGCGCATAAATTGGTATGGGAGTGGGCGCGCGAGTGGGGCGGCGCGCCAGTTTGCAACGTTTAGAGAGCCTCACAACACATCCAACACAATCTGTAGGGGCGAACCTTGTGTTCGCCCTCCACGCAGCCGACCCCTACCCTAATAAGGGCCGGATCGGAGGTCTGGATAGGCTGTGGCGGCGTGTTGGGCGGCGTGGCGCGGTTGCGAGATGGCGACATAGTCGCATCTGAGGTCTGGATAGGCTCTCGTGGCGTGTGATGGGAGGAACGAAATGGACGAAGCGCGCAAGCGGGTCGCTGGGGAAAGCATGGAGCGGCTTATTGAGATACTCAAGAACAGGAACCAGGGTTTGGCTATGCGCTCCGCAGCTCTTGAGCGCCTCGTCACCATCGAAGAGAGCGGGGCATTGCAGGCCGTTAATGAGATAATCCTGGGCGAGGACGCGCATACCGAGCTGCGGGTAGCCGCCGTCGAATCGGTGGGCGCTCAGCATCGCGGTGGAGCTATCGACGCGCTCGTGGCCGTGCTCAACAAGGGCTCCAAGAGAATACGCTGCCGGGCGGCCGCGGCGCTTGGAGAAATGGAAGCCTGGCAGTCAATTGAGCCTCTCATCGCCGTGCTCGATGATTATAACCAGCACCTTGATGTGAAATGTGCCGCGATCTCGGCGCTTGGTAGATTGGGCAAACTGGGCGATACACGGATCTCCGAAACCCTTCTGCGGGTCATGCACGACCCGACCGCGGAGGATAAGACGAGATATACCGCGGCCTGGAGCCTGGCCGAACCCGGCCTCGCTGACAAGAGGGTTATCGAGGTGCTGAGGCGCACGGCGATCAGTGCGAATACGAGCCACCTATTGCGCGCCCAGGCGGCAAGCTCGCTGGCTCGGCTGGCGGCCCGCGCGCCCACGCACGACTCATATGTACTCAGCAGGTCCGTTCATAGGTCGGAGTTAGACGACGCAATGGACAGGTTTCGCCGTTATGACGAGTACCTGGAATCAATACGGGACCGGTTGCCTCCTGGCGCTCGTGCTTACGCTTTCGGGCCTTCACATAACTCCGGCACTCGTGAAGCACCGCACGACTCGTGGCTGGAGATGTTGGAGATGCGCGTGCGCTCATCGGGCGCCCGCTCCGAGCGCCGCGAACTGGATATTCATGCACACCTGTTAGGCTCCGACCACGATGGTTACATAGAATTTCATTACACCAACGTGCATGAGGCTGACCTAGCCGTGGTAAGCGAGTGGCTGTATGACGAAGTCCGCCTCGGAGAGGAGGGTCGCGTGATCCACGAGATCAGGTTCGACTCGGACAGCCGCTGGCTGATCGAGTGTGAGGACTTCACGTACGAGTGGAAACCTTTTACGCTTTCCTCGACTTGACATCGGCGGATGGACGGAACCGCCCCGCCGACCAGGTATCGTCTATAGACACCTGGGCTATGATCTCCATACCGGCGCCGGTAATGCTCTCCCAGCCTTTGTCGCGCGATATATCCGTCTTTACTTTGGAGCTTCCCTTGGGGTAAGAGAACCAGAGTAACCCACCGGGCTTCAGAGCCTGTAGGGCCTCAGGCGCGTGCCTCTCTACATCGGCCCTGTTCTGGGCGAAGACATGCACGAAGTCGAACGTTCCTTCCTCGCCGGGCGGCAAACGGTCGAACACGTCCGCCCCCTCGGGCAGAGGATCGAGCCTTGAAATGTAGCCCTCCGGCGCGCTCATGATTAGCAATTTGTGCCCTGGTTTGATGCCAAGCTTCTTGGCAGGTGACGTGTCTGCCATCGTTTCTAACTCCTGTTGCGAGGGTTGGTGCATCGATTGTAACACGTAGTGCAGCGAACGGTGTAGAAGGGCAACCGGGTTGTAGATTGAGCATCATATTATTGTGGGAACTTATGCCGGCGCAGCGGGGTAAGTAAGTGTGATAGATGCGACCGGTTCGTGTTGTGGCGGCAGGAGTGTTCTGATGAACCTGGTGAGAGATTCTCAACGCAAGGGCTTTGTGGTAGCGATCTGGCTGTTCCTGCTGCCCACTTTGCCCCCGGTGCCCTCCGGCGCTCAGGAGGCGGGAAGGCTTTTTCCCGAGACTGGCAAGAAGGTGAGCGGGCGGTTCCTGGCTTACTGGGAAACACATGGGAGGCTGGCGCGGCAGGGATTTCCGATCTCCGAGGAGATGCAAGAGCGGAGCGATACGGATGGTAAGATTTATGTGGTGCAGTACTTCGAGCGGGCGGTGTTCGAGTCGCACCCTGAGAACTCGCAGCCAAATGACGTGCTCCTTTCGCTGCTGGGGAGCTTCGCTTACAGGGAGAAATACCCTGGTGGGGCTCCGGGGCAGGGGCCTAATGGTGCGGGGTCGCATTTCTTCGCCGAGACGGGGAAACGGGTTGGAGGGCTGTTTCTGGACTACTGGCAGCGCAACGGGGGACTGAAGCAGTTCGGCTACCCGATCTCGGACGAATTCCGGGAGCGGAGCGATCTGGACGGCAAGAGCTATACGGTGCAGTATTTTGAGAGGGCGGTGTTCGAGGCGCACCCCGAGAACGTCGCGCCGTACGATGTGCTGCTGTCGCAGTTGGGCACTTTTCGCTACCGCGTCAGGCAGGCGCAGGCATCGGGTCCACGGCTCACCAGGCTGGCGGCGCACATGATACTTCCAAGGGCGTGCCACTCGGCCACCCTTCTCCCTAACGGCAAAGTGCTGATAGCCGGGGGCATGCAGCGCGACGGGGTGATCACGTCGAGCGCTGAGCTTTTCGACCCCGCTACCGGGGCCTTCAGCCCGGCGAGTACTATGGCTGAGGAGCGGGCCTGCCATTCGGCCACGGCCCTGGGGAATGGCAAGGTGCTTATCGCGGGCAGCTACGACGCGACCTCCGCCGAGCTATATGACCCGGCCACCGGCGTGTTCGCACCGACGGGTAGCCTCCACTACAAGCGCGACGGCTTCGCGGCCACTCTGCTGCGGAACGGCAAAGTGCTCATCACAGATAGCTCATTCGATGATCCCGGGTCGCCCGCGGAGCTTTACGACCCGGCCAGCGGCACGTTCGGATTGACGGGGAGGACGAGCGTGCCCCGGTTCGCCCATACTGCGACGCTGCTCGAGGACGGGAAAGTGCTGGTGGCCGGCGGGAGCTCCGGCAACCGCGCGGGCAGCCCGGTGCTGTCGAGCGCGGAGATATACGATCCGTTAACCGGCGCGTTCAATCCCACCGGGAGCATGAGCGTGGCGCGCCACAAGCACGCGGCCATACCGCTGCCCGACGGCCGGGTGCTCGTGGCCGGTGGGGCCGACAGCCGCGACTGGAGGGGCCGCTATGCAAGTGCGGAGATCTACGACCCACGCACCGGCGCTTTTATCCCCACCGGCAGCATGAGCGCGGCCCGCTTCAAATTCAGCAATGCGCTGGCTGTACTGGACGGCGGCAACGTGCTATTGGGCGGGGGCGGCGCGAGCGTAGATATCTACAACCCCGCGAGCGGGGCCTTCACAGCCGCGCAGGACACGCTGGACGCGGCCCGGTTCTACGCCAGCGCCACCCGCTTGCCCGATGGCAGGGTGCTCATCGCCGGTGGATACGACACGAATATCAGCGGGACGGCGAGAGCCTGGGTGTATAAGCCGTAAAGAGTTGGGACAAAGAGGGGCAAGGGAGGCAAGGGAGGCAAGGGAGGCAAAGGCGAGTCATGCCTCGCCCCTACGGTGCCTGGGTGGAGGCGTTTATGGTAACGCGGCTGTTCGCTCCAGGGTTTCCCGGCGGGCTTCCTCTATGTGGGTGCGGCGCTCGTCCGACCAGCGGATGTGGGCGGCGAGGGTTTCGCGGCGGGTTTGGAGGAGGCGGGCCATCTCCTCGGGGGCGGATCCGCCGGTGTGCTTGCGCCGGGCTACGGCTTTGGCCGGGTCGAGGGCGGTTTGCACCTGCTCGTCGGTGAGGGTTATATCGAGGCCCGCGTCGGCGGCGGCCTGCACTATTTCCTGGGCGGTTAGCTGCTGGAGGGGGCGGTTTTGCTCCAGCATGACGTCGACCAGTTTGCCGATTATGGCGTAGATTTGCCGGTAGCCAATGCCCGTTTGCTGGGCCACCATGTCTGCCAGGTCGGTGGTGCTGGAGTAGTTGCTCTTGACCGCTTCGAGCATGCGCTCGCCGTCTACAGTCAGGGTTGAGAGGGTGACGCGCAGGATGGAGAGGGCGGCCAGGGTCTTGTCGAAGCCGAGGGCGCTCCATTCTTTGATCTCGCGGCTATCGCGGTTGTAGCCCATCGGCAGGCCGGCGAGAAGATGGGCTGCGGTGGCGGCGAGGCCCACGACCTCGTGGCCGGTGGCGCGCAGGAGTTCCAGGGCGTCGGGGTTCTTCTTCTGGGCCATGACGGAGCTGCCGGTGATGGGGTGCAGCCTCTGGGCCACGACCTCACCCAACTTGACATAACTGTATTCCCAGGTGGTGAAGAGGAGCAGGTCGGCGGCGAGCTTGCTCACGGTAAGGGCGAGGCGCTTGCAAACGTCGAGGTAGGCGAGTTGGGGCTGGCCGCGGGAGCTTATGGCATCCTGGGGCAACTCCCACACGCGGGAGAAGCCGAGCAGGCGGGCGGTGAGGGCGCGTTCGATGGGCCAGGAGGTGCCGTAGCTCTCCACCGCGCCCAAGGGGCAGGCGTCGTACTGCTCCCATGTGTGCCGCAGGTCGCCGAGGCCCCGGAGCAACGCGTCGGCGTAGCTGAGGGCCCACTGGTCGAAGGTGGTGGGCTTGGCGGGTTGCATGTGGGTGTAGCCGGGCATGATAGTGGTCACGTGCTCCGCTGCCATGCCGAGGAGGGCCTGCACGACCCCGCATGCCTCGCCTGCCAGGGCCAGCGCTCGCTCACGCAGGTGAAGCATCTCGGTGACCATTACCTGGTCGTTGCGGCTGCGGGCGGTGTGCATGCGGCTGCCGTCCTCCACGCCTATGGCCGAGATAACCGCCTTCTCCAGGCTGAGCTGCGCGCCCCTCTCGGCGTCGACCCGGAAAGTGCCCTCGGCCGCGTCGCGTTCGACCTCATCGAGGGCACGGCATATGGCCCCCGCGGCCTCGCGTGTGATGATGCCCGTTTCGCAAAGCATGAGCACGTGGGCCCGCGTGCCCCAGATATCGCAGCCCAGCATGACCTCGTCGAGCGCAACCTGGGTTGGGCTGACGATGAAGCCGGCGGATTGTAGAGGTGGGTTGGTCATGTGGGGGTTCCTGGGGAATTACGAATTACGGATTGGCCTACTTCCCAAGCAGGTTGACCAGCAGGGCGTTCTGGGCGTACATGCGGTTGCCGGCCTGGGATACGACTATGCTGTTCGGGCTGTCGAGCACGCCGTCTGTGACTTCCACGTTGCGGCGCGTGGGGAGGCAGTGCATGAAGCGGGCGTTGTTGGTGAGGGCCATGATTTCTTCGTTGACTATCCAGTGCTTGAGGTCCTCGCGAATGGCCTTCTCGGCGTCCCAGTCGCCGTAGTGGCTGAGGGCTCCCCAGCTCTTGGCGCAAATGATATCGGCCCCCTGCGCGGCCTCGTGCATGCTGTGGCTGACCTGGAGCGAGCCCCCGGCCTGATAGACGCGCTCGGTGGCCGCGGCCATCACTTCGCCGTCGAGGTCCCAACCCTCGGGGAAGGCCAGAGTAACGTCGCAGCCCATATCGCAGGCGGCGAGGAGTTGAGAGTGGGGGGTGGCGGTGGGCAAGGGCTTGGGGTGGTAAGCCCAGGTGAGCACGTATTTCTTCTTGCGGGTCTCGCCGAACTGCTCTTTGAGGGTGAGCGCGTCGCCGATGCCCTGGCACGGGTGGAAGGCGTTGGACTCCAGGTTGACCACCGGCACCCCGGCGTACTTCGCGAAGCTGCGCACGACGGTGTCCTGCTTCGCCAGGGCCCAGGTCGCGGATGAATCGGCCACCGCGCTGCCGCTGGTGACCAGCTCGCTGGAGCGTACTGCCAGGATTTCGCAATATTGGGCGAGGACCGGGGCGGCCTCCTTGATATGCTCCTGGGTGGCCCCATTCATCACCACGCCATCTTTGAACTCGAAGGCATAGGTGCCCTGGCCCACAGTGAGGTCTATGGTGGTGCCTCCCAGCCGCGCCACGCCGGAGGCCATGGAGGTCTTAGTGCGCAGGGAGGGGTTGAAGAAGATGAGGCCCACCACGGTCCCGGCAAGGGGTTGGGCGGCGTAGCCCTCGTGCTTCATACTCAGCGCCCGCTCCACCAACTCCATGATGGCCTCCGGGGGGAAATCCATAGTGTTGAGGAAGTTGCGGCCCCGCCAGTCGAAGCCCTGAGTGTTGCTATTTTCCTTTGCGGAGGGCTGCATATTGGCAGTCGTGGTATTCATTGGGTGCTCCTGTCCATTCTTGCGCCTAACGCCAGGCAAGTGATTTGAGAGATCAAGATGATATTCTTGTCCCTATCCCTTCGTTTGATAGGCTCTCTGCTATTGGCGAACGCTCGCCGGTGCCATCCACTATTTGCACGATGGGCACGCCGGCCTGTATGGCCTCTATACAGTTGTGCACCTTGGGGAGCATGCCGCCGGTTATGATACCGTCGCGGACCAGGGTCTCCAGCTCCTGCAGGTTGCACACTGGGACGATGCTGGTTGGGTCGGCGGGGTTTCGGAGGATGCCGGGCACGTTGGTGACCAGGTAGAGCCTGGCGGCGCTCAGGGCCACGGCCAGGGAGGTGGCGATGGTGTCGGCGTTGACGTTATATACATGCCCCTCGGAGTCGGCAGCGAGGGAGGCGACAACGGGCACGTAGCCTTCGTGGAGGAGTAGTTCCAGGAGAGAGGCGTCAACGGACTGGACGTCGCCCACGTGGCCGAAGTCGACCCACTCCTCCGCGCCTGTGGAAGGGTCTCGTACCGGTTTGGGTGGGCGGCGCGTGACCTCGATGAGGTTGCCGTCCACGCCCGACACGCCCACACCCAGCGCCCCATGGCGCTTGAGCGCGGCCAACAGATTAACATTGATGCTGCCTGCGTAGACCATCTTGGCTACTTCCAGCGCGTCGTCATCGGTGACCCGCCTACCCTGCACCTTGCGGACGGCGTGGCCTAGGCGGTCCGCCAGCGCGTCGGCCTGCGGCCCGCCGCCGTGCACCAGCACGACCTCGGTGCCCTCACGGGCCAGGGCGGCCACGTCGGCGCAAATGGCGTCCAGCCCAGGGGCGTTGAGCATAATCTCGCCACCGAGCTTTATCACAAGGCGCTGCAAGTTTTCACTCCGGAAGTCTTATTCATCAGAAACTCAATCGCTTCGCGATTGAGTTTCTGATGATGGGAAAAGCCTATATTTCCTGGAGCAAGACATTGAGCACCTCGGCCAGGTGCTCGATGTCTTGCTCGATTACTACCATTGGAGGCATGATGCGCAGTACGTTGGGGTCGCCGGAGGTGCCGAGGATGATGCCACGTTCGAGGGCGGCGGTTTGCACGGCTTTGGCGGGCACGTCCAGGCGGATGCCGAGAAGGAGGCCCATGCCAAGGACCTCTTGCACGTGCGGCAGCCCCTCCAGGCGGCTCTTTATCAATCCGCCCATGGCGGCGGCGTGAGATGGGAGGTTCTCGCTCAGGATCACGTCGAGGGTGGCCGCGGCTGCGGCGCAGGCTAGAGGGCCACCACCGAAAGTTGAGCCGTGCTCGTCGAGCTTGACCGTCCGGGCTATCCGGCTGGAGACGAGGGTGGCCCCCATGGGCACCCCCCCGGCTATGCCTTTGGCGAGGGTGATAATGTCGGGGGTCACGCCCCAATGCTCGCCAACCCACAGCTTGCCGGTGCGGCCCAGGCCGGTTTGAATCTCATCGAAGACGAGGAGCGCGCCCCACTTGTCACAAAGCTCCCTGAGGCCGCGATAGTAGGCGGGGCTGGCGACGCGTACGCCCGCGATGCTCTGGATTGGCTCCAGGATAACCGCGGCGGTCTGCTCGCTCATCAGGCCGGCGAGGGCCTCGAGGTCACCGAACGGCGCGAACTCGACGCCGGGCAGGAGAGGCTCGTAGCCTGCCTTGTATTTGGGGTTGTCGGTCATGGCGAGCGCGCCCATGGTGCGGCCGTGGAAGGCCCCGCGGAGGGCGATCATGGTGGGCCTGCCGGTGAACTTGCGGGAGAGCTTGAGGGCGGTCTCGTTGGCCTCGGCCCCCGAGTTGCAGAAGAAGACCTGCCCGAAGCCCTCGGGCGCGGCCTCCACCAGCTTCGCGGCATATTGGGCGCGCACGTCGTTGTAGACAATGTTCGAGTAGAAGATGAGCCGGGACGCCTGTTCCTGGATCGCGGCCACGACCCGCGGGTGGCAGTGGCCGAGCACGGTCACGGCGTGCCCGCAGTAGAAGTCATAGTAGGCCTCGCCGCCCGCGCCGTAGAGCATGATTCCCTCGCCCCGCACAGCCACGATGGGCAGCTTGGCATAAGTCCCAAGCTGGGCTCGGGTTTCCTCTTCTATCATGCTCTGCGCATTTATCAAATCCATGCTTGCTCCTTGGTTCTTTTGGTTCCAATCATTGAGCGCTTCGCGCTCAATGATTGGAACAACCTGGTATATTGCGTTGAAATCATCAATCGCGTAGCGATTGATGATTTCAACGATTAACGACTTACGGTAGTGTGCCGGGGAAGGTAAGCCCGGTTTGCTCGGGGAGGCCGAAGGCGACGTTGAAGTTCTGGACGCCCTGGCCGGCCCCGCCTTTTACGAGGTTGTCGATGGCGGAGGTCACGATTATTGTGCCCTGGCCGTCGGTTTGCGGGCTGAGGTCGCAGAAGTTGGAATGGGCCACCACGGCGACCTGGGGGTTGTCCACCAGGCGGACGAAGTGCTCCTGGGCGTATGCGTCTTCGTAGAGGGTGCGTAATTCGGTGGCGCTTATGCCTCGGGTGGGGAAGGCGTAGGCGGTGGTGAAGATTCCTCGTACCATGGGCGCTGAGTGGGGGGTGAAGGTAACGCGGGGCTGCGCAGCGTCCGAGGGGAGCCACTTTGTCAGCTCCTGGGCGATCTCTGGGAGGTGGCGGTGCTTGAAGAGGCCATAGGCGCGGAAGTCCTGCGAGCGCACTGGGTGGTGGGTGCCCTCGCCCGGTTCCTTGCCCGAGCCGGAGGAGCCGGTCTTGGAGTCGATGACCACCGGGCCTTCGAGGAGGCTGGCCCTGGCGAGGGGGGTGAGGGCAAGGAGGGCCCCTGTCGGAAAGCAGCCGGGGCAGGCCACCAGCCGGGCCTCGCGTATCGCCTCGCGGTTCCACTCCGTGAGACCGTAGGCGGCGTTTCTGGCCCACAGGGGGGCGGCGTGCTCCAGGCCGTAGAACTTCTGGAACGTCGCGGGCTCTTTGATGCGGAAGTCGCCACTGAGATCGAATATGACCGGGCCCTGACCTTTAGGGCCGCCGCTGCCGCCCGCTTCGAGCATGGCGGGCACGCGGGACATGGCTCCGCCGTGGGGAAGTGCCATGAAGATGGCGTCATATTCCGGCGCTTCCTCGGGGGCGATGCCGGCGCTGAAGACCAGATCGGTGAGCTTTGTCAGGTGGGGGTGGACAGAGGTTACAGGCTGGCCGGCGTTGCTCACTGAGGTGGCGGCTGCGACCTCCACGCAAGGGTGGCCGAGCAAGAGGCGTAGCGCTTCGCCCCCTATGTAGCCTGAGGCTCCCAGGACGGCGACCCGGATGGGTTTGCCTTGTGTGGCGCCCGGTGCCGTCATGAGGCTATGGCTCCCGCTGCTTCGATGTGGTGGTGAGTATGCGCTAATTGCTGGGAGGGCTGGTCGTCCTTCCACGCCCCGAAGACCGCCGCTTCCACCAGGCTGGCCAGGCCTTCGGGGTCGGTGCGGGCGTTGGCGGCCTGCTTGCCGAAGCGCTGCACGATGTAGTCTATCCCCGCGCTGTTGTCGGTGGCCGGACCCGAAACGCAGTCCACCTCCAGGCCCATCTGGCCCAGGTAGAGGACTCCGCCCCAGGCTGCCACCAGATCGTTGGCGCAGAGGATATGGGCCGCCACGTGGCTCATCAGCTCAGGGTCTTTCAAGAGAAGGTCGACGCCGTAGTGACCCATGATGCCGTCGCCAAACTCGACTATGATGGCGTCGGGGTGGCAGTTGTTGAGGGCGGCCAGCACGCCTTTGGCGGCGGGCACGATGCAGTTGTCCGTGTGGGTGGTGGAGGGGAGGCCGGCGTCGTTGAAGGAGAGGGCGCACTCAGCGCCGTGGTCCTGCATATTGAGCAGATCGCGCTGGGTGGCCACCCCTGCCAGCTTGGCGGCGGCCAGCTTATAGCCCCGACCTTTGAGGACGCGGATGATCTCGCAGGCGGCGGTGGTCTTGCCCGCGTTCATGCAGGTGCCCGAGAGGAGGATGATGGGCGCGGAATGGGGGAGGCCGGTCTGCCATGGGACGGCATGCTGCATGATATTAGCGGGCTCGCCGTCGATGAGCGCGGCGCCGCGGACGCGAACCCGCAGCGGCTGGCCGAAGTCGGCGTTGGCCGAGCTACACAGCCCTATGACGCCTCCCATATTAAGCATGTGAAGCACGTCGCCCGGCTCGATGTGGGGCGGAATCGCGCCCACGAAGCCCTTGAGGGCCTGCCGTTCGCCCAGCACCCCGGCTATGAGGTCGCCCTTGATGATGCGTGCCATGCGCCCGCCCGCCAACTCAAGCTCCCCGTAGACCGACTTCTCCTCCAGGGCCTCTACGATAACCACCGAGCCCCGCTCGGCCTCGACCCTCGGGGCGATCTCAATCTCGAATGGGAGGTTTACCCTGGCGGTGGCAGAAGCTATCTTATCGAGCTTTACTTGCATGGTGTGCCTCCTTCTTTACAGGGGAACGGACGATAGACGATGGACGATGGACGATAGGGGTCACCGAACCGGTATCCTTACCCCCATCGTCTATGGCCCATTGTCCATCGTCTGGGTTCCAACCCCTGACACCTTTCGCCAGTACGCTTTGCAGGCCATAGAGCTTGCAGAAAGCGGCGGCTTCTTCGCCGGTCCAGGCGCTGTTCGTCTCGCCGTAAGTGCCGACTTTGCGGTCGAGGAGCGAGTAGGGGCTGCGGCAGCCCTCGACCTGGATGTGCCCCTTGAAGAGCTTGACCCGCACGTCGCCCGTGACGGTCTGCTGGCTGCTGCGCATCATTGCCTCGATGTCGCGCATGACGGGGTCGAAATAAAGGCCCTCATGGAGCATGTTGCCGTACACGTCGGCCAGGTGGTCCTTCCAGAACTGCTGCTGCTTGGTGAGCACCAGCTTTTCAAGTTCCCTATGGCCGGTGATGGCGATGATGGCGGCTGGGGCCTCAAAGGCGATGCGCCCCTTCAGTCCGAGCACGGTGTTGCCGAGGTGGATACCCCGGCCCACGCCGTGTTTAGCTCCGACCTCCGCGAGGGCGGCCATTAGCTCCAGCGGCGGCATCGTCACGCCATCGAGCGCGGTGGGCAGGCCCTCCTCGAAGCTGAGGACGAGAGTGTGGGGCTCGTCGGGGGCCTCGCTGGGCGCGGTGGTATCCACGAAGGCGGTGTCGGGCGGGTGCTCCCAGGAGTCGAGGGTCTCGCCACCGCCGATGGTGGTGCCCAGGAGGCCCTTGTTGATGGAGTAGCGCCCGGTCTTTTCGGGGACGGCGTGACCGCGGGAGGCCAGGTACTCGGCCTCGAATGTGCGCTGCGCGCCCAGCTCTCTGATAGGGGTGATTATTTTGGCGCCGGGCATGAGCACCCTGATGGCGAGGTCGAAGCGCACCTGGTCGTTGCCCGCGCCGGTCGAACCGTGGGCTATGGCCTCGGCCCCGTAGTGTTGGGCCACCTCCACCACGTGCATGGCCTGCACCAGCCGCTCGGGGCCCGCGCAGAGAGGGTAGACCCCGCCCCGCAGGACGTTGCCGCGGATGATATAGCCGACCACAAGGTCCCAGAGGTCCTGGCGACCGTCGATGGTGTGGTGGGCAAGCGCACCGAGTTCCTCGGCCCTGCTTTCGATTTGTGCCAGGTCGGCGGGGCTGAAGCCGCCCGTGTCGACACTGGCCGTGACCACGTCGTAGCCCTGCTCCTGGAGCCAGGGCACGCAGAATGAGGTATCGAGCCCTCCCGAGAAGGCCAGCACGGCGATTGGTTTGCGCATATTTTTCCTCCCGGCTCGTGACCGAGGGCGTTTTTTGGGGAACAAAAAACTCCCGTCCCAAATGTCGAGGGACGAGAGCCAGACTCCCGCGGTACCACCCTGATTGTCACATTTTTTGGCCTGTGACCGCTCTAGGTTATTGCTTGCGTGGTAACCAACCACTCCATCCTACTTGCGCGTCATTGGACTTTCTTCGGCGGACCGCTCCGTGACGCGTTCGCCGCCCCAGGTCTCTCGGGCTCCCACCCTCCCCGATTCGCTGCAAATCCCTGATACGGTTACTACTTCACTTCAACGCGGGCTCGCGGCAAACGCCGCTATTCGATTGTCATACTATATTAACCCAATTGGAGGCATACGTCAAGCCCCCTAAAAGTGACTAAATCTTCAGAATTGTGTTACACTAGGGGGCCTGGCTGGGAAGGAAGGAGGGGTGCCATAGATGCTGGCCCGAGTAAATGGTGCGCCCGGCAAGTATCAGGCGGCGGCAACTCTTGTGCTGGCCGTCTCGTTAGCTGTGGCCGCCTTCTCCTTATCGCTTGGCCGGCTATCAAGCCTGCCGCTGCCGGGAGGTACGCCCCGGCTCGCCCATGACTTCGGCAATTTCCCCTTGCAATTTGAGCCCAATGCGGGCCAGGCGGACCCGGCGGTAAGCTTCGTGGCACACGCGACGGGCGGCGTTATGTACTTCACACGGTCAGGGGTGGCGCTGGGCCTCCGGCAGACGATAGACGACGGACGATGGGCGATGGGGACCGGCGAATCTGTATCCTCGCCTGCATCGTCTGTCGTCCATCGCCCGTCGTCTGCCGAAGGCGTGGTTCGCCTCCGGTTCCTGGGCGCGAATCCTGAACCGGAGATGAAGAGCGGGGGGATTCTGCCGGGAAAGGTCAATTACCTGCTGGGGAGCGATCCGGCGAACTGGCATACCGGTTTACCCACCTATGCGGGCATAACCTATGAGGAACTTTACCCAGGCATCGACTTAACCTACTCTGGCAGCGGGTCGACGCTCAAGGGGACATATCTGCTGGCGGCGGGGGCCGACCCGTCGGTGATACGCTGGCGATACGAGGGGGCGGAGAAGCCGGTCGTGGACACCGCGGGCAATCTGCAAGTGCGCGTGGCGGGTGTGGGCGGCTCGCAACCAGGCACCATCACCGAGCAAGCGCCTACCGCGTGGCAGGATGTGGGGAGCGGAGCGGAGGGGAAGCGGGTGGCGGTGAGCGCTCGCTACTCGGTGGCGAGCAATGGGGTGGTTAGCCTGGTGTTGGGCAGCTACGACCGGTCGCGGCCCCTGGTGGTGGACCCGCCGCTGACCTACTCCTCGTATCTGGGGGGCGGCGGCGAAGATACGGCCTTTGGGGTGGCGGTGGACGCGGCAGGCTACGCGTACCTTACGGGCGAGACCTCCTCGACCAATTTTCCCCTTGTTGGCCAGTTCCAGGCCACCAACCGCGGCCTCACCGATGCGTTCGTGTCCAAGGTCGATGCCTCCGGGTCGGCGCTGGTGTACTCCACCTACCTCGGGGGCAACGGCGCGGACAACGGCTTGAGGGTTGCCGTGGACGGGGCGGGGCGCGCATACGTCGTGGGCTCGACAAGCTCCACCAACTTTCCCACACAGAACCCGATCCAGTTTGCCTACGCAGGAGGAACCTCCGATGCGTTCGTGACCAAGCTGAGCCCGGATGGGTCCAGCCTGGTTTACTCCACCTACCTGGGCGGCAGCGGCAACGACGCGGGCTACAACCTCACCCCCGACGCCACAGGCAACCTGTTCGTGCTGGGAGAGACAGCCTCGACTAACTTCCCTGTGCGCAGCCCCTACCAGCCCACGCTGCGGGGCTTCGTGGACGTGTTCGTTTGCAAGATCAACCCCGCGGGCTCCGATTTCGTTTACTCCACTTACTTTGGCAGCGACGGCAGCGACGAGGGCTTTGGCCTGGCGGCGGACGCAGCGGGCAACGTCTACTTCACGGGCGCGACCAACGGGTTCGCCCTGCCGCTGGTGAACGCCATCCAGCCTTTCTACGGTGGGGGGTCTTACGACTCGTTCATTGCCAAAATGAACAGCTCGGGCACCGGTCTGGCCTTCTCCACCTACTTTGGGGGGAACGACAACGATGTGGGTTGGGCCATAGCCGCGGACGCCTCGGGCAATGTCTACCTGGACGGTTACACCAGCTCCACGAATTTTCCGACCGCCAACCCCCTCCAGCCCACGAACCACGGCATATACGACCTGTTCGTGACCAAGCTGAGCCCGCCGGGGACCAGTATGGTCTATTCCACCTACCTGGGCGGCAGCAGCAGCGAGCTGGCCTCGCCCGGCCTCAACGGCCTTGCGGTGGACGCGCAGGGCGAGGTCCTGGTGGCGGGGGCGAGCTACTCGGACGACTTCCCCATGGCCAACCCCATCCAGCCCGGGAGGGCGGGGGGCAGCGACGCGGTGCTCGCCAGGCTCAACTCGTCGGGGTCGGCGCTGGTCCTCTCTACCTACCTGGGGGGTAGCGGCGACGACGCGGGCTACGCTGTGGCGCTCGATACGGGCGGCAACGCCTACCTGGCCGGGAAGACCGCTTCACTGAACTTCCCCACGGTGGGGCCATTTCAACCCGCGGGCGGGGGCGGGGCGAGCGACGCCTTCATCGCCAAGGCGGGGGATCTGCCCATACCCCCCACCCTCACACCCACAGACACCCCCACCATCACCCCTACGCCCTCCGATACTCCCACCCGCACGCCCATCCGGAGCACCCCCACCCCCACCCCTTGCTCGATCCATTTCAGCGACGTTTACCCTTCAGACTACTTCTATGAGCCTGTGCTCTACCTCTACTGTGGAGGCGTTATCTCCGGCTACGCGGACAACACTTTCCGCCCCTACAACTTCACCACCAGGGGCCAGCTTGCCAAGATTGTCGTCCTCGCCTTTGGCATCGCTATATATGACCCGGCGAGCCCCACGTTCAGGGACGTGCCCAGGGAGCACCCCTTCTACCGCTACATCGAGACCGCGGCTCACAACAACATAGTGTCGGGGTATAGCTGCGGGAGCGGGTGCCTGGAGTTCCGGCCGGAGAACAACGTGACGCGGGGGCAGCTCTC
>JBJMMB010000189.1:0-8351 GCA_045805005.1 Chloroflexia bacterium
GCACATCGACCAGCACGCCTACTGCTACACCTACCTTTACGCGGACACCAACCGGCACGCCAACCAATACTCCTACCTCGACAAGCACCTTCACGCCCACTAATACCAACACACCAACCGGAACACCGACAAGCACGTCCACTAACACACCAACTAATACCAGCACACCTACAAGCACACTGACCGAAACACCCACCCAAACATCCACCGGTATCCCTACCACGACAACCACCCCCACACCCGCATCCGCCGGAGTAATCGTCGGCCACGTGACCTGGCAGGGCATCGGCCAGCCCAACTCCCATAACGACGGCATTACCGCCACCCTCACCCTCTGCGTGAGCGGAACCCCTACCGGCTACAGCGTAAGTACGGATGTCAGCGGCTACTTCACGGTGACCACCGGCCTGCCCGATGGCTCGTACAACTGGAAGCTCAAAGGCCAGCTCAACCTTGCCAACTCGGGCTCCCTCACCCTGGCAGCTAATGCCCCCTCGATAGACATGGGCATGGAGAGGGCAGGGGACGCCACAGGCGACAACCTGGTAAGCGCCCAGGACTTCTCCATCCTGAAGAGCACCTTCGGCAAGCAATCGACCGACCCAGGCTACGACGGCAGAGCCGACTTCAACCGGGACGGCGTGGTAAGCAGTGGCGACTTCAGCCTGCTCAAAGGCAACTTCGGCCAGGGAGGGATGGCACTCACCTGCCCCTGAGCCCTGATGCCACAAACCTAAAAAGTGTCGTCAACGAACAACGAACAAGGACAGCCTGGAGGGCTGTCCTTGTTCTGCCACGTGCCAAAGGTGGGATATGGCCGGGGTGGGTTATCTCGTGCCATTTGTCAGGGCTTTGACACAGCCCCGGGCTCGCCGGACTACCCGATTGACTCGCCACCAGAGCAGATGTACAATGTGCTACCATTGTGCGGTATCATTGTGCCCAATGAGCGTTGGAAACATGCCCCGCCGCCGGCGCAGTAGGCGGATTTCTCAAGATAACAAAGGAGTTGCTATGAAGACCTTGCTTATGAGCGCGCTGTCAAACGCCGCCCGATGGCGCCGGTTCTCGCTCGTCATTCGCCTTTGTATCCTGGGGGCAATGCTCCTCCTGCAGGCAGCGCCTGCGCGCGCCGCCTTTGACGCTGTGCCGGCCTCCAACCAGGAGGCGCCGATCGCGGTGTCCGACCAGCCGGACTTCGGCCCGAACGTGTACATCTTCGATCCAAGCATGTCTACGAGCCAGATCCAGGCAACCGTCGACGCTATCGCCGCCCAACAGGTCGACAACGAGATGGGCTCGCAGCGCTACTCGCTGCTGTTTAAGCCCGGCACCTATGGCACGCCGGCCAACCCGCTCATCCTCCAGGTGGGCTACTACACCGAGGTGGCTGGCCTGGGCCTATCGCCCACCGACGTCACTATCAACGGCCACGTCGATGTCTACAACCGGTGCTTGACCCCGAACAACTGCATTGCGCTCGTCAACTTCTGGCGCTCGCTCTCGAACCTGACGATCAACGTCATCGGGCTGTCCGGCTGCCGGTCCTCGGGTGACTTCTGGGCGGTCTCGCAGGCAGCGCCAATGCGGCGGGTCAACATCACCGGCGGCAACCTCACGCTCATGGACTACTGTACCGCCGGCCCGCAGTACGCGAGCGGGGGCTTCATGGCCGACACGCAGACCGGCTTCATCATCAATGGGTCGCAGCAGCAGTTCCTCGTGCGGGACAGCACGATCGGCGGCTGGTCCAACGCGGTGTGGAATCAGGTATTCTCCGGCGTCCAGGGTGCGCCGGCCCAGTCGTTCCCCAACCCGCCTTACACCACGCTGCCGGCGAGCCCCGTGACCGAGGAGAAGCCCTATCTCTATGTCGACCCGAGCGGCAACTATAGCATGTTCAAACCCGCGCTCCGCACGAACTCCGCGGGCACCACCTGGGCCGATGGACCGACCCCCGGTGACTCCACTCAGCTGGGCCGGTTCTACGTGGCCACGCCGGCCGACAGTGCGGAGACCATAAACGAGGCGCTGCAGCGGGTCGGCAACCTGATCTTCACGCCCGGCGTGTACCACGTGAACCAGACGATCAACGTGAAGCGCCCCAACACGATCGTCTACGGCATGGGCTTCGCGACCATCATCCCCGACAACGGGGTCATCGCTATGAAGGTGGCCGATGTGGAGGGGGTGAAGATCTCCGGTCTGCTCTTCGACGCAGGCCCCGTGAACTCGCCGGTCCTACTACAGGTCGGGTCCGGCATGCCTGCCGCCCGCCCCATCCCCAACCCGACGGTGCTCCATGATGTCTTCTTCCGCATCGGCGGCACCAGCGCGGGCAAGGTGACCACCAGCCTGGTAGTCAACAACAACGACACGATCCTCGATGACATCTGGGCCTGGCGCGCCGACCACGGAACCGGCGTCGGCTGGACGGTCAACACGGCGGACACCGGGCTGATAGTCAACGGGGCGCGCGTGACGGCCTACGGCCTGTTCGTGGAGCATTATCAGAAGTACGAGGTAATCTGGAACGGCAACGACGGCACGGACATCTTCTTCCAGAACGAGATGCCCTACGACCCGCCCAACCAGGCCGCCTGGATGAACGGTTCGATGAACGGCTACGCCGCCTTCAAGGTAGGCGACGATGTGACGAGGTTCCAGGGGTACGGACTCGGCAGCTACTGCTACTTCAACGTCAATCCCACGGTCAACGCCTACCACGCCTTTGAGGCGCCGAACAGGCCTCAAGTTCAGTTCCACGATCTGTTGACTATCTCGCTGGCCGCAGGCACGATCACCCATGTGATTAACGACACCGGAGACACGACGCCGCTCAACGTCGTCCCGGTCAACATCGTCAGCTATCCATGAGGTAGCCGGGCGGCCGCCAAGCGGACGATTGAGAAACCGCCAAGACGCCAAGATTCTATTGAAACGCAGAGACGCAGAGGCGCAGAGAACCAATATTAATGGTGTCTGCGCCTCTGCGCCTCTGTGGTTCCCGTCTTTACTCTTTAGCCCCTTAGCCGGGTGCGGTCCGGGAGTGCGTCCCGGTCTACTAATTCAATAAACTCTTGGCGTCTTGGCGTCTTGGCGGTTTCTTAATCTTCATCTCAGAGCATATTCAATCGCTTGTTCCATGCTCATGGCCCTGCCCTCGGACCACGCCCTCGCGAAGGCTTCTTCGTTCAGCGCCGATCGTACAATTAACAGGTTCTGTGCATATAGTTGGCGGTCATCGCCGTTTAGAACCGCAGTCATGCTCTCTAATAGTTTATCTACTGCTCCGAATAGAGTCGCTGCGCGCTCCAATTGCCCCGATTGTTCTTGCGGGCCATTCTTACCCGGCTCCAACCCGAGGCTTGCGCTCCCCGCGGCTACCGCTCCCAGGTAGGAAAGCGATCCGGCGACGCCTATTCTCTCGCCCAGATCCCTGCGTAGGATGAGGCTGTCCTTGTGCAAGGCGCGTGCCTCATCGTACTCACCTAGTTCTTGGGCCACAAGTCCCAGGTTGCTCAACGCTAAGGCCACGCTCGATCTGTACCCCAACTCCCGCGCTAGAGTCAGACCCTTCCCGTACCAGTCGCGGGCGTCATCGTAATTCCCTTGTTTGCGCGCCACAAACGCCAGGTTGCTGAATAATTCGGCCATGCCACCCTTATCCCCTAATTCCCTTCTAAGGGTCAAGCTCTCTTCGTACAAATCACGAGCCTCATCGTACTCACCCAGGTCTTGGGCCACAAGCCCCAGGTTGCTCAACGATCCAGCGATACCCAGTGTGTCCCCCAATTCCCTGCGGACAGCCAGGCTCTCCTTGTGCAGGATACGAGCCTCATCGAATTCACCTAGCTCTTGCGCCACAAGCCCCAGGTTGTTCAAAGATGCGCCGATACCCCACTTGTCCCCCAACTCCCTGCGGATAGCCAGGCTCTCTTCATATAGGGCGCGGCCCGCACCGGGGTCTCCCTCTTGATGGACCATGATCCCCAGGTTGTTCAGCATTGAAGCCGTACCCTGTTTATCTCCCAGAGACCGGGAAAGGGCCAGACTCTCCTCGAACAAAGCGCGAGATGCGGCCTTGTCTCCCTGCACAAAAGCAAGAACTCCTGCACCGTTAAGCACCGCGGCTCTTGCACGCATAATCTCGGTGGTTCCATATTGACCGGCATCTTCGGCCGGTCCTTCCGGTTCTGCCAATTCCGGAAGATTAGCAGGCAAAGGTTCTCGCGTCGCGGAGATTGTGGCCGGTATCGCGAGCATGGCGGCCAATTGCTCTCTCCCTTCGCTGTTGTAGCCGCGCACGTACCAAAAGCGCCACAAAGCCGCGCCCAGCCGCATGCCTATTTCTGCATCTGAATGTTCCTTTGCCCAATGCAGCACCGCCCGGAGGTTGTCTTGCTCTCGTTCCAGCATCTCAAGCCATTTGCCTTGCTCGTCACCCCTCAATTCCGGCTCAGCTAACTGAGCTAGCTCAAGGTAGTGCTTTGCGTGGCGATGCTCAATTTCGGCCCGGTCGCCCGGCGCTTCGTCGAGTTTTTCGGCGGCATACTGGCGCAGCACCGCATGTATATCAAAGCGTCCGTGCGCATCTCGCCGCAACAGCGATTTGTCTACCAGCGACAAAGAATAGCGCGACTCCCCGGCTACCTTCTCGGCTGCCTCCCCTTCCCACCCTCCACGGAACACCGACAATCTGCGAAATACGCGCCTCTCCTCTTCAGATAGCAAATTCCAGGAGTGGTTGAACACCGCCCGCAAACTGGCGTGCTGCGGGGATGCGTCCCGGAACGAGCTTGCCAGGAAATCGACGTTGCCCTTTATCGACTCGGCTATCCTGGCAGGCGAGAAATGACGCACCCACGCCGCAGCCAGCACGATGCCAAGCGGCAGCCCCCCTACGAGCCGGCATATATCTACAACGCCTGGCGCAGTATCGTTGGACAGTGCGAATTCCGAGTGAGCCTGCTGTGCGCGCTCCATGAACAACTGCACAGCATCGTATGACGACAGGTCCGCGGGAGCAGACGATGGACGATGGACGATGGACGATGGGGCATGAGGCGAAGCCGGGGGGGAACCGGTATCCTTACCCCCATCGTCTGCCGCAGGCAACGGCAGCCCCGATACGTCAAGGGGGAACTCGGCTTGCAGGCCCAATCGCTCCCTTGACGTGACCAATATGCTTATCCGTGGGGCGCTCTTGAGGATGGACAGCAAAAGATTGGTGGCCTTACCGCTGCCCGCACCTAGCAGATGCTGGAAGTTGTCGAGCACCAGGAGCATCTCTTTGTCTTGCAGGTAATTTACAAGTTGCGCCTGTGGATCGCTGCCGGCCTCGAAATGGAGGCCCGTGGCCTGGGCGATACTTGAAGCAAGCAGTTCGGGGGAAGCTATGGAATCCAAGGGCACCCAATAGACGCCATCCTCGAACGCGCCCAAATGCTCTTCCGCGGCCCGCAGGACAAGACGAGTCTTTCCAACGCCGCCAGGGCCGATCAGCGTCAATAGGTGGTAGTCAGGGCTTTCGAGCCGTTCGGAGATGCGCCTCAGATCGTCTGTGCGCCCGATGAAGGGTGTCAACTGCTGGGGAAGATTGTGCCTGGGGGCCATGAACCGGTTAGCGAGTACGATTCCCCGATCTCCTGACACCAGATCGCCGATCCCCGATACGTCGTCTCCAGCCTTGATACGTTCAAAGAGAGCCGTGGTCTCCGTTGCCGGCTCAATATCCAGTTCTTCCTTGAGTAGCTGCTTGCACGTCTGATACTGGGCAAGCGCAGATCCTCGCCGTCCGGTGACGGTCAGCAGCCACATAGCCTGCCGGTGAAGTTCCTCGCTCCACGGCTCCAATTGCAACTGACGATAGGTGTGTTCAAGGGCAGGCTGGTACTCACCGTGCGCCGCGTAATACTCCGCCAGGAGGCCGAATACTTCCAGGGCGTCCCGTCGGCATTTTTCTCTCCTGACAACGAGCCATTCATCGAAAGACTGGCTATCTTCAAGGAAAAAACCTTGAAGGAGATCACCCCGATACATCTCCCCTGCTTGTTTCAGCCGTGTATGGCAGGTAGTACACCACTCCCTCTTGCGGTGGCGGTGCGCTCGACAAGAGGCTACGAGGTCTGCGAAGGCGGTAGCGTCCAGCCGGTAGTTACTGGCCGGGTTGAATTGCACCGTCAGGGGTGTTGTGAGGAGAAAGTCCTGGGCATCCCCTTGTGTTTCCAGGAGTTGGCGCAGCTTGAAGAGCGCCTGGCGGAAGTTTATGCTGGCGGCCTCTTCCGGCTGGTCGGGCCACAACAGGCCCATGAGAGCTTCACGCCGGTGCGGGTGTGCCGCTTCGAGGCACAAATAGGCCAGCAAAGACCGCATTTTGTCCGTGCGAAAGCCGGTGACCACTGAACCATCGAGGGACACCTGGAAGGTACCGAGCAGCGAAAGCTCCAAACATGCCATAGGCGGCCTGTCTGACATGACTTACTATATCACCTCCTCGCAGGAACAGCAACTATCTGTAGGCTACGCAAGCGTGCAGACTTAGGGTAGAGAAAGATGGTCCGTAGGGGCGAGCCATGCCTCGCCCTAGTCGCTGGTGCGTTATCTAACGGCCTACGATCACAACCAGGGTAAGGCATGCCGCGCCCCTACGATCTCGTGTCTGACACTTGCGCAGCTTACGCACCCCAAGCTCCGATTCCGCGCTGTTCACAATTTGTTAACGGGCTCTCCCTATGATGAGCCAACAGAACGTTGTAGCAAAACCGCGAGATACCTGGCTATGCATGGCCCGGCATCGAACCAACTTAGCGAGAGTACGAGAGCAACCGGCATGGAGGGAGAGCGAATGAACACAGAGCAGGGTAAGCAACCCGATTACCTGTCCTATCTGATGCGGGTGTGGCGTCCACCGGCGGAGAGCGACCGCACGTGGAGGGCCTCCCTGGAGGAACCCCACACGCAGGAGGTACACGGCTTCAAGGACCTGCAGAGCCTGTTCGCCTTCCTGCTGGCTCAGACAGGGCAGCAGGCCGCAAACGTGAACTCTGAAGTGTGATTCACATTTCACGAACGCCAGGTGGAAACCGGTTGAATAAGAGGACCAAGCAATCATAGGAGGAACAAAACACAATGAACCGCAGACATACACAAATCATGATATTGGTGTTAGCAGCCCTGAGCATGAGCGCAGCGGGGGTGCTGCTCTTCGGCTCCCAGGCCAGCGCAAGCACAACCTATAACCCTGCCGCCCGCCCCGCATCGGCCCCGAACGTCACATGTGGTGCGGCCAGCTTTGCCCCGGCGCAGAACTACGGGACGGGCAATAACCCCTACTCCGTGGCGGTAGGGGACTTCAACGGGGACAGCATAAAAGACCTGGCTACGGCCAACTCCAATGACAACACCGTATCGGTGCTGCTGGGCACGGGCACCGGCTCCTTTGGGGCAGCCACCAACTTCCCCGTGGGCACCGGCCCCAGGTCCGTAGCAGTAGGGGATTTCAACGGGGACGGCATAAAAGACCTGGCCGTGGCGAACGACACCTCCACCTTCGTATCGATCCTGCTGGGCACGGGCACCGGCTCCTTTGGGGCAGCCACCAACTTCACAGTGGCCGCTGGTATGCATTCCGTGGCGGTTGGGGACTTCAACGGGGATGGCAAGCAAGACCTGGCCGCGGCGAACTATAACTCCAACAACGTATCCATCCTGCTGGGCACGGGCACGGGCTCCTTCGGGGCAGCGTCCAACTTTGCGACGGGCCTCGCTCCCCAATCCGTAGCGGTGGGGGACTTCAATGGGGACGGCAAGCAAGATCTGGCCGTGGCCAACGACCTCTCCAACACCGTATCGGTGCTGCTGGGCACGGGCACAGGCACCTTCGGGGCGGCCACCAACTTCGCGGTGGGCTCTAACCCTATCTCCGTAGCGGTAGCAGACTTCAACGGCGACGGCAAGCAAGACCTGGCCGCGGCGAACTATAGCTCCAACAACGCGTCTATCCTGCTGGGCACGGGCACCGGTACTTTCGGGGCGGCCACCAACTTCGCGGCGAGTGTTAACCCCAACTCCGTGGCGATAGCGGACTTGAACGGGGACGGCATTCAAGACCTCGCCGTGGCGAACCAAACCGCCGTCAACGTGTCAATCCTGCTGGGCACGGGCACCGGCTCCTTTGGACCTCGCACCAACTTCCCTGTGGCCGGTGGGCCCGCATCCGTAGCGGTGGCGGACTTCAACGGGGACACCAAGCAAGACCTGGCCGTGGCCAACTACAACGCCGGAAGCGTATCCGTCCTGTTGGGGAACTGCGTGCCGGTGTGCACAGTGTTAACCTATGCCCCGGCGCA
>JBJMMB010000190.1:0-10180 GCA_045805005.1 Chloroflexia bacterium
GGCTTTCGGGCGGGCGGTGCTGGTAACTGAGGTGGAAGGGCTGGCGGAGGCCGCGACGGCGTTGTTGGGCGGGGGCGGGCGGCTGCCGCTGGTAGTCGAGAGGCTTCCCACACTGTCCGAGAGTGGGGGCGTGGAGGCCTTTCATTTTGGGGAGAGCCTGCTCCGGGTGTGCCGGGCGTACGGGCTGGAGCGGGTGGTGTACGTTGGGGGCGGGGCTATGCCGCTGGGGGGCGCGGGGGATTTGGCGTACCTGGCACTCGGGGTGGGGGGCGAGGGGTCATGCGTGGTGGCCAACAGCCTATATTCGGCGGACGTAATAGCGTTCCAGCCGGCATCGGCCCTGGAGCGGATCGCGCTGCCTTCGGCGGACAACGACCTGGCATGGCTGTTGCACTACCGGGCGGGGCTGCCTTTCTCGCCCATGCGGCGCACAGTAGCTACGCAGTTCGACATCGACACGCCCACCGACCTGGCGACACTATGGTGGTCTTCGCAGGCTCCGCCATTGAGGGAGATGGTTGGGGAGCGCCTGGGGAAGGTTGGGGAGGCGGCGCAGGGGGAGATGCCGCTGCTGGCGGGTACGGTGGAGAAGGCGTACCGGGTGATGGCGACGCGGCGAGCGGAGGTGCTGGTGGCCGGGAGGGTGAGCAGTTGGGTGTGGAGGAGGCTGGAGACGAACCTGCCCTGCCAGACGCGGATCATGTCGGAGGAGCGGGGGATGCGGGCGAGCGGCCGGGAGGCGCGTGGCGAGGCCCGGTCGTTGCTGGGGCTGTACGCGGACGCGGTGGGCATCGAGGGGCTGGTGAGTGCTATAGAGCAGGTGGCGGACGCGGCCTTCATCGACAGCCGGGTGCTGTTCGCCCACCGGGGGCTCACCCCTTCGGCCCGGGACCGCTTTGCCTCGGACGCTCTTCAGCCGGAGTTAATCGTGGAGCCGTGGGTGAGAGAACTCACTGAGGCAGCTATGTCGGCGTCGATCCCCATAGTGATGGGCGGGCACTCGCTGGTGTCGGGCGGGGTGTGGGCGTTGTCAGAGCGGGTGAGGGAGGGGGGCTCGGCGGGGGGTTAGCGGGGCGGGGTGCCTGGTCCCCCGCGCCAAGACCCTCCTGCGGGGCGTTAGCCGTGGGCGCGTTTGACCGCCTGGAACGCGTTCAAGCGGCCGTAGCCGTATTGAGGGCTGATCCCGTTGTGATAGTTGCCGTGCTGGGCGTCGATTTTTTCGGCGGTTGAGCGCAGGATGGTGCGAACCTGGCTCCAGGTTAATGAAGGGTTGACGGAGAGGACGAGGGCGGCGATACCCGCGGCGAGGGGCGTAGCAGAGGAGGTGCCGCCGAAGCCGTTGGTGTAGCCGCTTTTCAGGTTGAAGCCCCGGTTGGGTATGGAGACGTCGGTGGTGGTGATGCCGAGGCGGCCCAGGGCGGGATCGCTGCTGGGGGCGACGAACGCGGTGCCCTTCCCGAAGTTGCTGTACTGGGCCCGGACGCCCTGGTCGTTGGAAGCCCCCACTCCGAAGGCGCGTGGATGCGCAGCCGGGAAGCCGATTGCGGCCTGGGATTCGTTGCCTGTGGCGCAAAAGACCAGGGTGCCTTTGCCGCCGCGCCCTGTTGCGAAGACGTCGTCGATGGCGCTTTCGACGTCTGGGTTCCAGGGGCTGTGCCAACTGCAGGAAATGACCTGGGCGTGCAGGCCGGCGTAGCGTATGGCGTCGGCGACGCGGTCGTTAGGGGCGAGGGCGTCGGCACCGAAGATCTTTACGGGGAGGATTTTGCAGTTGTAGGCGATGCCGGCCACACCGCGCTTGTTGTTGCCGACCGCCGCGGCGACCCCGGCGCAGGCGGTGCCGTGGATGTCGTTGCCCTCCATCTGGTCGAATGGTTGGTGGAAGTAGAAGGGGTTGGGGTTGAAGTTGCCGTCGTAGAAGTTTCTGCCGTTGCGGTCGGGGGCGTTGGGGTTGGGGTTGACCCAGGTGTTCGCCTTCAGGTCGGGGTGCTCGATGTCCACGCCATCGTCTACGATGGCGATGACGATGTCGGGGCTGCCGCCGGAGGTGATGTCCCAGGCCAGGAACGCGTCCACGTCTTCGCCGGCTACGGCTCCGTCGGTCCCGGCGTTATTGAGGTGCCACTGAGACTTGAGGAGGCGGTCGTTAGTGGCGGCGGCTTTTCGGTGCTCGGAGACGAAGTTGGGGGCAGCGTAATCAACTACGTCGTCGCGCTCGCTCAGGGTGTTCGCGGTCTCGAGGGTGGCGGACTCGTCGCCAGCGGTGTCGAGGGCGACTATGTACTGGTTTGGCGCGAACTCGTTAGGCCGCTGCATGGTGAGGTTGAGGTCGGCCAGAACCTTATTTTGTTTCGCCGCCGTAGCGCCCGCCTTGAAGCGGACGGTGATCTCGCTGGTGGAGACCATGCGCAGGCCAGATTGCTGCTCGATGTAGACGGGGAGGGTGTGCTGGACGTTGCGCACGAACCTGGCGGGGAGGGCATCGCGCACGGCGGCGAAGGCGGCGTCCGCGGCGCCCGGCTGGTGCAAGAGCATGACGCGTCCATAAGAGCGGGGGGAGCTTTCGTGCAACTGGGGGGTGCCGGTGAGCGCGGCCCGCGTGGCTCGCACCGCCCCGGCTGCTGCCGAGGGCGCCTCGAAGCGCACACCCACGTCATCGGTTGATAGAGTGATCTGCACTTTCTTCCGAGTAGCCGAATAGATGAAGGTCATTAGAGGTCCCTCCCTAAGCGCTTCACGGGCGATGACTGGATTTTACGAAGCTCAGCGCCGGTATTCAGAGATGAAATTTGGAGTGGCGAACTCCACGTCTTCTTCGGGGTTAAGCTCGTTCGCCACGTCGAGCGTGTGCAACCCCACGGGTCGAGCCACTTTCATAATGTACTGGTTAGGAACGAACTCGTTCTGGCGAACGACGCTTACGCCATATTTCTGCTCGAAGGACTTGAGTTGATCTTCGGGCAAAGGTGATTTGAAGCGAACGGTGATCTCGTCCGTGGGGATCTGGCGCAACTGGCTGGAGGGATCGAGAAGCACGGGGGTGGCGAACTCGACCAGGCCCTTGTCTACCAACTGGAGCAACCTGTCGAGGGCGGCGTCGCGGCTCGCGGCGTCGGGGAAGTCTGCGACGAGCAATCGCTGCGGCTCGGTGGCCTGCACTTTCGCGTCGGGGCCGAGGGCCTCGCGCACGGTCGGTTCGGCGCCATCGCAATACCTGACGGCGATGCTATTTTCCAACGGCTCGCCGTAGCCCTTTTTCGCGCCCTGCTTATAGGAGGCGCGTTGGCCGGTCGGGGGTACTGCTGTCTTGCGAGCCGCGTGGTCCCCTCCGGCTTGTTTTCGGGCCTGTTGGGGAGCGTTATTGGCGCTGCTGTTCGATTCCGCCATGTTTGCCATAGCCTGGTTGTAAGTTTGGTAGCGATTGGAGATTGGCCTTACTACGCCGTTGACCTGCCGTCATTGTACGGCTTTAGTCAGGGAATGGCAATGGGCACGGAGTGAAAGAGCTCAAACCTGAGGTGGCACAAATCGCGGTGGGGTCGTCTGCTTCGCGTCCGGCCCTACAGGAGCGCATATTCAACCGTCAGGCTGAACATTTACCAGGGGGCTATTCCAGATTTGCGGCCATGCGCCGGAGCACATCGATGACGGCGGCGTATTCTTTCTGGGAGATGCTCTGGACGGCCTGCCTTCGGACTTCGCCTTGCAGGCCGAAGACGGCTTCCCGCTCGGCTTTGCCCGCATCGGTGAGCGCCAGTTGGGCGGTATCTCCCTCGCCTTGCTTCGCCAGCCAACCTTCGGCGAGGAAGCCGTCGATTATCTCATCCAGGCGGTCGGCGTCAATGAAGGTTTGCATGGTGGCCAATACGTCGTTCCTGGTGATCGTGCTTGCCTCGTAGATGGCGTTGAGCGCCTGCCAGCGATGGCGCGTGAAGCCTCGGGAGCTGAGGGCCTGGTCCGCTTTCTTTGTGAGAAGCTCATCGACGCGCTTGAGCCAGTAACCGATGGGCATTTGCTTCGCGGTGTCGGGTTGTGACATTAGGGTGCCTCTGGTTGTGAGATCCGATATCTGGTAGCTCAAAATCAGTCTACCACATGGAGGGCGAACACAAGGCACAGCTTGGGTGCGGACTGGAGGTATTGTCAGGCTCTCTCAACGGAAGCCCGTTTGGCCTATTTGGCCAGGCGGAGCTCGAAGCCGATCCCATCCGGCCGGATCTCGCCTGTGCCGAAGCGGCTCTGGGCTACCATTCGCCGGAGGGCCTCGTTGGTGTATGCGTTCTTCAGCAGGATCGTAGAGAATGTGAACTTGGTGAAAAAGGTATTCAGCCGGGACATTTGCATGCCTCGCACTTCCTCGTCAATGGCCTCCCTTGATGCATCCTTTCTGAGGTCGAAAATCGAGGCCTTTCCGCCAGGTTTCAAGACGCGGTGGATCTCATTTAGAGCGCCAACGGGGGCGGTGAAATTCTTGAAGGCAGCGGTGCAGACGACAAAGTCGAAGGTTTCATCCGGGAACGGCATCTGGGCAGCGTTGCCCTCTCGGAAATCGATGCTGACTCCTGCCTGCTGCGCATTTTCGCGTGCGATGCGGACGAATGACTTGCTGATGTCGAGGCCCGAAACCTTGAAGTCACCCAGTTTCGCGATCTGTATCGCAAGGTAGCCAGGTCCCGGTGCGACCTCGAGGATAGCGCCACCAGGGGCAACCTGAGAGGCCACAGCTTTAGCGACCGAGGTGAAACGGCGGCCGTCGTTTCTGGTATTCCTGGCGTACCAACTGGCGATAAAGCCCTCCATGGGTAGGCCTTTGTATGGTTTCTGATGGGTTTTTGCGGAAATCATGCTGTCCTCCTGACGTGAACTGCCACTTAGTGAACGAAGTTTACAAAAGCTAACGGCGTTAGTATACTGCAATATCGATGCTATGTCAAGGGGTTTTATGATAGCATTGTAGGCGGCAGGAGGTAAGACACAAAACATGAGCATCGTTCCCTATCGCGGCACGAGGAACCGTCGAGAGCGCAGGCCACTGGATCGTCCGCAGATTGTCCGGGCCGCGCTGGCCCTGTTGGACGAGGTTGGGCTGGATGGGTTGACCATGCGCAGCCTGGCGGAGAGACTTGGGATCCAGGCAGCTTCTTTGTATCGCCACGTCCAGGACAAAGAGGAACTGCTGGTTCTCCTCGCGGACGAGATCAGCGGAGAGTTGCCGGCCGTGGAGATACCGGTCAAGGCACATGACAGACCGGAGCAGGAGTGGCAGGGACAGTTGGTCGATCTGGCGCGGCGCTACCGCCGTGTGCTGCTCGCACACCGCGATGGGGCACGCCTGTTCGCGAGCACACGACCGGCCGGACCCAACCGGCTCCGGCACATCGACGCCCTTTTTGGCTTACTGCTATCCGCGGGCTTTCCTCCTCAGGAAGCCATGCGGGCGGGTTACCACTTCAATAACTTCGTGACGGAGTCCGTGGCCGACGAGGTTCGAATGTCGCTGGCCGCCGAGACTATGGGCACCAGCCAAAGCGAGGCGGTGGCGGAGGCACGAGAGCAGTTGAGGTCTCTACCGGCAAACGAATATCCCAACCTGACAAGGTTTGCCGAATATGTAGTCGACGACGATGCCGAGGGGCTGTTTCAGTTCGGACTGGATCTGTGGATTGGTGGGCTGGAGCGACTTTCTCGTCTATGAGCGATCCCGAAATTACTATTTGTCGTTGACCCAAGCGGCGGGCTTGTATATTACCCCTACCCGTCAAGAAAGGAAAATGGGCCGCGCAGCCGCCCATTTTCCTTATTCACCTATTGAAAAATAAGGATGTATAGTATATAATAGAACGTAAGTTCTAGTCAAGGCGGCGGGGGCGGATTTCCGGGGTAATTCCTCCCGCAGGCACCTTCGGTACCACAACATTTAGTCGAAATGCAAGGCTCGGCGGTAAGATATAGTGGAAAACTTATGCACAATTTCCCCTTCCAGCCGGATTTTGTATTAGAATTGGTGCATAACTCTATTGACAATCTCGTGGGAGAGCCATACACTAGATATTGCGTACGCGAATCAGCACGCACTAGATGTAGTAGTTTGAGAGGTGATTTTGCTGGAACGGGATAGATAGCATGAGATGTCCATATTGCCACCTTGAGGATACGCAGGTAACCGACAGCCGCTTGAGCGAGGACGGCAAGGCCGTCAAGCGCAGGAGGCGCTGCAAGCACTGCGGGAAGCGCTTCACCACTTATGAGAGAGTGGAGCGGATCGGTCTCACGGTGGTGAAGCGGGATAACACCCGCGAGGAATACAGCCGCGACAAGCTCTACCAGGGGCTGGCGCTGGCGACGACGAAGCGCCCGGTACCGGCCGACCTTCTCGAGGAGGCGGTCAACGAAATCGAGGCGGAACTCTTCAGGCAGGGCGGCTCGGAGGTGCCCTCGACGGCCATCGGGGAACTGGTGATGCAGAAGCTGAGGGAGCTGGACGAGGTGGCCTATATACGTTTCGCGTCGGTCTACCGCAATTTCGCGGATCTCGAGGAGATGCGAGAGGCAATGGAAGGCCTTACCGGGGACCAGCCGGAACCGGGCGACGGTGGCGAGGCGTCGGAGCCTGGAGACGGAGGCCCCGTGAAAGGCAAAGTCCGGGGTTGAGGCGGAGAGGGAGAGTCGTCCGCCCTTCACCGGCATTTGGCAGCGCCGCGATGTCGCCGCGTTGCTGGGGGTAAAGATGCCTGAACTTTTACACAAGATACAGTATTTAGCGGCCGAGGGCCTGGGTGACGGCTGGTACTACCGCTTGCAGCGGCTGCCGGCCGGGGGGATCTTCGTGAAGTACGAGGCCAACCTGGTGCACTTGAATGCGGCGGGGTACGTCGAAGAAGAGGTGCCCTGCACGATGGAAGCCATCACGCCCGACGCCGCGATACAGGGGCTCAACGCAAAGCTGCGCCCCCTCGGTTTCGCCCCGGAGTTACTCGACTATAACGACCATTATCCCATCGGGGCCTGACGGATCGCTCTGCGCGGAGCGCCTGTTTGCCTTAGAAAGAGGAGAAATAGGCGCCCCCCGCCGGGTGGAAAACCCCAGTCGTCCCCGCATACGCTTATGAAGAACCTGGAAAGGAGACAGAGATGCATATCAAGCGCCACCTCACGCAGAGCGCCGACCCCTACACGAAGCTCAACTTCGTGCCGCACACGTCCAAGATCAGCAACCCCGACGGTACGGTGGTATTCAAGGCCGAGAACGTTATGGTGCCCAATACCTGGTCGCAGGTGGCAACCGACATCCTGGCCCAGAAGTATTTCCGCCGGGCCGGGGTGGCCGCCGTACTCAAGAGAATACCCGAAGAAGGGGTGCCTGAGTGGCTGTGGCGCTCGGAGCCGGACGAAGCAGCGCTTGCCAGGCTGCCGCAGGATGCAGCGAAGTACGGCGGAGAGACCGATTCTCGCCAGGTGTTCCACCGGCTTGCGGGCTGCTGGGCTTACTGGGGTTGGAAGGGGGGCTATTTCTCATCGGAGGAGGACGCCCGCAACTTCTACGATGAAATTTGCTATATGCTGGCCAGCCAGATGGCCGCACCCAACTCGCCGCAGTGGTTCAACACGGGGTTGCACTGGGCGTATGGAATCAGCGGCCCGGCGCAGGGTCACTACTTCGTGGACCCTGGGGACGGGGATCTGCATAAGTCGACCAGCGCGTACGAGAGGCCGCAACCCCATGCGTGTTTCATTCAGTCGGTGGACGATGACCTGGTGAACGCAGGCGGGATTATGGACCTGTGGACGCGGGAGGCGCGCATTTTTAAATACGGCTCAGGTACGGGCTCGAACTTCTCGAAGGTGCGCGGCGAGAACGAGTCGCTGTCGGGCGGTGGGAAGTCGAGTGGGTTGCTGTCGTTCCTGAAGATCGGGGACCGGGCGGCTGGGGCCATCAAGTCGGGGGGGACGACCCGGCGCGCGGCCAAGATGGTGATCCTGAATATCGACCACCCGGACATCGAGAAGTTCATCGACTGGAAGGTGGTGGAGGAGCAGAAGGTGGCCGCGCTGGTGGCGGGCTCGATCCTCTGTCGCAAGCAATTGAACCTGGTGATGGCGGCCTGGCACACGAAGGAGGAGTCCTCGGCGACCGACAAGCCGGCGACGGAGAAGGCCTACCGGAAGGCGCTCCGCGAGGCCAGAGAAGCCGGGGTGCCCGAGGGATTGCTGGGCCGAGCTATCGGACTGGCGGAGCAGGGCGACAGGACCTTCGACTTCCCCATTTATGACACCGACTGGGAGGGGGAGGCTTACTTCACGGTGTCCGGGCAGAACGCCAACAACTCGGTGCGTATGTCCAACAGCTTCGTGGAGGCTGTGCAGCAGGACAAGGAGTGGAACCTGACGCGCAGGGTGGATGGCAAGACGAGCAAGACGGTGAAGGCCCGCGAGCTATGGGACCGCATCGGCAAGGCCGCATGGGCCAGCGCCGACCCAGGGGTGCAGTACGACACCACCATAAACGAGTGGCACACCTGCCTGGAGGACGGGCGAATCAATGGGAGCAACCCCTGTTCAGAATATATGTTCCTGGATGATACGAGCTGCAACCTGGCGTCTTTCAACCTGCTCCATTTCCTCACTGACGACAAGGACAAGGTGCTCGATATCGAGGCGTACAGGCATGGGATACGGCTGTGGACGGTGATACTTGAGATCAGCGTGGCTATGGCGCAGTACCCGAGCCAGGAGATCGCGCAGAGGTCGTACGATTACCGCACGCTGGGGTTGGGGTATGCCAACCTGGGGGCGCTGTTGATGCAGTTGGGCATACCCTATGACTCGCCTCGGGCGCTGGCGCTTTGTGGGGCTATCACGGCCATCATGACCGGGGGCGCATATGCTACGTCAGCTGAGATGGCATCCGAACTGGGGGCTTTCAGCAGGTATGAGGCGAACTATGAGCATATACTGCGGGTGATACGCAACCACCGGAGGGCCTCGTATAGCGTCACGGATTCGGAGTATGAGGGTTTGACGGTCAAGCCGGCGGGTATCTCCCCGGACAATTGCCCGGCCGGTCTGCTGGCCGCGGCCAAGCAGGCCTGGGACGAGGCGCTGGAGCAGGGGGAGAAGTCGGGGTACCGGAACGCGCAGGTGAGCGTGATCGCGCCGACTGGGACTATCGGGCTGGTTATGGATTGCGACACCACGGGCATCGAGCCGGACTTCGCGCTGGTGAAGTTCAAGAAGCTGGCGGGTGGCGGATACTTCAAGATCATCAACCAGTCGGTCCCGTCGGCCTTGCGTAGGCTGGGGTATAGCGAGGGGCAGATAGAGGACATCATCGCCTACTGCGTGGGGCATGGGACGCTGGCCGGCTCGCCGGCGATCAACCACGAGGCGTTGCGGGAGCGGGGCTTCGATGATGCGGCCATCGCCCGGCTGGAGGCCGCGCTGCCCTCGGCCTTCGAGTTGCAGTTCGCGTTCAGCCCGTTCGTGCTGGGCGAGGAGTTTTGCAGCGCCAACCTCGGGCTGACCGACGAGCAGATCAACAGCCGCGAGGGTATTCTGTCGCACCTGAATTTCACCAAGGCGGATATCGCCGCGGCCAACGACTATGTCTGTGGGACGATGACCATGGAGGGCGCACCGCACCTGAAGGATGAGCACCTGGCGGTGTTCGACTGCGCCAACCGGTGTGGGCGCAAGGGCACGCGCTTCCTCAGCCCTTCGTCGCACATTCACATGATGGCGGCGGCGCAGCCTTTCATCTCGGGGGCAATCAGCAAGACCATAAATATGCCGGGCGACACGACCATAAATGACGTTGAGGACGTGTACATGAAGTCGTGGCGGCTGATGCTAAAGGCGGTGGCTATCTACCGGGATGGGTCGAAGCTGAGCCAGCCAGTCGCGCCGACAGAAGTCGACGCGGCCGCCGGTCTCGCTGAGCTTGCTCCTACGTGGCCCGTACCAGTTGCCGCGCCCATCTAGCGAGACCTCAAAAACAATCCTGTGTTTGGTTGCGCGAAGTGCTGCTTCTGGAGGTGACGCATGAGAATTGCGCAGATCTCTCCACTCTATGAGGCCGTACCGCCCGCCCTTTATGGCGGAACCGAGCGCATCGTGTCCTATCTCTGCGACGCCCTCGTCGATCTCGGCCACGAGGTAACGTTGTTTGCCAGCGCCGATTCCC
>JBJMMB010000191.1:0-3241 GCA_045805005.1 Chloroflexia bacterium
TCGGCGGCAACCCTTCCCAAAGGCCCGCGCAGGCCGACCGTCGCAAGCCTCAGAATAGGGGTTAGCAACTAGAGCTTGTTATGAACTTGAGAGAACCAGGAGTGCCATAACAGGTAAGATTTCGCAACTCCTTGCTCCTTCCACCGTTATTCCTCTTGTAGGCCATTCTGTAACCATCCTTTTTGGCTCCGCCCCTGTAAACAAGGCAGCAGTTAACCACATGGGAACAAACACCATGTGAACAAGGAGGTTGCGCCCGTGAACCGGTTCGTGGCTGCTAATCGCTGGCCCATGTTTCTGCTTCTCCTTTTTGGCTTGCTGGCAATAACATCCCTGTCTGTGAAGTCTATCTGGTTCACCGGTATAGCGCGGAGTGCGGGTGATAGCGGCAACCCCCGGTACCAACCGCTCGGTGTGCGCAGTCATTCAGCAGTAGAGCGAAAAGCCAACGGCCAGTCAAGTATGCCACCCGCTTGGTTCGATACGGGTTTGCGCCTCCCTAAACTGAACGGGGCGTTATGCATTGACCCTACCCAGCCGCATATCCTGCATGTTGGGGATGCTAACCTGGGCACCCTTACCTTCGACTGGCAGACCGGCAAAGGACAGTTGCTCAATTCTCACGTATTCGGCCTTTGTGCAGGTTCCGGGTGGCTGTACGCAAGCGATTACATGACTGGGAGTCCTGCCTACCGCTTTAGCCTAAAATCGCCAACCGGCCAGCCCATTGGCCATATCCCCTCGGCCGCGGCCCAGGACGGCTCGCAATATCTCTATAGCATACGCACGAACCAGGGATACGACGTGGGACTATGGGCAAGCAGCGATGGAGGTCTGACCTGGGCCGAGCGCAACTTGCCATTTACGGGCGTTCTTGACGGACTGGTTGTTGCTACCGCCGATGCCCGCGTAATCTACACCTTCGCGGTCCGAAACACTGATGATATTAACGGCCCCGCAGTAGAGTGGGACCGTATCCAGTACCGCATCTACCAATCGACCGACGCGGGCGCTACCTGGAACCTCCGCTCGTCAGAAACCCTGCCACCTACTAACGGCGAATCGAGGTGGGTGTCGATTGGCCTGGTGCCCGGCCCCACGGCTCCCGTAGACCTGCTTACTATGGAAATACAAACGTTCCCAGGTGTGTATTCGCATAATACCGAACTGCTCATCTCGGGGGATGGTGGACGGACAATCACCTCACTGGGCACCCCGCAGGGCTGGCTTAGCCAGCAGTTGGTGCATACCCAGGAGGGCATAGTACGCTTGCTTCAGACGACCAGGGGGGGCCGCTCTCCCGTCCTCACCGACCAGAGCCTGCAACTCTCCACTGACAAGGGCAATACATGGCAGGCTCTGCCCCCGCTTCCGCCGCTCCCAACACCAACGTTCGTACCCGGCGGGTCTTCAATCGACCCTCAATATCTGCAAGTCTCATCCGTTGCGCCCTCCAACCTCTTCCTGTATGGCGGTGACGATCACGGCCCGCTCAAATACTCGCCCGACGGCGGGCACACCTGGCAGTTGGTCGGATACGGCAGTGATTCCGGCTATAACTTGACCCCATACTTGCCACTCAGCGTCCTTGGAGCGAAGACGCTCCCCGAGCAGCCCGGTGTGCCTACTCCTACACCGGTAGTGCCCCTACCCACGGGAACCATTACCGCCAACCCTACCATGGCCGCCCAAGCGAATCCAAACAATCATCTCTTCGTGTTGGAACTACCCGACGCCGGGAAATACCAGACGGCCCGCGCCCCGGCCAGTAACGCTCCCGGCTCTCTCTACTTCGCGGCGACCGGCCATAACCTGCCCTCCGTCTTCAGGGCTTACTGGGAAGGGCATGGTGGTCTGGCCCAGTTCGGTTACCCACGCACTGAGCCCTTCCTGGAATTGAACGCAAGCGACGGCAAGGTATACCTGACCCAATATTTCGAGCGCAACCGCTTTGAGTACCACCCCGAATATGCAGGGACACCCTATGAGGTGGAGTTGGGCCTGTTGGGATCGGACCAGACAGCTACCCGGCGGGCAGCCGGTGATCTGCCCTTTCGCCCGGCTACCGATGCTCATTACCCTGGCGGAACTTACTTCGCCCCGACCGCCCACAACCTGCACGGGGTGTTCAAGGCTTATTGGGAGGCTCACGGCGGAATGTCCATCTATGGCTACCCCATTAGCGAAGAGTTCATGGAAGACAGCCCGACTGACGGCAAGCCTTACCCTGTGCAGTACTTCGAGCGTAATCGCTTCGAATATCACCCGGAGAACAAAGGGACACAATTTGAAGTCTTGCTCGGGCTGCTTGGAAATAGCCTGCTACGCGAGAAGGGGTGGTACCAATAGGCTTTAGGGCTTGCCTTTCTCCGCAGGCCACGCCCTGCCCACATGGACACTCCATAATGCTCCCTAGGTCCGATGCACCCCTGCTCCCAACGTTGTATAATCTCCACGGCTTCAGCAATCAACCGTGCCGCCACGGCACTCACACCTCTTAAGGAGAAACCATGTCTACCACCCGCGAATTGACCCAGGACGAGATCCGGACCTTCGTGCTACCCTCCCACGGCGACCTCGCCACCGTAAAGCGCATGCTGGCCGAGAACCCCGCGCTGCTCAACACCATATACGAGGAGTGGAAGGAGACCCCCCTTGGGGCCGCCTCCCACGTCGGGAACCGGGAGATCGCTGAATACCTCCTCTCCCAGGGCGCTCCTCTCACCATCTGCACCGCCGCCATGCTCGGCAGGACCGAAAGCGTTGCCGACTTCATACAATCCGACCCCACCCAGGCCAGCGCCACCGGCGCCCACGCCATCCCCGTCCTCGCCCACGCCGCCTGGAGCGGCAAAACGGAGATAGCCGATCTGCTGGTCGCCAACGGCGGAGGTGAGGGCGTGGACGACGCCGTGGTCAACGCCGCGCAGTCCGGGCACCTCGATATGGCCCGCTGGCTCCTCGAACGCGGCGCCAACCCCAACACCACCGACTTCCGGGGAAAGACGGCCCTCGCTGTCTCGCTAGAGAGGGGCCACCAGGCGGTAGCGGACCTGCTTCGCCAGGCGGGCGGCCAGGAAGCGTAGCCACCCTGGTTTCACGTACACCCCATTCACAACAGAAAAGCCGCCCGCGGGCGGCTTTTCTGTTGTCATAAGAGGCAGTACTTCTCTCCCCTTAGGCGCTTCCCTTTGGCCCAAATTTCGTGAAACGCGCAGGTTTCTGTGCTATATTGGTCTCA
>JBJMMB010000192.1:0-14264 GCA_045805005.1 Chloroflexia bacterium
AATCCCCCCAAAGAAGAAATACGCCGCCACCTCGTTATTCCAGGTGGGCTGCTTCAAAATCGGCACATCCTTATACGCATCCCTCGGGTCCAGATGCGCCGCCCCCAGCCCGCCCTTCTTCTTATCCCTTATCTCGCTCGTAACCATCAACCAAAACCCCTATATCAAACTCTGCGCCCTCTGCGGTTCTAGAACCCCTAAAAATCTTGGCGCTCTTGGCGTCTTGGCGTTTTCTGGAATCCGTTTTCTGGAAAATCTCTTACCGCCCCCGCCCCAGGATCACCGCGCTCACCGCGCTCAGCAGGAGCCCAACGCCCGCGCTCCACATATACCTGCGCTTCATGCTCGCCGTGGGCATATGTGGTGCCGTGGGCAGGTTGTAAGCCGCCGGTTCCTCGGTCAGCAGGAAGAAGGCGTTGAGCCGCTTATACTCGCCCGCGTCGTCCGCCCCGTATAGGTACGCCCCCTTCTGCCCCGCGGCCCGCACCTTCTCCAGCCGCTCTCTCGCCCTCGCTCGCAGTTCCTCCACCGGCCCGAACAATATCGAGTCGGTCGGGCACGCCTTGGCGCACGCCGGTTCGATGCCGTCCTTCTGCCGGTCGTAGCAGAGTGTGCACTTGTGCGCCTTGCCGTCGGCCTCGCTCCGCCCCAGCACCCCAAACGGGCACGCCGACACGCAATACCCGCAGCCGTTGCAGACGTCCTGCTGCAGATACACGTCGTCGAACTCGTTGCGTATCAGCGCTCCAGTGGGGCATACCTCCTGGCAAGGTGCAGCCGTGCAGTGCTTGCACACGTCGCTGTTGAACAGCCACTTAACCGAGTGCCCGCTGCCCACTGCCTCCTGCCGACCGCCTATCGCAGCCCGAGCCACCGCCACCTCTGTAAAAGTCACATGCCTCCAGGTCGTCGCCGAAAGGTGCCCGGTGTTGTCGTAGCTCTGGCCGCTCCACTCCATCCCGTCTGCCGGCAAGCCGTTCCACTGCTTGCAGGCTACCTCGCACGCCTTGCACCCGATGCACAGGGTCGAGTCGGTGAAGAAGCCCATCGGCTCCTGGGCAGGCGGCGGCTCGGCCTTCATCATGCCCTCAATCGCCGCAGGTAGGTCTTCCAATTTTATAGCGCTTCCCTTGGCCTCTCGCAGCTTTACGTGAAGTACTCCTGCAACTGCTCGCAAAGCTCCCGTATCTCGGTTGGAGCCACGGCCTCTTGCTCCGACACTTTCAGCAGCCTGAATATCCCCGGCCCCGCCAGTTCGGGCGGCAGTCCCGCAGACTTAGCTATTACGTGGAAATGCACATGGTGGAAGTGCTCGGCTTCCGAGAAGCAGGCTACATACTCCTTCTCACACCCCTGGTGCTCTCGTAGCGCCTTCGCACTCTTCTCCACCAGCCCCGCCAATTCCGAGAACTCCTCGCCACTCAACTCGTGCACCGCCTCGGCATGCCTCCTCAGCACTATCACGAGCCAGCCCCGCATGCCCACCGGATATGCGTGCTCGACCAGCCAGTGCTCCCCCGCATATATCGTGGGCCCAGGGGAGATGCGCCGCTCCCCGCTGATCGACAGACATGAATAGCACTCCTCCATCACCTCATGCCGTCCTGCCCTCCGGCTGCGCCTCGTGCGGCGTGCCTGCGTACGGCTCGTCCTGCGGCCTCTTCGCCACCGGCACCGTGCCCCCATCCGACCTCTCGGCCAGCCGCCCCTTCCGCACCTGGCAGAGGATGCTCTTCCCCTCGTGCATCGTCACGTTCGGGTCGGCGATCATCGGGATCAGTTCGTTCGCCTGTCCGCCCGTAACCTCTCCCGTGTAGCTGAAGTGGATGGGCAGCCCTATCTGATGCACCGTCTTGCCCTCGATCTTGAGAGTATGCAGGCGCGGTGTAACCATCGCCCTCGCCTCGATCTCCCCCCTCGGGCTGCTCACCACCACCCAGTCGCCGTGCTCGATCCCCCGCTCGGCAGCCAACTCAGGGCTCATCTCCACGAACATCGCGGGCTGCAACTCGTTCAGCCAGCTATCGAAGCGGCTCATCCCACCACTCAGATAGTGCTCCGTCAGCCGGTAGGTGGTCGCCACCACGGGGTATCGCGGGTCGCCGGGCGGCGCGATAGGGTTCAAAGGCGACTCGGGGATCTTGATCGTGGGGTTGGTCCTCTGCTTGTAGAGCGGGTTGTCGCTCGGCGACTCGACCGGCTCATAGTGCGTGGGCAGCGGCCCGTCCTTGATACCCCCCGGCGAGAAGAGCCACCCCTTGCCGTCCGAGTGTAGGATGAATGGGGAGTCCCCGTCGATGAAATCCATCCCCATGGCGTCCGGCTCCGCCCGGTAGCTCGGGGCCTTGTCGGGCGGGAAGTCGGGCACGTCAAGCCCCGTCCACGTCCCCTGCTCCTCGTCCCACCAGACGAACTTCTTGCGTTCGCTCCAGGGCTTCCCCTCCGGGTCGGCGCTCGCCCGGTTGTACATGATACGCCGGTTGGCGGGCCACGCGAACGCCCAGTTGGGGTTGATCTGCGCCTTCGGGTCGGCCACGCGCTCGCTGGCCCGGTTGCGCCCGTGCTCCGGATACACCCCGCAATATATCCAGCACCCGCACGCCGTGCTCCCGTCGTGCTTCAGGTCCGCGAAACTCGCCACCTGCTCCCCACTCACCGTCGAGTAGCCGTTGATCTCCTTTAGCACCTTCTCCGCGTCCGGCTCGTCCGCCAACCGGCTGACCGTGCCGTCCGGCAGCCTCTCCGGGTCGTCATACGCATAGTCCCAGGTCAGGTTCAACAATCCCCCGTCCCGCGCCCTCGTGCTCCCCGCGTATAGCTTCTTCAACCTGCGCCCCAGGTTCCACATGAACCAGAGGTCCGACCGGCAGTCCCCTGGCGGGTCCACCGCCTTGTCGTGCCACTGGATCAGCCGCTGGGTGTTCGTTAGCGTGCCAGGCTTTTCAGCCCCCGCTGCCGCGGGCAGGAAGAATACCTCAGTGCCGATCGTCTTCGGGTCGGGCTTGTCCGGCCCCTCCTTCCAGAAGGTGGCGCTCTCCAGCAGGAAAAAGTCTCGCACCACCAGCCATTCCAGCTTCCTCAGCCCCTCCCGGTGCAGCCTAGCGTTCGGCCCCCCCGCCGCCGGGTTCTGCCCCAGCAGGAATAGCCCCTTCACCTCGCCCTTCGACATCTTCACGAAGGTGGGCAGTTGCGAGTGGTCATCGGTGATCCGCGGCACCCACTCGAAGCCCCAATCGTTCTCCTCCCTCGCCGCCTCCCCATACCACGCCTTCATCAGGCTCACCACGAACTTGGGCAGGTTCGCCCAGTACCCCCTGCTTACCTTCTCCAGCTCCAGGTACTCTTTCATCGTGTTGGCCTGCCGCGACTTGGCGGGCTGCGGTATATACCCCGGCAGCAGGTTGTACAGCGTCGGTATGTCGGTCGACCCCTGGATGCTCGCGTGGCCGCGCATCGCCATCACGCCCCCGCCCGGCCTCCCCGCGTTCCCCAGGAGCAGTTGCAGCATGGCCGCCGTCCGGATCATCTGCACCCCTACCGAGTGCTGCGTCCACCCCACCGCGTACACGATCGAACTCGTCCTCTCCCGCCCCGAGTTCGCCATCAGCATCTCGGCCACCTCCAGGAACTGCTCCTTCGTGCACCCGCACATTTCGGCCACCATCTCGGGTGTGTACCGCGCGTAGTGCCTGCGCACGATGTTCAGCACGCAGTTGGGGTGCTGGAACGTCGAGTCGCGGTCGGGCGGGCCTTTCTGCACGGCCGCCGCGCTCTGGTTCCAGGCGTCGGCGTTCGCCTCCGGCGGGACCACCCCGGCGGGCGGCGTCGGCTCGCCCTCGTAATTCCAGTTGGCCTTGTCCAACTCGTACCGCTTCTCCTCGTGGTTGAACCCCGAGAAGATCCCCTCGTTATCCTCCGCGTCCACGAATTCGGGGTTGATGATCGTGGCCGCATTCGTGTAGTGCAGCACGTACTCCTTGAACCACAGCTCCTGCTGTAGAACCTGGTTGATGAGCCCGCCGAGAAACACGATGTCGCTGCCCGTGCGTATCGGCACGTAGTGCGTGGCGCAGGCCGAGGTGCGGCTGAAGTGCGGGTCCACGTGGATCACCTTGCCGCCCTTCTCCCGGGCCTTGACCACGAAGCGGAACCCCACCGGGTGGGCCTCAGCCATATTCGAGCCCATTATCAGAATGCAGTCGCTATTTTGAAGGTCTTCCTGGTAGTTGGTGGCGGCTCCCCGGCCGAAGGTGGCGCTCAAACTGGGCACCGATGCGCTATGTCATATGCGGGCCTGGTTCTCGATGGCCACGATCCCCAGGTTGTTGAATAGCTTCTTGATGAGGTAGTTCTCTTCGTTATCCAGCGTGGCCCCGCCCAGGTGCGCCATCGCCAGCGTGTGGTTGATCATGTCGCCGTCCTCGTCGCGCTCCACAAAGCTCGCCTCCCGCGCCTCCTTCGTAAGCTCCGCGATCCTATCCATCGCCCAATCGAGCGGCCTCTCCTCCCACCGCTCGCTATACGGAGCCCTGTACAGCACCTTCGTTTGCCTGTGCGGGTTCACCGTAAGCTGGAAGGTATTCGACCCCTTCGGGCAGAGCGTCCCCTCATTGATGGGGCTCCGCTCGTCCCCCTCGATGTCGATAACCTTCCCTTCCTTCACGTAAATCTTCTGTGCGCACCCGACCGCGCAGTAGGGGCACACCCCGTTCACGGCCACCGCATCCCGTATCCGCGAGTGCTTCTTCACCGACATAGGGCTGAACGGCTGGGGGTCATTCCCCCGCCTCCAGAAGGCCTTGCGATACTTATTCTGTCCGTCGCGGCTCATGCCTTATTTACCTCTCGCCGTCTCGTGTGCTGCCCACTCGTTCTGCACCATCCGTGCCAGGTCGTTTCAACTGAATCATCGCGCATTTACCCAAGCTCACGACCTCAGCATTAGCTCTGTGCCCATCGGAGCGGCATCACCCATATTGCTTAGCGGTCTCGCTCTTTATCGGGCACCCGGATTCCGTAGAGGTGTTTAATCACCAACAAAGTAAGCTCTCTTTCAGAGCAATCAGGGTGCTCTTGCCTCAACCACGCCCTCAACGCATGCCTCTCTTCCGCACCCCACTGTAGCCCCAGCGCACCTTTCTCCGCGAGCGTCGTGCGCGCATACATCTCTATCTCCTCCTGGCTCAGTGGGTACATCCCTCGCCGCCGCAGCATCTCCTCGGTGACCCAACTGGGCTCTGGAAGCGCGAGTTGATTGGTCGGTTCAGTCATATTCTCCGCCTACCTCAAAGCTCCAACATGCGCTCTAATCGCCTGGATACGCCATCTCTATTCTTCGTCGTCAAGAAGACCTTGGGTACGTGCAGCAAGAATAAAGCATAACCGGGGTAATGCCACACGTTGCGGTCCTTCGAGTCGACGTATGATTTGAGCGCCCGCGCATGACCCCGAGTCCAGGCCCAAAGTTGTTGTCCCTTGAACTCGCAATTGAAGTACGCATCCTCGGGCCAGGAAAGCTCGTGCTTGCCCTTGTGGCCGCACTGTGGGCAGATACTAACCCCATGCTCTCCTCGCCTATAGCCCTCCCCGGCGGGCGGTGGTTGCCAGGGGTAGATGTTCGGGAAATGCACCAGCACCGTCCAGCCGCCCCATTGCTCGACCTTCACGTTCGGATCTAATTGCATGGCCTCGGCAATGGCCCGCTCCTTCGGATGAGTTGTGAGGTGAGCTCCGAGGAGCGTAAAAGGAAACCGAAACTCCGCCGCCGCTTCGCACCTGGGGCAACGAATCGTAAAGGTTTCCGGAACCGTGTTGAAGTCATAGATATGGGTCACAGGCTTTCAGTTCCTCACAGATCCACAAACTGCAGCCTTATGACTTTTGGCCCCTGGCCCTCCTCGTAGTGGCAGCGCACCGCGTCCCTGACCTGCTCGTAGAGCCCTGCTATGTTGTCTGCTTCTGTGAAGATCGACTCCCCAAGCGCCCTTGCTGTGTATCCCCCCTCGGGCGCCTTTTCCACAAGAAAGATCAACTCATTCATCCTCACAGACTCCTAAATCTTCAATGTTTCACCAATGCTTCACGCTTCACGCCTCATTCCCCACCCGCTCCTCACCCGCGTAAACGTTCACCCTACCCTGCCTCAGGAACGCCACCAGCACCATGCCCCCATCGCGAGCAAGCTCCACAGCCAGGCTTGATGGGGCCGAGATGACCGCCATGACCCGCACTCCTGCTACGAGCGCCTTCTGCACGATCTCGAACGACGCCCGGCTGCTTACCAGCAGGATATGTTGGTCCAGAGGCAGCATGTTGTTCAGTAGCGCGTACCCGACGAGCTTATCCACCGCGTTGTGCCGACCCACGTCCTCACGGACCGCCAGCAGCCGCCCCTCCATATCGAACAGCCCCGCGGCGTGGATGCCGCCCGTGCGGTCGAAAACCGTTTGCGCTGCCTGAAGTTTGGCCTCCAGCGAATAGAGCGTCGCCAGGCTCACCTTGCGCACTTTGCGCACTTTGCCCCCGTCCGCGGCCTCCCCCTCCCGCCCTGGCACCCTAACCCTCACCTGCTCGATACTCGTCTTCCCGCACAGCCCACAGCTCGAACTCGCATAGAAGTCTCGCCCCCACCTGCCCGGCTCCAGCAGCCCCCGGTCCGCCGGCGTCACGTTCACAATGTTGGGCTCCGGCTCGCCGCTCTCCCCAACGCAAAATCCCACCGCCTCGATCTGCTCCCTGCCCCCAATGACCCCCTCGGTATACAAAAACCCCGCGGCCAACTCGAAGTCGTGCCCGGGGGTGCGCATTGTCACCGCCACGTCCTCGCCCGCCAGCCGGATTTGCAGCGGCTCCTCCACAGCCAGGTCGTCGTAGGTTGCCTCGCCCCGCATGCCTCTGAAACGGCGCACCCGCACCCTGGCGGTCATCGGTGCCTGGGGTGGAATTATGGGTCCCTCTTCGTCTGCCTTCTCGGTGGACGGCGCCAACGGGCCATGCGCGAGGTGGTTTTCCATAGCCCATTCTACGTTTTAGCGCCTGACCCGTCAACGCGGGAGTGCATGGGGTTCTGCTCATCCTTGTGAGCCTGGCGGGGGTGATAAGCACGGCTATGCCATGATCGAGGACATCGAGCGGTTGAGCGTTGTGAGGCCCGGCGCCGGCACACTCTACGGAGCCCTGGCCAGGCTCGAGAGGCGCGGCTGGATCGAGTCGATGGAAAGCGATGACCGCAGGCGGCCTTATCGCCTCACGGGTGCCGGGGCCTCGGCCCTGAGAGAGCAGTTGAGCGGGATGCGCGCCTTCGCGGCGGCCGGTCTGCAAAGGCTGGCCGCTTTATGAAGGCTCTGCATACCCTCCTGCGACTGTACCCTCGCGAATGGCGAGCACATTCGCGGGCGTGGCCCTCTTCTGCCTCGCGGGTTCGATGCGTGGGGCCTTGCCCTCAGTAGGCAGCATATTGACGATGCTTGGTGGTTTCGGCGCGCCGCTGATACTACTTCTGAGCATGGGCCTCCTGGGCGCTCTCTGCGTTCAATGAGCACATTTCACCCTCGGTGCCCCTTGCGCCCTCGCTGTCCTTGCGGTATTATTCCTTGCTGTTATCCCTGGCGTCTTTGCGTCCGGGCGTTCCTCGTTTAGCGTCCACACTGTGTGCGGTGGGGCTTAAGAGATGAACTGCGAAATCCTCAGTACTCTCTACATAAGAAGCAACGGGGCCATCCCCTGCAACGACGACGCGGGCGAGAAGATACGCCTTGCCTCGGTCGATGTGGGCGATTGTGGCTGGGACCTGGAGAAGGCTCTCAACAACGACAACTACGCCCATATCCGTGATGCCTACCAGGCGGGGAGGGTGCCCTGGCTCGACACCTGCCCCGGCTGCGCCTTCTTCCGCCCTAACGAACCCTTCTCCGATTCCCTCGCGATCAAACGAATCCGCAAAGTGCAGGTCGAGCCCTCTCTGGCCTGCAACCTCCGCTGCCCCTGCTGCTCCAACCACATCCAGATCAGAACCCGCCCCAGGCCCTTCCAGATGCCCCTGGAGCTCTTCGACTCAGCCCTTGCCGCCCTTCAAAAAGCCGGCTTCGAGATCGAAGAGATCGAGTATGCGGGCCAGGGTGAGCCGCTCCTGCACCCGCTGTTCCCCCAATTCGTCGACCTCGCCCGACGCTACTTCCCCCGCGCTATGCAGCGCGTCATCACCAACGCGAACTTCGACTACCACAAGGCCACAGGAGAGCGCCGGCTCGACGAGATATACGTCTCCTGCGACGGTGTCTACCAGCGAAGCTATGAGCAATACCGCATCGGCGGCACCGTCGACAAACCCATCAAGTTCATGCGGGACGTGCCAAGGGTTGTGGGCGGTCACCCGCAGAAGCTTATTTGGAAGTACATACTGTTCGAGTTTAACGATAGCGACGAGGAACTCTACGAGGCGCAAAGGCTCGCCACGGAGATTGGGGTGGACCAACTGCTATTCGTTTTCACCCACTCCGACTATAAATCCCAGCGCTACACCCCCGAGAACGTTGCCTGCTTTCCGGTCAAATTCCCCAAAGTCGCAACCACGGCCACGCCAATGCATTACCAGGCCTCCGGGGCTGCTGACTTATCCCTATGCGTTGTTGACGAGGTGCGAATACACAACCATGGGAACCATGGGTGGCTAGCTCTACGCGGCTGGGCGCTGTCGTACAAGAAGCTGACAGGCATCAGATTATCAATAGACGGGCGGGTCGTAGGCTATGCCAGGCTGGGCCTCCCGCGCCCCGAGGTCCTTGCTAAACACCCGGGCTTCCGCAACCCCTCGGCGGGGTTCGATTTCGCCGGCCCCCTCCCGGAGCGCCTCTGCGGCCAGCACGAAATCCTCGTAACGTTACTTTCTGTGCGCGGCCCCGTAAAGTCCTTCCACCTCTGGCGTGATTTCTCCTGACCTATCCTACGGCGCAGTAACCAGAACCTCCTGGGAAGCTCGACTGGGCTTACCGGCTCATTAGAGAATGGGCTGCGCTCTCTGCGGTGAATTAGAAACGCAGGCTCCCCACGACCGGGTTGTGGTCGCTGAGGGCGTACCACTCCTGGCTCTCAAGAACCTCGCAGGTTGCGAGCGCCTGGGCCCAGGCGGCGGGGATGAACAGCCCGTCGCAGTGGTACGGTGGGGAGTCGATCCGGTGCATCCAGCGGAGGGTGCGGGCCAGGGGCTCGCCGGGGTGGGCCGTTTGCCAGCAGGGTAACAGGCCGAGGTCGTCGCGCAGGCGGTCGAGCAGTCGCTGCTCGCCCCGCGAGACGGTCGGCCGCTGGTCCGGCTCGCGCATGCCAACGACGACATTGAAGTCGCCCGCCAGCACCAGCGGCCGACCTTCGGCCACCTCGGCGGCGTAGTCGAGGATTCGCCCCACTTCCTTAATGTAGGAACTGCCTTTGCGCGTGGGTGCGTGGATGCTCATCGCCACCACCGGCCCCACGCCCATCCCAGGCCACGCCCGGCCCTCCACCACCGCCGCCACTACCCGCCCCGCGAAATCGCCAGGCACCTCCAGCGGCTTGAGAGTCCCCTCGCGCACCCACAGCCCGCTGCCCCACCTGCCTCCGGGCACTACCTCCCATAACAGACGCTCGTCAGCCGTGCCGGGCAGCGCAGCCAACCATGACTGCGCGGGGTGGCGAGATTCCTGCACGAACAGCAGATCCGGCGCAAGCACCTGAAGTGCGCGCTCCCACACGGCGGTGTCGCGTGACCCACCTTGCCTGATGTTATAGGCTACCAGGCGCACGTTGGTGTTAATAGCCATTGGGCTCGTTAGCTTTCCAATTGGCTGTAGGGGCAGGTCTTGTGCCTGCCCTGTTCGCGTACCACCCGTGTGTCAGCAATCGAACAGGGCAGGCACAAGACCTGCCCCTACAGATGTTTGCTACTTCTAAAACCCCATCACCCGCCCGAGACTGCTTGCAGGATCTCCAGCTTATCCCCCTGGCGAAGCGGCACGTCCAGGCTCTTCAGCCAGCGGGTGCTCTCGTCGTTGTAGAAGATCAGCACGTGAGGACGCAGATGTACTTGCTCGTCGTACAGATGCACCTTCAGAAGGGGGTACTCCTCGCGCAAGCGCTCAAGGGCTTCCGCGAGGGTGCTTGCCTCGACGGTGACCGGGTTGAGGCCGCCCGTGCAGTCCCGCAGGATGGTGGGCACGTTTACCTCGATCTCTACGCCCATGTTACCCCTCCCGCACCCAGGCCTTTATCATGGTGATCCGGGGGAACTGGCCGGGCAGGCGGTCCCAGGTCTCGCCAGAATCGGCGGAGTAGAAGACCTCGCCCATGGTTGTGCCGAAATAGATCCCAGCGGGATCCAGACTGTCGACTGCCAGCGCATCGCGCAGCACGCCCACGTAATGCGGCTGCTCGGGCAGGCCCCGGCTGGTGGGCTCCCAGCTCTCGCCCCGGTCCCGCGAGCGGTAGGCTGCCAGTCGTCCGTCCACCAGGTGCCGCGCCCCGTCCTCCAGCGGCACGACGAACAGCTCGCCACGGGTCGTGATCCCCATGGGGAAGCCGAAGTTGCTCGGCAGACCGCTCTCGATGGGCTGCCACGAATCGGCCGCGTCGGTCGACTTGAACACCCCGCCGTGGAATTGCATGTAGAGGGTGTTGCGGTCTCTTGGGTCGAGCACGATCTTATGTACGCAACGCCCCACCTCAACGTTTTCCATGCCGGTCGGCACCTGCGGCAGGCCGTTGTTGCGCACCTTCCAGGTCTTGCCGCCGTCCTCGCTGCGGAACACGCCCACGGCCGAGATGGCTACCCACATGCGCTGCGCATCGGTTGGGTCGACCAGGATGGTGTGCAGGCAGAGGCCCCCGTTGCCCGGTCCCCACTGGCTCCGTGTGGGGTGGCCGGTCAGCCCGGTCAGCTCATTCCAGGTCTCGCCGCCGTCCTGGCTGGCGAACAACCCCGCCTCGTCCACCCCTGCGTAGAGGGTATTCGGCTGCGAGGCGTGGCCGGGCACGATCTGCCAGATGCGGTTGAGTGTGAATCCGCTCTCCTGGCTGTACCGCGGGCCGGCCTCGACCTGGGTCCAGGTCTCGCCCATATCTTCGCTCACGCGGATGGTCGGGCCGTACACGTAGTGGGACGTGCCGGCGAAGACCCGCTCTCCACCATGGCCGTTGCCCCCAACCCCGCAGAGGCTGTATATCTCCCACCCGTCGAGGTGCGGCCCCGTCATCTCCCATTTCTTACGTTCGGCGTCCGAGTGGAAGAAGAACGCTCCCTTCGTCGTGCCTACCAGCACGCTCACCTTACCTGCTGTGTCTGCCATGTCTGATTGCCTCCTTTTGTATATGTTTCCGTGGCCCTGCGGCCACCATCGCCACCATGAATATAGGGGGAAAGGGGAAGAAAGGGAAATTGTTGAGGGACACCCCCAAACCCCCGGCAGGGAGTACCCTGCACCCCCTATTTTCAACTTAGAGCGCGATTTCGTCTAGCCCTGACTATAGTACCAATGTTCTAGCGAGTCAAGTCTGTAGGAGATTTCCACAACACATTTCCCCAAACAAAAACCACCCAGGCGTGTGGGTGGTTTTTGTTTGAGAGCGGAGACCTGTTCTACCTTTGGGTTTCGCTCTGTTGGTTTTGAGCGCCCTGCTGCGTGCCCGTCTGGGTTTGCTGCTGGTTGCTCCCGGTCGCGCCCTGGATCTGGATGCGCTTGCGCTGCGGTTGGAGGTTTCTCACCGCATCGGGGAAGGTGATTTCAAGCACCCCGTTGTTGAAGTTTGCCTTCGCGTTGTCGGGATTAACTCCCTCGGGCAGCGGGATCGTGCGGTAGAAGGAGCCGTAGCGGCGCTCGGTGTACCAGAAGTTCTGGTTCTGTTCGCGGTTCTCCTTCTCCGCCCGCGTCTGGCCCTGGATTATGAGGTTGTTGCCCTCGATCTCCACGTTCACGTCCTCCGGCTTCATGCCGGGCACCTCTGCGGCCACCACCAGGTCGTTGTCGCGGGTGAACACGTCGACCGATGGCGACCAACTGGTGAATCCGGTGCCCCCGCTCGCGCCGGTGCGCGCCAACGAGCGCCCCGCGTCGAAGGGAAAGCTGCTGAAGCCGAAGCCGCCGAACAACCTGTCGACGTCTTCCGAGAAGCGGCGCATCATCTCGAAGGGCGATACGTAACCTTCGTACTGCGATAGGCCGCGTTCCTGCCGCCGCGCAAGGCCGCGCTGCTCGTTGTCCTGCCTGTCCGACGGCCGCTGGTTTATCATACGGTCCTGGTCTGACATTGTTTTGTCCTCCTCGATTCACAGTTTCGATTTCCGGCTTTCTACGGCCGGTTCGTGCCTGCCGCTACATAGTCACGAATCGAGTCGCTTTGCTGGGATTGGAGAGCCTTGCGGCTACCCTAACTCCGGGATGAGCCCGACCATGTGCCGGTGGCCCCGGTCTGCGCCTGCGTTCCTGCTCCACCAAGTAGGCTCTGTAGTTGCTGGCGAAGCTGGTGCGTGTGGTTCTCGTCGTCCTGCCGGATTTGCTCGAACAACTGGCGGCACTGGTCGTTGCCTTCCTGCTGGCAGTCCTTGATGTACTTATCGTAGGCCGCGTATGCCTCGAGCTTGCTCTGCAAGACGGTGATGAGATCGTATTCGACATTGCTGACGTCATGTGCCATTGTCTGGTCTCCTTTCGGTTGTGTATGTCTTGATATCTACCTGGTCCGTCGATTTTCACGGACCCCCTATAAAACCCAGCATTTTTTGGACCAAACAGGCCGGAATCGACCGCTTTTCCGCCCCGATTTTGAGACAAATTTAGCCCTCAGGGTGGCACGAACCATGCACCTAGCCTGGTTCTCATTCTATTAAGGAGGGACATCATGAGCCGGAGCAACGAAACGCGCGAAGATTACAATTACCCTATGCCCGGAAACGAGCCTGACCGGCTTGAAGAGGCGCGCGGCCAGGACGTGCCCCGCGACGACTTGACAGTGGAGCCCTGGGAAGAGGGCGACAACACCCGAGGTCTGCAACACGGCTCCTGGGACTACGAAGAGGGCCACACGGTCGCCAATCCCAGGGATGAGGAGGTCAGGTACGGGGGCGACGAGCAGCCCACCGACCCTCCGGAGCCCCCGGACTCCTAGCGAGTCTTTTGCCTCCGCCTGCCACGGTGATTATCAGCCGAATAGAATAAGAGCAGCCCCTCTCCTGCCGAGGGAACACGGTGGTGCAACGAAACCCGCCGTCTGCCGATATGTGCTATAGTAAGAATCGCACGGCATCCTCTCATGCATCATCGCACGTGCCTTACATGAACGCGTCCGTATGACCGCCCAACAGGAGGACCATACTGTGCCCAGACGCCTGACCCCCTTCCTCATTCTGGCTCTTGCCTCGGCGCTGCTCTCGTTACCACCCCTGTCCCTAACGCCCCGGATTGCCTCCGCGCAGGAGGGTTGCCGAACCTTCAAGGAGACGGACAAGGCGGCATGCGGGCGCTTCCTCCGGTACTGGGAGCAGCACGGTGGCCTCATGCAGCAGGGCTACCCCCTAAGTGGAGAGATGGGTGAGGTCTCGTCCGCTGACGGCAAGGTCTACACCGTCCAGTACTTCGAGCGCGCAGTGTTGGAGTATCATCCCGAGCTCCAGCCGCCCGACGTGCTTCTCTCACTCCTGGGCGACTTCGTGTATGACGATAGGTATCCCGGCGGCGCGCCCGGCCAGGTGGCCAGCACTGCCTCCGGTTCGGTCCTCTTCCCCCAGACCGGCCACCGCGTCGGCGGGCGCTTCCTCAACTACTGGCGGTCCCATGGCGGCCTCGCCCAGCAGGGCTACCCCATCTCAAATGAGTTCACCGAACAGTCCGATCTCGACGGCAAGCCCTACCTGGTGCAATATTTCGAGAGGGCGGTGTTCGAGTATCACCCCGAGTTGCAGCCCGCCTATAATGTCCTGCTCGCCCAGCTTGGCACCCTCCGGTACCGCCAGAGGTACCCGGCCACCAACCCCAACGCCACCTCGCCCCCGATCCCTACCACGCCACCCTTCCCCCCCGCCTCGGTAACCCCGACCGAGACCCCGCTGCAGGCGCCCACCTATACGTACACACCCAGCCCTACTCCCGTGCCCCCCACTCCCCCCGAACCTGACTCCCCCCGGCCCACCAAGACGACTGGCGCAACCCCCTGCCCGGCTTTTGGTGGCCTCTCTATGACGTGCGCAGACTCGCATAACTTCTACGCGGTAATGCATTGGGAGGTTAGCGGCGGCGGCGGCG
>JBJMMB010000193.1:0-19964 GCA_045805005.1 Chloroflexia bacterium
CTGGGGACCGAGGCCTGATGGTCACCTCCGACATCAGCGACTTCGACCGCCTGGTCCAACTTATCGTTTCCTACGTAGCCCAGGCAGGGGGTCAGAACGTCCCGCACCTCGAAATGTTCCTGGACGAGGCGGCCACCTTCCCTCTCGCCCAGTTGGTGCTCGAACCTCGGGCAGCTATCCTACGCTGGGCTCGCCCCAAGGTCGCCACCGACGTTTATGGCTCGGCGGTGGATCAGGTTGAGCCACCCTTGCCCTGGCGCACCCTCCTCTCGCGCCAACTCCTGGTGGCTCTTCCTCCCGCCATTCTCCTCCTGCTAACCGTTTCCCTTCACGGCCTGGTGCCCGTTCCCCGGTTTATATGGGTCCTCCTGCTCATCGCCATGGGTCTGGGCGAATTGCCCTTCCTGGGCAAGGTCATCCAGGCGGTGGGCGATATGATGGTGGGCAACGGTATCTTCGGTCGCGCCCTCTGGGCCTACCTGGAACTACAGGTCCCCCGCGCCGTCCTCATCGTGACCGGCACAGCCCTCGTCGGCATGGGCATGCCCGACCTGGTAGCCAACGTCTGCTGGCTGGCGGGCATCGGCATCACCACTATGCTCACCATGCAATACGTCCAGCGAGCCTACTACATCACTCCCACCCAGGCCGTCATCGCCGGAGTGGGCTCCTTCATGTACCAGGTAGTCCTCGTCGCCCTCTACTTCGGGATAAGCTAAGTCTATAACAAATAGAGGCCAGGTCGCGGCCGCGACCTGGCCTCTATTTGTTGCGGATTGAACCCGCCCCGCTCCTCGTTTACAATATCCCCGCAGACCCATAATCCAAAATCCAAAATCTAAAATCCAAAATCACAATGTATGTTATTGGCACCGCCGGGCACGTAGATCACGGCAAATCAACTCTAGTCCTCGCCCTCACCGGCATTGACCCCGACCGCCTCCAGGAGGAGAAGGCTCGGGAGATGACCATCGACCTCGGCTTCGCATGGCTGACCCTCCCCTCCGGGCGGGAGGTCTCCGTCGTCGACGTGCCCGGCCATGAGCGCTTCATCAAGAATATGCTCGCGGGCGTCGGGGGCCTGGACGCCGCCCTCCTCGTCATAGCCGCCGACGAGGGCCCCATGCCCCAAACAGACGAGCACCTCGACATCCTCCACCTCCTGGGCATCAACACAGGCGTCGTGGCTCTCACAAAGCGCGACCTCGTGGACGACGAGTGGCTCGACCTCATGCAGGAGGAAGTGCGCGAGCGCCTCCTCGGCACCCGCCTGGAGGGCGCTCCTATCGTCCCCGTCTCCGCCCGCACAGGTCAGGGGCTGGACGACCTCCGCGCCGAACTCGACCGCCTCCTCCAGGACACCCCGCCCCGCGCCGACCGGGGCCGCCCGCGTCTCCCCATAGACAGGGCCTTCACAATTTCCGGCTTCGGTACCGTAGTCACCGGCACACTCACCGACGGCTCCCTGCGCGTGGGCCAGGAGGTCGAAGTCGTGCCCTCCGACGGCCTCCGGGGCCGCATCCGGGGCCTCCAGAGCCACAAGCACAAAGTCGAGAGCATAGGGCCGGGCAACCGCGTGGCGGTCAACATCACCGGCGTCGACGTCGACGACCTCTCGCGGGGCATGGTGCTTGCCAACCCCGGCTGGCTCGAGCCCACCAACCGTCTCGACATTTACCTCAACCTGGTGTCCGACGCCCCCGCCCCCATCGAGCAAAATCAATTGCTCGATTTCTTCACCGGCTCCGCCGAAACCCCCGCCCGCATAACCCTCCTCGACGCCGACCGCCTCGAGCCGGGCCAGAGCGGCTGGGCCCAGCTCCGGCTGCGCGACCCCATAGCCGTGGCGAAAGGCGACCGCTACATCGTGCGCCAGCCCTCTCCCAGCCTCACCATCGGCGGCGGCCAGGTCGTCGACGCCCACCCTCGCCGCCACAAGCGCTTCCACGAAAAAACTCTCCGAACCCTCCAGACCCTCCAGCGCGGCACCCCCGAGGAAATCGTCCTCGAAGCTCTCGGCTCCCAGGCCCTCGAAGTCAAACAGCTAATTGAAAAATCAAGCCTCGACCCCGTCCAGGCCTTCGAAGCCCTCACCTCCCTCCGCCAGAGTGGCCAACTGCTCCAACTCACCGGTTCGCCCCCAGCCGTAGGGGCGCGGCATGCCACGCCCTCTACCCCCACCATCGACACCGACCCTGCTGCTGTAGGGGCGCGGCATGCCGCGCCCACGCCTCTTGCTCCACCCACGCCTCTTGCTGCGCTCCCGCCCTCAGCCCTCCTCATGGCTTCCGCGGCCTGGGACGAGGTCATGCGCCGCGTGCAGGCCATGCTGGCGGCGCACCACAAGCAATACCCGCTCAAGCGAGGCATGGGCAAGGAGGAACTGCGCAGCCGCCTTGCCTCCACCTTCTCGCCCAGGGCCTTCCCGCATGTGATGGCCCTGGGGGTCAACCGCGGCCTGCTGGCCGAGGACCCCACCACCTACCGCCTCCCCAACCACCGGCCCACCTTCTCCCCCCGCCAGCAAGAGCAGGTAGACCGCCTCCGCCGCGCCATGGCCGAGACTCCCTACTCCCCGCCCTCCCCCGCCGAACTGGGCATCGAGCCCGAAGTCGTAGCCGCCCTCATCGAATCAGGCGAGTTCCTCAAGCTCACCGACACAATCATCTACACCCGCCAGGCCTACGACCACATGCGCGAGCGCACCCTGCAAGCCATAGACCGACAGGGCGAAGTAAACGTAGCCACCATGCGCGACCTCTTCGGCATGACCCGCAAATACGCCATCCCCTTCCTCGAACACCTCGACGACCAGAAGGTCACGCGAAGAGTAGGGGACGTGAGGGTACGCTGGTAAAAATTACCACGTCCCAACCAACCCGATTCAATAATATCCTGACGTCTTGGCGTTTTCTAGAGAAGTTTGCTCTGAGAATAGGGGTGCAGGGGTCTCCCTGCCGGGGGTGCCCTCTGGGCAGTGGGGGTGTCCCCCAACTCTCTCCTTATTTTCATATACGGGTGGAGTGCCCCGCTCATAGTTACCCTGCGATGCGTTCCCAGCTATGCTATAATACCTCGCGTTTAGACCACAGGAGGAGTACGAACCATGGATAACACTCGCGGTGACAAGAAGGGACCCGCCAGGCTCGATTGGGCGCTGGTGCTGGGGTCTTCATCGGGCTTTGGGGCCGCTACCGCCGCCGCCCTCGCCGAAGAGGCCGGGCTGAACGTCTGCGGGGTGCACTTGCGCCGCCCCACCGACCAGGATGCATTCGAGGAAACCAAGGCCCGCATCGAAGCCGCGGGCAAGAAATACCTCCCCTTCAACATGAACGCCGCCAACCCCGACCGCCGCCGCGAAGCTCTCGACAAGATGGCCGAAGCGATGGACGGCTCCGGCTTCAGGGTCTTCCTCCACTCCCTCGCCTTCGGCACCCTCAAGCCCTTCATCGCCGATAACCCGGAGGACGCTATAACCGAGGAGAACATGGACATGACCCTCCGCGTCATGGCCCACTCGCTCGTCTACTGGACCCAGGACCTGGTAGCCCGCGGCATGCTCGGCCAGGGGAGCCGCATCTTCGCCATGACCTCCGCCGGCTCCCAGCGCATCGTGCCTAACTACGGCGCGGTATCGGCAGCCAAGGCCGCCCTGGAGTCCCACATCCGGCAGCTTACCTTCGAACTGGCCCCCCGGGGCATCACCGCCAACGCCGTGCGCGCCGGCGTCACCGACACCCCCGCCCTCCGCCGCATTCCGGGCAACGAGCTCCTCATAGAGGGGGCCCTTGCCCGCAACCCCTCCGGCCGCCTCACCACCCCGGACGACATCGCCCACATGATCGCCCTCCTGGCCAGGCCCGGCAGCGCCGCCGATTGGCTCACCGGCAACGTCCTCGGCGTAGACGGTGGCGAGGACATCGTCGGCTAATCAGCAATATTCCCATTGACTCTTGACTCGCAATTCGATACACTATACCCATAGACGGCACAGGGGATGTGCGTGCCCTGTGCCATGCAATTTTCAATATGTCAGCGCCGCTATCTACGTTTTGGATGCAAAGCAATGAGCAATACAGCATATCATAGGACACGCCGCGTCCCCAGAGACTCCTATCAAGAGGCTCCGGTTCAGGATGAAGAGGCATACCTTGAGGACGAGGGCTACGACGATTACGAGGAGTACGACGAGTCTGAAGAGCGCGCAGGCCTCTTCAGCAGCCCTGCTCGTACCGTCGCTCTGGTGGCCTCTTTCGTCGTGCTTCTCGTCGTAGCCGTCTCCATCGCCTGGCTGCTCGGCCAGCGGGCCAAGAGTAGTTCGTCCAACCTGGCAGCCACTAACGTAGTCGAGGTGCCCCTGGCCGCTGCTGGAGAGGCTCCCAAGGTCGGCGCCCTCGCCCCCGACTTCGAGCTGGCCAACGTGAGCAACAACACCCCCCTCAAGCTCTCATCCCTCCGCGGCAAGCCCACGCTCGTCAACTTCTGGGGCACCTGGTGCCCGCCCTGCCGCGCCGAAATGCCCGAGCTGGAGAAGCTCTACCAGACCTACAAAGACAAGGTCAACTTCATCGGCGTCTCCATGGGCCCTCGTGATGAGCCGGCAGGCGTAGACCAATTCGTCAAACTGAACAAGTACTCCTGGACCTTCATCCACGATGCCGATTCCTCGGTATCCATAAACTACCAGGTGAGTGGTATACCGAGCACCTTCTTCATAGACAAGTCCGGCGTCATCCGCCAGATCCACGTGGGTGGGGCCGACGCGCCTACCCTTGAGAACGGCCTCAAAACGGCTGAGCAGGCCCAGTAGATCACATACCCCGGGGCAGGGCGGCTTTAACTGCCCCTCGTAATATACAGAATATACAGACTAGCTAGGAGGCAAGCACAACTTCATGAGTCAACCCCCAAGGAACAGGCCGCCCACCCGCAGGGTGTCCACGGGGCAGCCGGAGCAACCGCAAGGCTCCACCCGGTCGCAGGCCGGCAAGCCGCCCGCCAGTAACGTGAACGCCCCGCGCAGAAGCGACCCCTTCCCCATCGTCCTTGGCGCCGTTATCGGCGCTATGGTCATCGGCCTGCTGGTGGTGGTCTACCTCATCAGCTCCAACAACGGCAGCACAGGTGGCACAGGTGGAACAGGTGGCACAACCGCTAACGGTGGCGGGCAACCCACAACGGCGGCCCAGAACCCGACGCCCGCCGGAGCCGCCCAGGACGACAACGCCACCCTGAACCCCAACGCCACCGCCGGCCCCACCGAAGAGCCGCCCCCGCGCATGCCGCTGGCCGACTTCAAGGCGCTCTACGACAACCCGGCCAAGCGTCCCCTGATCATCGACGTGCGTGCCAAAGAGGCATATGACGCCGGGCACATAAAGGGAGCCATCTCCTTCCCCGAGTCCGACGTAGACACCAGGATAGGAGAGCTACCCAAGGACAAGCTGGTAGTAGCGTACTGCCAATGACCGGCCGAGAATGAAAGCGCCCGTGTGGCGACCAAGCTTCACTCTCAATACGGTTACAGCTACGACAACCTGAAAGTCCTCCTCGGCGGCTGGAATACCTGGAACCAGGAGCACGCCAAGGACCCCAACGGCTATCCCACTGATGCGGCCGCTGGAGTAACCCCAGGCGACTCTAAAGGCGGAGGCCAGGTGGTAACCGCCACCATACAACTGCAACCCGCCCCGGCCAACACCGTAGCGCCCAAGCAGTAAATCAGAACCTCGCAATCTCAAAAGCTCTCAAGAGGCCGCTCACGGCCTCTTGAGAGCTTTTGTTGCTACTACTTTTCTTATCCCGCCGTCGCATGCTATAATAATCCAGCCTACGTATTGCGTATTCCGTATTACATAGAGGACGAAGGGTAGCGGGTTCGTCCACCCCGGCATGATGGGCACGCAATATGCGATGAGCAATGCGCAACACGTGACACAGGAGGCGTAAACTTTTGAGAGAACTGCTGCGCCGGCCCAGGTATTTTTCCCTGGGACAGGACGCCAAGCGCCAGGACACGCGGGGGGAGGCCCCCAACGGGCGCGACTTCCCCGAAGACCTTTGGACCAAATGTCCAAAGTGCAACGAGCTTCTCTACACCCGCGAGCTTGAAGACAATCTCAAAGTCTGCCAGAAGTGCAATTACCACTTCCGCCTCTCCTCGCCGGAGCGCATCGAGTCCCTTCTCGACCCCGACAGCTTCCAGGAAGAGGGCATGGGCATCACCCCCCTCGACCCCATCGAATTCCAGTCTGCTGACGAGCGCTACGCCGACAAGCTCCAGAAGGCCCAGGCCAAGACGGGCCTGCCCGAAGCGGTAGTCTACGGCACCGGCATCATCGAAGACGTCCCCTGCGTGGTGGCTCTGAGCGATTTCCGCTTCATCGGCGGCAGCATGGGCTCGGTCTACGGCGAGAAGATTAAGCGCGCCGCAGAACTCGCCGCCGGCAAAAAGCTGGGGTTGGTCACCGTCTCCTCCTCGGGCGGGGCCAGGATGCAAGAGGGCATCCTCTCCCTTATGCAGATGGCCAAGACCAGCGCGGCCCTGGCCGACCTTGCGAGCGTCCGCCTCCCCCATATCTCTGTCCTCACCGACCCCTGCACGGGCGGCGTAACCGCCTCCTACGCCACCTCTGCCGACGTGGTCATGGCCGAGCCGGGAGCCCTCATCGGCTTCGCCGGCCCCCGCGTCATAGAGCAGACCATCAAACAAAAGCTACCGCCCAACTTCCAAACCTCCGAATTCCTCATGCAACACGGCATGCTCGACATGGTCACCCCCAGGCGCGAGCTGAAGACGACCATAAGCAGACTTCTTAAGTTATATGCTGCATGATGCAAATCGCGTACGCAGTACGCGATTTGCATCACGCGAGACTTACCTATGGCAACAGACACCGGCCACGATTTGAATAGCAACAACTTGGGCCCCTCGGGGCCTTATCGCGACATGGTGCCGCCCGGCACCAGCTACAAGCCCGCGCCGCCTCCCATGCCTAAACCCACCCAAACCGCGTGGCAGCGCGTTCAGATCGCTCGCCACCCCGACCGCCCCCATACCCTCGACTACATCCAGCGGCTCTGCACCGACTTCGTGGAGCTCCACGGCGACCGCCTCTTCGGTGACGACGCCTCCATCGTAGGCGGCCTGGCGACCTTCGAGGGCCAGACCGTCATGGTTATCGGGCACCAGAAGGGCAGCTCCACCAAGGAAAACATCACCCGCAACTTCGGCATGGCCCTACCCGAGGGCTACCGAAAAGCCCAGCGCCTCATGGAGCACGCCGCCCGCTTTGGCTTACCCATCCTCACCTTCATAGATACTCCCGGCGCCAGCCCCGGTGTGCAGGCCGAGGAGCGCGGCATCGGCCAGGCCATCGCCGCCAGCCTCATGACTATGCTCACCGTCGACGTGCCCATCATCGCCACCGTCATAGGTGAGGGGGGCAGCGGCGGCGCGCTCGCCATCGGCCTGGGCGACCGCGTGCTCATGCTCGAAAACTCCATCTACTCGGTGGCCAGCCCCGAGGCGAGTGCCAGCATCCTCTGGCACGACGCCGGTCAGGCCGCTGCCGCTGCCGAGGCCATGGGCATCACCGCCCCCGATCTCCTGTCCTTCGGCGTCATCGACGAAATCATCCCCGAACCCGATGGCGGAGCCCACTCCGACCCGGCCGCCACCATCGACGCCGTTCGCGAGACTGTCGCCCGCCACCTCTCCGATCTCCGGGCCGCCTACCCCAAAAGAAGCACCAAGAAACTCCTCCACGACCGCCACGCCAGGTACGAGCGTATAGGGGTCTATCATGAGTAATTACGAATTACGAATTACGAATTACGGATTAGCGTCAACCCAATTAGTAATTTGTAATTCGTAATTCGGCGTCAGCCGGAAGTAATTCCCAAAGAGAATGATGCGCACTCTCCTATCCGAAGATGCACAAAAAAGCAACGCGCTCCGTTATGGCGTGGCGGCAGCCTCTGTCGCCATCGTTTCCCTCCTTACCCTTGGGCTCGGGTCCCTCGCGCAGTTCACTCCTTTCACCCTCTTCCTGGCGGCCGTGGCCTTCAGCGCCTGGTATGGCGGGTTAGGGCCTGGCCTCTTCGCCACGGCCCTCTCCACCTTCGCCGCCACATTTATCGTCTTCCCCGGCCTCGTCGCTCGCGGCCTCGACGAAAGCGACTATGCCGTCCGGGTTTTCGTATTCCTGCTGGCAGCTCTGCTCATAGATGGCCTCAGCTACGCCCGCACCCGCGCCGAGGTCCGCATACGCGGCGAGCGTGCCCGGCTCCAGGTTACCCTTGCCAGTATAGGCGATGCCGTCATCACCACCGGCACCGACGGGCGTATCACTTACCTCAACCCGGCGGCCGAGGCCCTTACCGGCTGGAACCCGGCCGGCGCCGTGGGCCGCCCCTTGTCGGAGGTATTCAACATCATAAACGAGATAACCGGCACCCCGGCCGAGAACCCCGTTACGCAGGTGCTGCGTAACGGCACCCTCGCCGGGCTCGCGAACCATACGCTCATCGTATCCAAAGATGGCACCGAGCGTCCCATTGACGACAGCGCCGCCCCCATCCGAGACGAGGCGGGGAATACCGTCGGCGTCGTGCTGGTGTTCCGCGACGTCGCCGAGCGGAGACAGTCGCAACTCGATTTGCAGAGGTCCAGGGACCAACTGCAAATCATCTTGCAAGGCGTGGCCGACGGCGTTACCGCTCAGGACACCACCGGCCAGCTCATATACGCCAACGACGCCGCTCTGCGCACTCTCGGTTTCAATTCCTTTGACGAATTGCAGGCCCTATCCCAGGGCCAATTGCTCGGCCGCTACGATCTCCTCCAGGAGGACGGCCAACCGTTCCCGCTGGAGAACCTGCCCGCCCGCCTGGCCTTCCAGGGAAGCCGGCAGTCAGCAGGGGTCGGGGAGATACTGCCTACTGCCGACCGCCAACTGCCTACTGGTCACGAGTCCCTCATAGGCTGGCGCGTCCGCGCCACCGGCGAGCTGCACTGGTCTATTGTCAGGGCCACCGCTGCCTTCGATGACGACGGCCGGCCCTACATGGCAATCAGCATCTTCCGAGACATCACCGAGCAGAAGCTCGCCGAACAGGAGCGTGAGCGCCTCCTCGCCGAGGTCCAACACCAGCGCGAGCGGCTCGACAATATCGTCACCAGCATGCCCGGCGTCGTTTGGGAGGCGTGGGGTCAGCCCGACGAGCAGAGCCAGCGCATCGACTACGTCAGCAAGTACGTGGAAACCATGCTCGGCTACACCACCGAAGAGTGGACAGCCACTCCTAACTTCTGGCGTACCATCGTTCACCCCGACGACAAAGACCAGGCGGCCCGCGTCGCCGCCGAGCACTTCGCCAGCGGGGAAAGCGGCACCAATCGCTTCCGGTGGCTGACCAAAGACGGCCGCGCCCTTTGGGTCGAGGCCAACTCCAGCATCATCAAAGACGAGCAGGGCCGCCCCCTCGGCATGCGCGGCGTCACTATAGACATCAGCGACCGCAAGCGCCTCGAAGACCAGGTGCACGAGCAGGCCGAAGCCATCAAGACCGAGTACGAGCGCCTCGCTTCCCTCATCGCCAATGTCGATATCGGCCTCTCCATGACCGACGACCGCGGCCGTATCATCATCGCCAACGACAAGTGGCTCGAGCAGACCGGCTACCGTAGAGAGCAGGTCATGGGCCGCCGCCATGAGGAGTTCAGCACCAACCCCGGCGTCGAGAGCACTCAGGCGGTCATAGACAAAGTGCTCAAGGACGGCGAACCCTTCTACGCCCGCGAGGCTTTCGTACAAAGCACCAACAGGCCCGAAGGCTGGTACGCCGACGGCTCCGTCATACCCCTCCGCGGTCATCGGGGCGAGATCACAGGCGCCCTCTCCGTATCGGTGGACGTCACCGAGAACGTGCGCGCCCGCCAGCAACTCGAGGCCCAGCGGGCCATTCTGGAGACCATCGTAGAGGGAGCGCCCATCGGCGTGGCCCTGCTCGACAGCGACATGCGCATCCTCAATCTCAACGCCGAGTGGGCCAGGATGACGGGCGTGGACCTCGTCACCGCCCGCGGCCGCATTCTCTATGACGCCGCCCCCTCCTTCGAGGAGCGCCGCCCCGTCTACGAGCGCGTCCTCAAGGGCGAGCCTGCGCACCTCACCAACGTCCCCTACCAGGCCGACGGTAAAGACTTTACGCACTACCGCGACATCTACATGAGGCCCGTGCGCGATGCCTCCGGCGCCATCACCGGCATGCTAAACGCCGTCGTGGATGTAACCGACCGCCACACCCTCGACCAGCAGAAAGACGCCCTCATCGCCCTCGCCTCCCACGAGCTCAAGACCCCCATCACCGCCATCAAGGGTTACACCCAGTTGGGCCTGCGCGCCGCCAGCGCGGGCACCGACGAGCGTCTCATCCGTAGCTTGCGCATCGTCGACGACAAAGCCAACCTGCTCACCCGCCTCGTCAACGAGATGCTCGACGTCTCCCGCATACAGAGCGGCACCCTGCCTCTCGAACGGGAGTCGTTTGACCTGGGGGTCCTGGTCCGCGACGTAACCAACAGCATAGAGCTAACCGAGCCCGAATTCACATTCGCCCTCGAGCTCCCGCCCGCCCCCATAGAGGTAAACGCCGACCGCCAGCGCATCGAGCAGGTAGTCACCAACCTCCTCCAGAACGCCGTCAAATACTCAGGCGACAGCCACCGCGTGGAGGTATCAGTGACCAGTGGCCAGTGGCCGGTGGTCACTGATACGGGTGGCGAGCAGACAGTGACCACTGATCACTGGCCACTGGTCACTGTCACCGTGCGCGACTTCGGGGTGGGCATACCGGAGGACCAGCAGTCCCAACTCTTCGAGCGTTTCTTCAGGGCCAGCAATGTCCGCTCTGCCCAGCACTCCGGCCTGGGCCTCGGCCTCTACATCACCAACGACATAATAGCCCGCCACGGCGGCAAGATGGCCTGCGAATCGGTCGAAGGCAAAGGCTCCACCTTTTCCTTCACCCTACCCCTCGTCGTAGGATAATTACGAATTACGAATTACGAATTAGCTCCAACCCAATTAGTAATTCGTAATTCGTAATTCACGGAAGTGCTGGCAGCGCAAAATAAAACGTGCTTCCCACGTCCCGTGCCGACTCCAGCCACATCCGCCCACCGTGGCGCGTCACAATGTTCTGCGCGATGTAAAGGCCCAGCCCCATGCCGTTCCGCGCCTGGTAGCCCGCATTCCTCGCCCGGAAAAAGCGCTCAAACACCTGCGCTTGCTGGTCCTCCGGTATACCCACCCCAAAGTCGCGCACCGATACAGTGGCCAGTGGCCGCGAACCCTCGCTACGCTCGTGGTTCAGTGTCTGCCCACCACCCGTATCACTGACCACTGGCCACTGACCACTGGCCACTGATAGCCTCACCTCAATCTTCCGCTCATCTCGCGAATACTTGACCGCGTTCTCCAGCAAGTTGTTCACCACCTGTTGGATGAGCCCCCGGTCTGCGTTCACCATCGCCGGCCCGCCGGGCAGGTCCAGGCGGCACTTTACATCGGGGTTCACTATGTCCAGGCTGCTCACCACCTCGCGCAGCAGCTCGGCCATGTCGAACTTCTCGATGTGCAGGGGCAAGGTGCCACTCTCCGTGCGCGACACGTCGAGCAGGTCGTTGATCAGCCGCGTCAGGTGGTTCGATTGCTCGCTGATGTTGCGCAACGGGCGCAAAAGCCGGTCGTTCTTTTGCTCCACCGCGGTGCGCAGGGCCAACTGCGCGAACCCCTTGATCGAGGTAACAGGCGTGCGCAGCTCGTGCGAGGCTATAGACAGGAACTCGTCCTTGTGGCGGTCCAGTTCCATATGCTCGGTAACGTCCAGCACGGCGCTAACCACTCCCGTCACCTCGCCGCTTCCGTCCTTCACCGGCCGGTAGAAGATGTCGTAGTAGCGCATACGCTTTTCCACCGCGTCCATATACGGCACGTTTTGCACGTCTATGCTCTCCCCCGCGAGGACCCTGGCATGCATCGCCCTGCGCTCCTCCAAATCGGGCGCGAGGTCGTAGAAAATCTGGCCCCTCACGGTGGCCTGGTCCAGATGGGCCATCCTGGCATAGGCCGCGTTGATGTCCACGACCCGCATGTGACGGTCAAGGTAAATCATACCGACCGGCGTGGCCTCGATCAGCGCCTCCTGTACCCCCTGCTGCGCTCGCAACCGCTCCTCGTTGCGCGTCCTCTCCGTCACGTCGACCAGGATGCTCAAGATCCCTGTGACCGCCCCGTTCTCGTCGCGGATCGGGCGATAGCGCGCTTCCGTGTACGTCGGCTCGTCGTCCCCTGGGAACTGGTACTGTATGTACTCCATCTCAGGCGTTTCCCCCGCCAGCAGCCGCTTATGGAAGTCCTTACGGACGACCACACCGGGGGCTACATCGTACAGCACCCGCCCGATAACCCCATCCCTATCAAACCGCGAAATACGCGCGTACTCCTCATTGGCGTGCAGGATACGCATATCCCGGTCATACACCACGATGCCCACCGGCGCCTCGGCAATCACCGTCTCCAGCAGCGCCCTCTGCGCCTCCACCGCCTGCCGCGCCCGCACCTTCTCGGTCACGTCCACGCTGGCCGCCCTTGCCCCCGTGACCTTCCCGGCTTCGTCCCGTATGGGCGCTATCGACCCGTCTATGTAAACGCCATTCGGGTGGTTCGCGTCCTCGTAGTACCACTCGCGGAAGACCAGCGGCTCGCCCGTGGCAAGCACCCGGTCCACGTTGGCCTGCATCTCGGGAGCCACCGGGTAGTTCAAGATTTCGTCGTAGCGCCTGCCTGTGGCCGCTTCCCTCGGTATCCCGTTGCTCTGCACCCAGGCTTCGTTGACCAGCACCAGCCGCCCCCGCGCATCGAACACTATCAGCGACACGTCCACGTTGGCCACCAGGGCCGCCAGCATCTCGTGCTCGACGCGGGCCGCCTCCGTTTGCCTGCGCAGCTTCTCTTCCAGCACTTTGCGCTCGGTGATGTCGCGGGCAATGGCCGAGGCTCCTATCACCCTGCCCGTGCCATCCTTCACCGGAGAAACGGTCAGCGAAACATTTATCCGCCTGCCGTCCTTCGTCACGCGCACCGTCTCGAAATGGCTGACCCGCTCACCCCGCCTGAGGCTCTCGAATATCTGCTCCAGGCTCTCCTCCACCTCGGACGGCACCAGCATCGAGATATGCCGCCCTATAGCCTCGCTTGCCGAATACCCGTAAATCTGCTCGGCCCCGGCGTTCCAACTGGTGATCGTACCTTCCAGGGTTTTTCCTATTATCGCATCGTCTGAAGACTCTACGATAGCAGCCAACCGCAGCATCGCCTCCGCAGCCTGGTTACTATCAATAGGCAGTAGGCGGTCCGCAGTAGGCACTATCTCCACAAGGCCATCCGCGCCATCCGCTGACTGCCGTCTGCCATCTGCCATCTGCCGACTGCTCACTGCCAGGTGCTCGTCCTCAACGCTCAAAAGCTAATTCCCTTTCGTGTCCCGATCAATCCAAAATCCAAAATAAGCTCCCCTCCGCCACCCATTGTACGTCAAAGAACATAGTGGTACAACTAACCATAAGCATAAATTGTGAACATTGAGTTGGCCTGAACCTGATCAGTAATTCATAATTCATGCGTCCTCATTGAGTCGGTGGCACAAGCCGTGCTGTTACTTCCGGCTGACGCCGAATTACGACTTCGCCGAAATCCAATTCGTAATTCGTAATTTTGTAATTCGTAATTCGGCGTCAGCCGGAAGTAATTCGTAATTCGCCGTAGGCGGAAGTGATTCATGAAAGCGAGCGTGCCGTGGCCGGACATGACATTATCGTCGTTGGCGCTTCCGCGGGCGGGGTAGAAGCCCTCATGAAGTTGGCGGGCAACCTGCCCCGTGATTTGCCCGCCTCCGTCTTCATGGTGCTCCATATCCCGCCAGAGGCCCCAAGCGTCTTGCCGGGTATCCTGGGCCGCTCCGGGATCCTCCCCGTCGCCCACCCCGAGGATGGCGATAAGATCAAGCAGGGGCGCATCTACGTCGCACCACCCGACTTCCACATGCTCCTGGAAGATGGGCGAGTGCGCCTGGCTCGCGGCCCCCGCGAGAATCGCCACCGCCCCGCTGTCGACCCCCTCTTCCGCTCTGCCGCCGTCGCCTACGGCCCCCGCGTCGTCGGCGTCGTGCTCACCGGGGCCCTCGATGACGGCGCGGTGGGCCTGCGCTCCGTCAAAGTGCGGGGAGGCAAAGCCGTTGTCCAGGACCCCGAGGACGCCCTCTACCCCGGCATGCCTTCCAGCGCGATTCGCACTACACAAGTAGATCACATCCTCCCCCTCAAGGCCATACCCCCCATGTTGGTGCGACTTGTCCACCAGGAGGCCGAAGACGAAAGCCGGTACCCCTTGCACGGCGAACTGGAAATCGAGGCAAAAATGGCAGACATGCAAACTAACAACCTTGAAAACCTGCAACAACTCGGCGCTGTCCCCTCCGTCTTCTCCTGCCCCGAGTGCCACGGCACCCTCTGGGAGATGCGTAGCGGCGACTTCCTGCGCTTCCGCTGCCAGGTGGGCCATGCCTATTCCGCCGAAAGTATGCTGGCCGACCAGTCCGACGCCGTCGAGCGCGCCCTCTGGGCCTCCCTCCGCGCCCTCGAAGAGAGGTCCGAGCTCATGCGCCGCCTGGCCGTCCGCTCCGCCAACCACAACAGCCACCACGCCGCCACCCGCTTCACCAGAGCCGCCCAGGAAACCGAACAACACGTAGCCGTCGTCAAGGGAATCCTCGAATCCAACGGCTACCACCCCGAGGATCAGGCCGAACTCGAAGATGTAGGCTCATGAAAGGGGCTTGGGGGGCCCGCTCTCCCTGCCGGGGACCTGGGGTATCCCAGGGGTGCAGGGCTCTCCCTGCCGGGGGTTTGGGGGTGTCCCCCAAGAATTCCCTCTCCCCCAACATAAGGGGTGCAGGGTTCCCCTGCCGGGGGTTTGGGGTGTCCCCCAACTCTCTCCCCTCCCAACAAGAGGGGGTGCAGGGGTCTCCCTGCCGGGGGTTTGGGGGTGTCCCCCAACTCTCTCCCCTCTACTTTAGGGCTTGGGGGTTTGCTCCCAAATTATGCTTGCCCCACCCCACCTGAATGTAATATAATTCCCTACATAATGCTGCGGTCCACACCCGCGGCAGGCATAGATGAGTCGCGAACCTAACCCAGGGGCCGACCGAGCGCTTCCATTCTACCCCCGTCCGGCCTCCCCTAAACGCCCCGGCGGGCATCTAGAGAGCTTCTTGACATGAGCAAAGACGGCGTAGACCGCGTAGACGGCGACACCCACGACGGGCGCGCATTGGTCGTTATTGGCTCCTCCGCGGGCGGCATCGAGGCCCTGTCCATCCTGGTCAGCACCCTCCCTCCCGATTTCCCCGCCCCCGTCGTGCTCGCCCAGCACCTCGATCCCACCCGCCCCAGCAGCCTCGAGAGCATCCTCCAGCGCCGCAGCGCCCTCCCCGTCTCCGTCGTCCACGACGCCACTCCCCTCGAGCCCGGCAACGTCTACGTCGTCCCTTCCAACCGCCACGTCTCCATCAAGGACGGCCACGTCAACCTCGAAGGCGACCACGGCGACCGCCCCCGCCCCTCCGTCGACCTCCTCCTCTCCAGCGCCGCCGAGTCCTACGGCGAAAACCTCATAGCCGTCGTCCTCACCGGCTCCGGCTCCGATGGGGCCTCCGGCGCCGTCGATGTCAAGAACGCCGGTGGCACCGTCATCATCCAGAACCCCAGCACCGCCCGCTACCCCTCCATGCCCATGGCCCTCCCCCCCACCGCCGTCGACCACGTCGCCGACATAGAGATGATCGGCCCCCTCCTCGCCCGCCTCGTGGGCGGCCTGAGCATGCGCTTGGCCCCCGAGAAGGTCGAGGACCCCATGCGCGACATCCTCGTCCTCATCGGCCGCCAGGCCCGCATCGACTTCCGCCAGTACAAGTCCCCCACCATACTCCGCCGCATCGGCCGCCGCATGGCCGTCGTCGGCATCAGCGATATGCATGAATACGTCGGCTATCTCGAATCGCACCCCCAGGAGATCGCTGAGCTCGTTATGGCTTTCCTCATCAAAGTCACCGACTTCTTCCGCGACGCCGACGCTTACGACTACATCAAAACCACCATCCTCCCCCTCCTCATCGAGCAGGGCCGCGCCAACGGCCGCGTCATTCGCCTCTGGTCCGCCGGCTGCGCTACCGGCGAGGAGCCCTACTCCATGGCCATGCTCGTGGCCGACCTCCTCGGCCCCGAGCTGTCCGAGTGGAATATCCGCATCTTCGCCACCGATCTCGACGAAGACGCCATCAGCTTCGCCCGCCGCGGCTTCTACCCCGAAAGCTCCTTGCGCAACATGCCCGACGAGTACCGCAATCGCTTCTTCGAGCGCAGCGAACAGAGCTACCGCATGTCCAAGCGAATCCGCCAGATGGTCATATTCGGCCAGCAAGACCTCAGCCGCCGCTCCCCCTTCCCACGCATCGATATGGTCATCTGCCGCAACCTCCTTATCTATTTCCGCCCAGATCTCCAGCAGAGCATCCTCAACATGTTCGCCTTCGCCCTCCACAAGTCGCGCGGCTACCTCTTCCTCGGCCACGCCGAGACGGTGCGCCCCTCCCAGGGCAATTTCGAGCTGGTCAGCAAGCGATGGAAGCTCTACCGCTCCTCCGGCACCCTCCTTGATCGGGTCACCGAGCCCTCCCTCACGCCCGCTCTCGCCGCATCAGCCTCTGCCGCCTCCCCTGCCGAAGTCGTAGGGGCAAGAGCGCAAGCAGGGGGCTATGGCTCGCCCGTACAGCAGTCCGCAGTCGGCAGCGAGCCCATACTGCCGACCGCCAGCGGCCAACTGCCTACTGACGTCACTCTCCTGCGCCGCTACAACGACCTCGTCCTCCGCTCCCTGCCCGTCGGCACCGCCGTCATCGACCGCTCGTACCGCATCATCTCCGTCAACCCCGTGGCCCGCAGGCTCCTCGGCATCCGCGACATGGCCAACGACCAGGACTTCCTCCACACCGTCCACGGCACCCCCTACGTGGAGGTGCGCCGCGCGTTCGACGCCACCTTCCGCGACCACACCACCACCGTGCTCCCCGAGCTCGAGCTCGACCAGACCCTCATAGGCGAGCCGCGCTACCTCAACATGACCATCGCCCCCATGCATCTCGATAACGGGCGCCTCGAGCTGGCCATGGTTACCGTGCAGGACGTCACCGAAAGTGTGCTGACCAGGCGAAACTACGAAACCGTGCAGGCCGAACAGTCGCAGTTGCTCGATGAGCTGGAAAGGGCCAACAAGCGCCTGGCTGGCATGAACAAGGAGCTGCAAGACGCCAACGAGGAGTTGCAGGCCGCCAACGAGGAGATGGTGCTCGCCCAGGAGGAGCTGCAGGCCACCAACGAGGAGTTCGAGGCCACTAACGAGGAGCTGCAGGCCACCAACGAGGAGCTGGAAACCTCAAACGAAGAGCTTCAGGCCACCAACGAAGAGCTGGAGACCACCAACGAAGAGCTTCAGGCCCGCACCACCGAGCTGGAAGAAGTGGCCCGCGCCCTCACCACCGAGCGCGTGCGGCTCCACGACATGATCGACGTGGCTCCGTTCCACATCATGGTTACGCGGGGGCCCGCGCTCCTCGTGGAGGCTTTCAACCCCCCCTTCGAAAACTTGCTCAAAGAGCGTGAGGCCATGGGCCGCTCGCTCCACGAGGTCTTATACGAGCCCGAAATGGAGGACCTCTTCCAATTGGCCTCCAGCGCCTATAAGCAAAATAAGGTCATCACCGCCACCCTCCGCACCCCCACCCTCGACGAGCACGCGGGCAGGGGTGCGGGTGCTGCGGGTGCTGCGGGTACGCAGGAGGTATTTTTCCGGTACACCCTCGTGCCCACTCACGACGCCTCGGGCCAGACCGACGGCGTCGTCATATATGCCGAAGACATAACCGATGTTCGGGCCAGGGAAGCCGCCGAGAGGCGCGAGAACCTGCGGCTCATGGTCGAGCACGCCGAGCAAGTAGCCCTGGGCCTCTACGACGCCCAGACCCGTAAGCTCCTCCACGCCAGCTCCCGCTACCTCGACATCCTGCAGCGCGCCCAGGGCTCCAGTGAGCACGATGCCATCCTGGGGCGCGCCTTCGAAGAGATCCCCTTCGTCGCTGACCCCGAGGAGAGCCTCCAGCTTTTCAATTCCGTGCTCGATCAGGGCGCTTCCCGGCGCCTCCCAGAGCTGCACCTCAAGCTCCCCGGCGACGAAAAAGAGACCGTTTGGGACTACACCCTCAACCCCATCCCGATCCAGGACGTTACTGCTGGCACCGCTGGCACTGCAGGCGAGCCCATCCGCTTCATGGTCGTCTCCGCCTACGAGGTTACAGAGCAGGTGGAGGCCCGCCGCGAATTGGAGCGCGTTGACCAACTGCGCGACGAGTTCCTCTCCCTCGCTTCCCACGAGTTGCGCACTCCCATGGTGCCCCTCATGGGCTACGCCGAGATGCTCGCCAAAGCCGTAGCCCAAACCGACGCCAAAGACCCCAGACGCCGCGAGCAGCGCATAACCGACTACGTCGGCAAGTTCCGCACCCAGCTCCAACTCCTCAGCCGCCTCATAGAGGATCTCTTCGACGTCACCCGCCTCCAAAACGGCCGCTTCACCCTCCGTAAGCAGACTACCGACCTCTCTAACGTGGCTCGCGACGCCGTGGAAGAGGCCCGCATGTTCAACACCGGCCACACGATCAACCTCGATGTGCCCACCGCGAACGAGCCTCTCCTCACCTCCGGCGACCCCCAACGTCTCCTCCAGGCCATGCTCAACCTCCTTCAGAACGCCCTCAAGTACACTCCTGAAGACAAGCCGGTCGAGGTCGGCCTCCGCCGCGAGCGCGCCCAGGGCGATGGCGCCAGCGACACGGCCCTCATAGCCATCCAGGATAATGGCCCAGGAATTGCTACACAGGACCTTGAGTCGATCTTCACCCGCTTCTACCAGGGCTCCCGCAAAGGGCGTCCCGCGCAGGACGGGTTGGGGCTCGGACTGTTCATTGCCAGGGGGATCATAGAGCAGCACGGTGGCGAGATCACCGTGGACTCGACGATCGGCGAAGGCAGTACGTTCACAATCAGGTTGCCGCTGCAGGAAGGCGAGTAAGCCGAGGCAAGCAGCGCTTGATTCGTCTGAAGTCCAGGGCCCGCAGGCTGGGCCGCTCCCTGGTACTTTGGACCGGAAAGGCCAGGGTCATGCCGGAACATTCTACTCAACCCGCCAGCGGACCAAAGCAAGTTCTGGTGGTCGAAGACCACGAAGAAACCGCGGTGCTGATCACCACCGTCCTCGAAGACGAAGGCTACGAAGTGACGCGCGGCGCGAGGGCCGAAGACGCCATAAAAGCCTGCTGCCCCCTTCCCACCACCCCACCAGGTGATGGCCACCGCCAAGCCTCCTACCCAGATCTGGTGCTGCTCGACCTCACCCTCCCCGACATGGAGTACACCGAGATGGCAAGCCGCCTCCGCGAGTGCCGCCAGACCTCTCCGCCCATAATTGTGCTCTCCGCCATGTCCGAAGGCAGCATCGAGAAAGCCGCCACCACCATAGGTGCCGCCGCCATAGTCCGCAAACCCTTCTCCGTAGACGCCCTCCTGACCCACGTCAACGAGGCCCTCGCCTTCTCCCTATCGACGTAACCCATCTTGCGTCACAGGAATGCAGCACTCACCCTCTTCTAATCTCAAGAACTCAATTAGATAAACATCTAGCATTTCCCATTTCCCCCAATTCACGCGTGAGAATCCCCCAAAACCGGAAAAATCGGAAACATGGGGGACAGCCCCAATCCCTACGATAGGGGCGCAGGGCCCTCCCTGC
>JBJMMB010000194.1:0-4980 GCA_045805005.1 Chloroflexia bacterium
CCCGCGAGGAGTGACCGCAGGCTGAGGGGCTCGGTGTCCCGCGCCACCTCCCGCGGGCGGACGAGGCTGGTCAGCAAGGCCACTACAATCAACAGGCCGGCGGTGCAGGCGTACACCCCCGCGGCCCCACCCCACAGCGCTAGCAGCAGGCCGCCCAGGGCCGGGCCGATGATGGCCGACGACTGCCACGCCCCACTCGACCACGTAGCCGAGCTGCCGTAATGCTCTGGCGGGACCACCAGGGCGCTCAGGGAGCTGACGGCCGGGCTCTGGAAGGCCCGTGCCACGCCCATACCAAACAGGAGCGCGTAGAACAGCGGCAGTGGTCCCTGCGTGAGTGAAAGGCCCACCAGGCCAAGCGCGCAGAGGGCGATGCCGCTCAGGGCTGCCACCAGTATCCACTTGCGGTCCCGGCGGTCCACCATGTGCCCAGCGGGCAAAGCCAGGAGCAGCACCGGCACGATCTGCACCAGCCCTACCAAACCCAGGGATAGAGGGTCGTGGGTGCGCTCGTACAACTCCCAGCCGACGGCCACGCCCAGCATCTGCTCGGCCACGACAGCCAGGAAGCTCCCGAGCACCATCAGGCGGAAGTCGCGGAAGCGCAGAGCGGCGAAGGGGTCGTGGCGCTGGGCCTTGGGGGCGTCAACAGACATACAAGGTTAAATTATACACAAGCCTGCTCTTAGTTGCCTTGTCCACCCGGCACCTGTTTTGCTAAAATGTATCCTGGCATATAAGCCCCCTACCCGCCTGAGCCCCCGCAGCCCGCGCAAAACCCTGCGCCGCACTAATCCTTCCTCACGCGTGTCGAGACTTTACCAGACTGAGCCTGCCTGCCGGGCATCGCGCCTGACCGTCTATCGTGTACTGCGTAGAGGACGAAGCATAGCGGATTCCACGGCCCAGGCTCCTTACGCACGCATCACGCATTACTCATTACGCATTACCGCGCACGATTAATCTTTACCAGCAAAAGGAGTACGAGATATGGTAAGCGCAACCACCGCTGGCGCCAGGCCGGCGTCCTCAATCTTGCAGCCGGGTACCCCCGCGCCGGAATTCGCCCTCCGGAGTACGCCCGACCAGTCCGTGTCGCTGAGCGAGTTCCGTGGGCGGCCTGTGATCCTTATGTTCTACCCGGAGGACTGGAGCCCTGTATGCAGCGACGAGTTGGCCCTGTTCAACGAGGTGCTCCCCGATTTCGAGCGCTTCGACGCCCAACTGTTCGGCATATCGGTCGACAGCGCGTGGTCCCACTACGCATTCGGTGACCAGCGCAACTTGCGTTTCCCCCTCCTGTCCGACTTCCACCCCAAGGGCGAGGTAGCTATGCGCTACGGGGCGTACCGCGCGCAGGATGGCGTCGCCGCGCGAGCCCTCTTCCTCATCGACCACGAAGGCATTATCCAGTGGTGCTACCTGTCGCCCGTCGGCGTCTCGCCGGGTGCCAACCGGGTGCTGCGCGCCCTGGAGCGACTCTACCCGCAGGTGTCCGAAGATGGACGATGATCTTGACCGCCTCACACCACCCGTAGGCCCGCGCGACCACCGGCAAGGCCCGGACGACGCCCCCGTAACGCTGGTGGAGTACGGCGACTTCGAGTGCCCCTATTGCGGGCGGGCTCACCCCATCATCAAGGAAGTGCAGAGGGCCCTGGGCGACCGGCTGCAATTCGTCTTCCGTAACTTCCCCATCGCCACTAAGCACCCCCATGCCCAGCACGCCGCCGAGGCCGCCGAAGCGGCGGGGGCTCAAGGCAAGTTCTGGGAGATGCACGATATCCTTTACGAGAACCAGCAGGCGCTAGACGATGATTCCCTTGTGGAGTACGCGGGCTCCATCGGGTTGGACGTCGAGCTATTCGTTCACGAAATGAGCACCCACAGGTACACCCAGAGGGTGCGCGAGGACTTCCGCAGCGGCATCAACAGCGGCGTCAACGGCACGCCCACATTCTTCATCAACGGGCTGCGCTACGACCGTTCCTGGGACCTGCGCTCACTCACCGAGGCCCTGCTCGCCGCCGCCGAGGAGGCGATGAGGTAAGGCGTTATAAATTTTGAATTTTCAATGGCAGTCCGTCTAATTCAAAATTCATAATTTAGAATTCATAATTTCTACGGCCCAATCGGTGGGGCTCCACCCTGGCCGAAATTGCCTTTTAGGATGGTGAAGTCGGTCACGTTGACGGCGTTGTCGCCGTTGATGTCGGCGGCCCTTTGCAGTCCCATTTCGAAGTTGGTCACGCCCCCGTTCATCGTAAGGACCCCCGAGGTTGCCAGGTACGTCGGCCCCTTCACGCGCCAGTTGTAGGTGCCCGGCGGAAGGGTGCTAACCGTTGTGGTGAAGAAGCCGCTCTGGTCGGTCACCTGGAAGCCGTAGTTCACCTCGGCGGTGCCATTCTTCAGGGTCAGCGTGATAGGCATCTGCTGGAAGGGGCTGGGCGGGTTGGAGCGCCCCTGCCAGATGACGTGGGCCACGAGCACGCCCGCCGGGGCCGGGGTGTCGGTGGGTGTGCTGGTTGGCGTGTCCGTGGGTGTATCCGTGCCCGCCGGAGTCTCGGTGGGCGTCTCGGTCGGCGTGTTAGATGGTATAGGAGTGTTGGTGGCGAGTGGCGTGTTGGTGGGCGTGGCGGTCCCACCGGCGCATGAAAACACCGTGAAGATTAACCTCACGCCGCCGCTCAGGCTTCCCTGCGAGTTGCAAATATACAAAGTGTAGAGTGGCCCGGTCGGACTCTTCTGCGCGCCCACCAGGGCGCTGACGCCCGCTTCAGGCACGTTATTATAGATTACGTCGAACCGGGTCTGGCCCTCGTACAGGAGGATCTCGAAGTCGAGGCCCGGAGCCCCTTTGAAGTATGAGGCAATCCACTGTATAACGAACACCCGGTTGGGAGCCGTACCCGTGACCGTGGTGAAGACCCCGCAGCCGAAGCAACTTGTGTCCAGGTCCTGCCAGTGGGCGAAGATCGTGTAATTGAACCCCGAGGACGGCAGCTCGTTCGGGCAGATGTGGCTGCTCCTCGCGCTGTTGCTCACGAACTGAAGGTTGCCGTTAGAGCTAACGTTGGCCGTCGTAAAGCTGGCGTCGTACAACTGGTACGCGAAGGGGAGGGTGATGGCCGTCATGCAATCATCACAATTGTTCCCTATATCAGTGACCCCCGCCACCGGCGTGCCAGATGTCTGGCTAACTACATAAGGGCAGGTGGTCGGCGTAATGGTAGGCGTCCTCGTGATGGTGGGGCTGAACGTCCGCGTGGGCGACAGGGTACGCGTCGGCGTGCGGGTCGGCGTGTCGGTCAGAGCCGGCACGTCTACCGCCAAACCCGCGGCCCACTCCGCCCGCGCCGAAGGGGCCATCAGCGCAAGCCCCACCCCCAACATTGCCAGCAGCCCCAGGAACAGACCAGACACGAGATGAGACCGGCGCATATTGTCCTCCATTTCGTAATACGTAATACATGATACGTAATGTGTAATGGTCGCGTACCAAGCCCGGGTCGTAGAACCCTCTACCCTACCACCATTACGCATTACGCATTTCGTCCCCTATCTGCCGCAGCTAGAGGGCAGATCAGACACGGCATTGTAGACCATCTTGGCTATCTGCCCGCGAATGGCGTTGCCCCCTGGCCTGAAGTAGAGGCCGGGGCAGGGCTCGCCCGGCCCGCCGCAACTGTATCCCGAGATCACCTGGTGGCAGTACACGGTCTCTATCTCTCTGTAGAACGTGTGGCTCCTCGGCACGTCGACGAAGCGCCCGGTGGGCGGGTCGAGCAGCGCCCACCCAGCCGCCAGGGTTATGATCTTGGCAAGCTGCCCCCTGGTTATCAGATTCCCCGGTCGGTAGTACAGTCCTGGGCAGGGCTCGCCAGGCCCGCCGCAGTTGTACCCAGATACGATCCCATCGTGGAACGCCGTCTCTATATACCTGAAGAACGGGTTGGTTTCCGGCACGTCCCTGAAGGTGAGCGAGGTCGGGATGTAGATCGGGTGGCCGAAGGCGAGGATCAGGATCTTAGCCATCTGCCCCCTCGTGGTATTGACGTAGGGCCGGAAGGTGTTGTCCGCATAGCCGGAAATGGCTCCGTGGCAGTAAAGCCAGCGCACGCCCTCGTAGAAGTAGTCCGTCGTATGCACGTCGGTGAAGCCGATGGCGCAAGGTGTAGAGGGCGGCGTGTTGGTGGCCGAGGGCGGCTGCGTGCGGGTTGGGGTTACGGCGCGAGGCCCGGTTGCGGTCCCCGTTGGCGTGTTGGTGATCTCCACAGGCAAGGTGGCGCTGGGCGTCCAGGTAGCTGTCCAGGTTGGCGACAGGGTACGTGTACCAGGTCCCGTGGGTGTGCGCGTTACCGTGCGCGTGATCGTAGAGGTCATCGTTCCCGTGGGCGTATTGGTGGCGGTGGGGGTAAGCGTGCGCGTGCCCGTAGGCGTCATGGTCGGCGGCGTGCCGGTGATGGTGCGAGTGGCGGTACGGGTCCCCGAAGGGGTTGCGGTGGGCGTCGGCACGCACGTGTCACGCACTCCCCGCACCAGCAGGCCCTGCGTGAGCCCGCCCGAGTTGCACTCGTACTGATTGAAGAAGGTGGCGCCGGGGTACTGCACGCCCACGGTGGCGTTGAACCCTGGTTCGGCCATCTGCCCGTACACGAACTCGAAGATGTTGGTCGTCTCGTACAGGCGGACCTCGAAGTTGGCCGGCCCCACGCCTTTGAAGTAACCCGCCCTCCACTCGATATTGAACACCCGGGTCGGGGCCGTGCCCGTGGTCGATGTATACACACCGCAATTCTTGCAGTCCGTCAGCAGGTCGGTCCAGTATGGCAGAAGCGCCGCGCCCAGCACCGGGTTCGGCAGGCACGTATTGAACCGGCTGCCCGACCTGGTAGTGAACTGGAGATTGCCGTTCGAGCTGACCAGCACGCTCGAGTAGGCTGTATCGTACAGCCGATAATCGAACGGCAGAGCGATGCC
>JBJMMB010000195.1:0-2426 GCA_045805005.1 Chloroflexia bacterium
AAGCCGATATCACCATGACCCTCACAAGTCCCGGCTGCCCGGTCGGCCCCGAGCTAATCACCAACGTCCGCCGCGCCCTATCCCAGTACGACGACCTCGACGAAGTAGACGTCCACGTAGTCTTCTCCCCACCCTGGCACCCCTCCATGATGAGCGAGGACGCGAAGGACGAGCTGGGGTACTTTGGCTAAAACTTCCCCTCACCCATCGCGAACATGAACGATCCCCGGCAGGCTAGCTGGCCCTCCACCGTGGCTTCGCCGGTGCCCTGGCCGATGTAACCGCGCACTCGGGTGAGGGTGACCTCTATCCTCAGGATATCCCCGGGCACCACCTGGCGCTTGAAGCGCACCTCGTCCAGCCCCGCGAAAAAGGCCAATTTCCCCTTGTTCTCCGGCATGCCCAGCACCGCCACCGCGCCTACCTGGGCGATAGCTTCCACGATCAGCACTCCTGGCATGACCGGGAAGCCCGGAAAGTGGCCCATAAAGAAGGGCTCGTTCGCCGTCACGTTCTTGATGCCCACGGCCCTCTTGCCCCACTTCATCTCTACGATCTTATCTATGAGCAGAAACGGGTATCGGTGCGGTATTATCGCCTGTATCTCCACGTTGCTCAGCGTGATGGGCGCCTGATTTTCGTGCTCTTCTGCCATCTCTCCTCCGGGTCGTTATATTGGCTGTAGAGTACTACCGCCGGTTGGCCTTTGTCAACGCACCACGATACGGATGAGCACGCTACGCATATTGAGCATAACACGGCGCCCGTAAATCCCGTTAACATTATTAGAGTCGCCTGACAATGGCCTTTACGCATATAAATGGTGCTCCATGGTCTGGGCGCAGGCGGCGAAACGCTCAACAGAATTACTAGAGTGCCATGAATTCGAGAGCCGGCGGTGATAAACTGCCGCTTCGGCTCCGCTAGCGAACAGAGAGGAGAAGATCGAATATGGACGGCGATCAGCAGCAAGTTATTCGTAACGAGGAGACCGTGGTGGCCGGGCAGCCCGAAACCGACCAGACGGTCGTAAGCCAGACCCAGAGAGCGGTAGGCAACCCGCCGGTGGCCGGTGTCGCATCCGACCGCTCCGCGGTACAGACCACCACGACCACCGCAGCGACCCCGCCCTCTGACCAGGTGGTGTCCCACAACGTGGCCGAGCGCGTGGTCGACCCCGCCGCCGACCGCGCCGCGGGCGTAGACTGGGCCACCCGGTTCGTCTGGTTCGTCGTGGGCGTGATGGCCGCGCTCATAGCGATCCGGTTCGTCTTACTTCTGACCGGAGCCAACGAGAGCGCCGGCTTCGCGCAGTTGATCTACGGCCTAACCGGCTGGATGGTAGCCCCCTTCGCCGGGCTCTTCGGCGCCAACATTACCTACCCTGGCGCGGCGGGCACGGGCATCTTTGAGCCGGGGTCGCTGGTAGCTATCATAGTCTACGTGCTCGTAGGCTGGGGTATCACCAAGCTGGCCGAGCTAATGCTAGGCACCAACCGCACTACCGGCACAGTCTACCAGGACACCGAGCGCCGCACCAAGCTATAACAACCCCATAAACGCGAACCGCAACTCGGTTCCACACCGCAAAGGGCGCGGAGACCACTAGTGGTCTCCGCGCCCTTTGCGGTCGCAAACCCCATTTAAACGTGGTGGGATCCTGGTGCCCTGGTGGTCCGTCCCCTTAATATCTTGGCGTCTTGGCGTCCTGGCGGTTTCTTCCGTCCCCCAAGTTTCAATCACTCTCAGAGTCCGCGGTATTTGTTTCAGGCAAGAGCAGCCTCCGCGCGGCCAGCGTCAGGCCCGCCGAGAGCCAGAGCAGGGCGGCCATGTGCGGGAACTCGATGTTGAAGTAAAAGTGGTCGGCCACGCTCACCACCAGGGCCCCCAGGATGGCCGCCGTGCCCCCCAGTAGGGTCGAATCGAGCGCCGACCATGCTTGCTCGCCGGCGCTCCCCGGCGGTGGGGCCCGGCGGTGGGAGGCTGCTATGGCCGGAATGGCGATGCTGAAGAAGATCCCCATGGTCACCAGGAAGATAGCCAGGCCGGGCAGGCCCGTGCGCTCCGCGATGGTCAGGTAGAGACTCGATACACCCGTAGTGAGATCAAGCTGCCCCGCCGTGCCGAAGCCCACTCCGAAAGCCGGGTAGCGGCCTATAATGGTCAACGCGTTGCTGTATTCCGCCAGCCTCATGAGGTTCGCCTGGTCCTCGAAGCGCAGGCCCACCGCCAGGCGGTCGAAATAGTTACTCCCCAGGCCGAGCGCCACTATCAGCACCACCCCGGCCAGGCCCCAGCCCCACAACCGCCGGTAGCGCATCGTCGCCACGAATACCCCCGCCGCCAGCACGCCCAGCAGGGCCGACCGCGACTGCGTCAGCACCAGCGCGGCCAGGTCCGCCAGCAGTATGCCTGCGAGCAGCCAG
>JBJMMB010000196.1:0-3025 GCA_045805005.1 Chloroflexia bacterium
GGAACATGGCCAAGACGCTCGCGCAAATGCTGGTTATGTGGTCTGTCTTCTTCTTCCTCGCACCCGCGGGTATTTATTCTCTCGAACGCAGACTCCACCTGACGCGCTACCGTTTTGGCTCCCATAAATGGAAAGTTGCGGGCGTCACTCTATTCCTGCTCGGTTGGATCCTGGCCCAGGTCAGCGCCGTATTTATGGTTGTCAAAGGCCGCGGTACGCCCCTTCCTGCCGATGCCACCCGCCAGTTGGTCGTAGCCGGGCCGTACCGCTTCGTGCGCAACCCTATGGCAATGGGCAGTTTAGCCCAGGGATTTGCCATCGCCATGTTCCTCGGCTCCCCTCTCGTTGCTGTGTACGCCTTCGTCGGATCTACAGGCTGGAATTATTTGGTCCGCCCGTGGGAGGAGAAAGACCTGGAACGACGCTTCGGTGAGCCTTACAGGCATTACCGGGATAGCGTGCGCTGCTGGATCCCACGTCTACACCCATACGAAGCTAAACATGCCCGGGACCAGTAGCTCCTTAGCCTGGCTAACCAGTGGCTAGTGGCTGGTGGGTGGTGGCTAGTGCTTTAGCCCCGGGGTTTGCTAGCCCGCCACTAGCCACTAGCCACTAGCCACTCATATTTCCAGGGGTAAGATCATGGATCTATCTTGTCTATCCCCAGAATCAATGCGAGTAACCGGACAGGTGGCCGGGGTCTACCTGGCGCACACAAAGCCCTGGTTCATTGGACTGATCATACATGGATCGGCTCTGAAGGGCGGGATGATCCCGGGCAGTAGCGATATCGACTTCCGGCTGTACCTGGAAAATTCGGCCTTCAAAGAGGATGGCCGGTTACCCGTCGAACTAGCTGTCACGATACACCGAGACCTGGCGAAGATCGACCCGGCGCCCTTCAGCTACATTCAATGCTATGCCTTCCAGGGAGATGGACCGCAGGGTTGGGTGGGTCCTATCCCCGGCGCTTATCACCTGGTGGCCGGAAGGCTGCCGGTACCGGAGGCTACAGCCGGGCAGTTGCGCGCTTCGGCTAGAGAAAGCCTGACAAACCTGGTAACGGAGCCCGCGCACCTGGCCAATGGCCTGCTCGACCACGGGGGTGGGCGTTTGCAGCGCCACGTTCGCCTGCTTTGCACAGAGGTCTGGCCCGTTCTGTTCCAGGTCGTGAGCCTGCGGCAAGACGACCCTATCCGAGTTTGGAACCTGACAAAGATAGAAGCTATGTCGCTATTGCCTGCCGGCTCGGCGTTGGACCGCACTATCCACGGGTTCTACCAGGCCCTGCATGACTATTATCCCACCGAAAACTCGGTAGAGCATGGCCTCGCTGTTATAGAGTGCGGCGTCGCATTTCTCAGGGCTGCCAGGTCCTGGTGGGTCGAAGGTGGGCCCACATCCGGGTGAGGAAATGTCGTTTTGCTTGCTACCCCCTTTTACCTGGCGTATAATCACAGCAGAGGAAGATGGCTACGAAGGTGTGAATTTGAGCATGGCTGACGGCAGCGGGAGTGCGGCTCTGGAAACGGCGAGCCTGAAGGCGCTGGAGGAGCGAGTAAAGGTCTGCCAGCTATGCCGCCTGGCGAAGACCCGCACCAAAGCGGTGCCCGGTGAGGGCGACGCCCACGCCGAGGTCATGTTCATAGGCGAGGGGCCCGGCTATCACGAAGACAAGCAGGGCCGCCCTTTCGTGGGTGCGGCGGGGCAATTCCTCAATGAGCTACTCCACATCGCCGGGCTGGACCGCCAGGGCGTTTACATTACAAACGTGGTCAAGTGCCGCCCACCTAACAACCGCGACCCCGAGCCCGAGGAGAAGGCCGCCTGCGCCCCGTATCTTGAAAGGCAGTTGGCCCTCATAAACCCCGCCGTGATCGTGACACTCGGCCGCCATTCGATGGCCCGCTTCTTCCCCGGCGAGCTCATAAGCCGGATACACGGCACCGCTCGGATGGTCGACGGCCGCCTGGCTGTGGCCATGTACCACCCGGCGGCGGGCCTCCACCAGGCGAGCCTCGCGGATATCATCCGGGCCGATTTCCGCAAACTGCCGGTGTATATCGAACAGGCGCGCATCATGTCGCAGCCGCCGCCCGAGGTCCTGGACGCACAGGTGGCCGGCGCCGAAGCCGCACGCGAGCAGGTGATACACGAGCCGGAAACCGCCGCGGTCCTGGAAAGCGACTTCGCATCGCCCGGTGCGCCGCAGGTTGGCGAAAAGGAGCCGGAGACCAAGGACGCTCTGCTAACCCAGGACATGGCGGAGGGAACTCCGCAAGAAGAACCCGGCGAGCCGGACGAACTGGATAATAACGATCAATACAAGCAGCTTTCATTCTTCTCATGATGACCGAATCCGACATACACAATACCGCCTCCGCGGCCCCAACAGCCTCCCTGCCTGTCGAGGGGGTCGAGCGAGTTTACCCTATGTCACGCCAGGGTAAAAGGCAGGCACTTATCTTGCTCCTGGGTGTGGTAACCATCTGGATATTCGCGTTGTGGAGCCTGATTACGATATTGCAAGACGGAGTGAGCGGTGTGGAGTGGGTGTCGATGGCCTTGATGCTGGGGCTGCTGGTGGTGGCCCCGGTCGTTGCCTGGGTGCTTTTGGAGGAGGCCAACAGCCGCTTTATAGTTAGCTCTAAGGGCATACAATACCGGACGCTGGCCGGCATAAACCTGGATTATAGTTGGGAAGAGCTTTCCGGCTTCGCGCCCGCCGGCGGCAGGAGCCGCCTCGCCAGGTTTTTCCTGGGAGACGATGAACCCCGAGAATCGGGGACCGGTGTAGAAGCTGCTCCCGACCCCGCGACCGGCGGCACAGAGGACGAAGATGAGCCGCAAACCCTCCTCTTGCGAGTGCGGCATAACCACACGCACCGGATAGCCAACCCCGCCGCCAGATTCTTACATGAACTGGGGCATGGGGCCACCGTACCCATTTACGGCGGACTAGAGAACCGCCGCGAACTCATAGACGAGCTTGAGCGCCGCTTCACGAGTGCTGAGGACTGAGGAC
>JBJMMB010000197.1:0-8080 GCA_045805005.1 Chloroflexia bacterium
CCAGGAAAGGAGATGGTATGTCACAAGACGAAAGCACTTCCACCGCGGCCCCCCACCCGAGGGGCGCGCAGTCTCCGTTTCTGAAGGCGCTGGAGTGGATAGGTCTTGACCTCTCCGGGCCCGAGCGCTCTTCCAGCCTGCTGATCGGTATCTACGCCCTGTTGATCTTCATCCCCGTGGCGATAGCTGTTCGCCTGCTGAACCTCGGCGAGCTATGGCTCTTTATCACCTCGGCCGCTGCTATCATACCCCTGGCCAAGATACTGGGCACCGCCACCGAGGAACTCGCCGTGCGGGTCGGGTCGGGCATAGGAGGCCTGCTCAACGCCACCTTCGGCAACGCGGTAGAGATGATCATCGCCTTCTTCGCGCTGCAGGCAGGTCTTTATGAGGTCGTAAAAGCCTCGATCACCGGCTCGATTATCGGCAACGTGCTCTTCGTGCTCGGCCTCTCGATTTTCCTCGGTGGTTTGGGCCGCGAGAAGCAGGTTTTCAACCGCACCGCAGCCAGCGTGGCTGCCTCCCAGTTGACCCTTGCCACGGGCGCTCTCATTATCCCCGCGGCTTTTGCGATAACCTCGCCCGCGAACGCTGTTGACATCGATCTGCGCGAGGAACTCAGCATCGGGGTGGCCCTGGTGCTACTCGCCTCTTATGTGGCTCAGTTAATATTCGTCCTGCGCACGCACAAACACCTTTATGGCGAGGAAGAATCGTCGGAGATGCACGGCCAGGCGTGGAGCATCCGCCACTCGGTGATCGTTCTCCTCGTTACCACGGTTGTTGTGGCAATAATGTCGGAGATGCTGGTCGAGGGGGTCGGTTACCTCACTGAGCAGCTAGGGCTGACCGAACTATTCGTCGGGGTCATCCTGGTGGCCCTGATAGGCAACGCCGCCGAGCACCTGACGGCGGTCACCGTCGCCATCAAAGACAAGATGGACCTCTCGGTGAGCATCGCTATGGGTTCAACCCTCCAGGTGGCCCTCTTTGTAGCCCCCGTCCTCGTGCTGGTGGGCTTCCTCATTGGCCGCCCGCTGGACCTCTTCTTCAACCTGTTCGAACTCGCAGCCCTCGGGATGACTATGCTGATAGCCACCTCCATTACGCAGGACGGGGAGAGCAACTGGTTCGAGGGCGTCCAGCTTCTGGCGGCCTATGCTATCGTGGCGGTGGCCTTCTTTTTCCACCCCTGAACCACGATTGCCAAAGATTGCCAAAAACGGGCCGCAGCGCGCCCGTTTTTGGCAATCGTCTTTTACTTCCCTAAACTTCGAGAAGCTGTTCTTCTTCCTCGCTCGTCCCTGGATCTATTCGCCGGAGGGTCTTGATGTCGACTACGCGGTCGGTGAAGAGGATGCCGTCGAGGTGGTCGATCTCGTGCTGGAGCACGCGCGCGTAGTAGTCCTGGGCCTTGATGCGTATCTCTTTGCCTTCGGGCGTCTGCCCTTTGACGGTGATGCCAACGTGGCGGGGCACCTCCCCAATCCAACCCGGTATGCTGAGGCACCCCTCCGGAGCCGTGTCCATCTCATCGCTCGCCTTGACAATCTCCGGGTTGCACAGGGCTACCTTGAACCCGCGCTCCTTCTCCTTCGGCTCTGGCACATATTCCGCGACCAGCATCCTTATCGGCTGCCCGATCTGCGGCCCCGCCAGCCCCACGCCATTATTCGCGTGCATTGTCTCGAACATATCCGCGGCCAACTTGCGCAAGTGGGCGTCGAAGGTCTTTATCCTCTTGGCCTTCTCCCTCAAAATCGGATCAGGGTCGTATCTTATCTCCAGCGGTGCCATCGCAATCCCTCAAATGCGTAGTGCGTAATGCGTAATGCCTACTACGAAATGGTCGCGTCCCGCGCCTGGGTCGTAGAACCCTCTATCCTTCCTCCCCTACGCATTACGCATTGCGAATTAAGACAGTTATAACACGCTCAACGGGTCTACATCCAGCACCCACCCTGGGCCAGGGTTGAACCCCTCAAGGAGTGGGGCCACGCTATCCGCTCGTATTAGCACTTGCCAACGGAACTGCCCCCTGACCTTGTGAACGAAGCATGGGGCCGGCCCCAGCACATCTATGCAGGTTGTCCTGCTGTCCTCCCCACCGTCCTTTGGCTGTAGACCGTGGCTTTCCGCCTTTCCTCGCAAGTACCGCGCCACGGCAGTGGCTTCTTGTTCGCACCGCTCGTTGCTTTGGGAGGAATAGACGAGCCGGGCTAGTTGGCCGTACGGTGGGTAGCCGTGCTCGGCTCGGAAGCGGATCTCGCCGGCGTAGAAGCCTTTGTAGTCGTGGCGGGCCGCGGCCTGTATAGCGTAGTGATCGGGGTTGTAGGTCTGGACAACCACGCGGCTGTGGGTAGTCTCGGTGCGCCGACCGGCTCGGCCCGCCACCTGCATAAGTAACTGCAGGCTCCGCTCTGGGGCGCGGAAGTCGGGCAAGTAGAGGCCGGTATCCGCGCTAATCACGCCAACCAGGGTCACTCGTGCTATGTCCAGCCCTTTGGCGATCATCTGCGTGCCGACTAAGACATCTGCATCGCCCCGCGTGAACATGTCCATGATCCCCTCGTGCCCGCCGTGCCTGGAGGCCGTATCGCGGTCCCACCTCAGCACACGCGCCCGCGGGAAAAGCGCTGTTACCTCGTCCACCACCTTCTGCGTGCCCACCCCGAACCCCTTTATCTGGCCGCTGCCGCACTTCGGGCACTCCCTCGGGGTGAGCGAGTGGGCGTTGCACCGGTGGCATAGCATCCCGTATATGTCGGCGTGGTACACCAGCGGCACATCACAGCGCAGACAGTTGGGCACGTGGCCGCACTCCCGGCAGAGGATGAAACTGCTGCTGCCTCGTCTGTTGAGGTATAGGATGGCCTGCTCCTTGCGTGCCAGCGTAGAATCGAGCCCTGTCTGCAAGGCGCGGCTGAACATGGAGTGGTTGCCCGTGCGCAACTCGGCTCGCATGTCTATGATTTGCACGGGGGGCATGGGCAACTCCGTGATGAGTTCTGACCCGCCCCGCACTCTCCTCCGCCCGACCCGCGTGGGCAGGGAAAGCAGCCTATACTCCCCACGTTGCGCTTTGTAGTAGGTCGCCAGGTCGGGCGTGGCACTGCCCAGTATGACCACCGAACCGGTCAACTCGGCCCGTTTCAGCGCTACATCACGGGCGTGGTAGCGCGGCGCGTGATCCTGTTTGTAAGCCCATTCATGCTCTTCGTCCACAACGATCAGGCCCAACCGGGGTAGGGGCGCGAACACCGCCGAGCGCGAGCCGATAACTATGTCGGCCTGGCCCTCCCGGATGCGCCGCCATTCGTCGAACTGCTGCCTCGGTGGCAACTGGCTGTGCACTAGCGCCACCCTCCCCGGAAAGCGCGAAGCGAACCGGTGCACCGCCTGCGGGGTCAGCGAAATTTCTGGCACGAGCACCAGAGCCTGCCTCCGCATTCGCAGAGCCATAGCAATGGCCCGCAGGTATATCTCCGTCTTGCCGCTCCCTGTCACACCGTGCAGCAGGTAATTTTGAGTTTTGAGTTTTGAATCTTGAATTTGCTGCGGATCAGCGGTATCTGCTTCCCCCACCTTCAAGGCTCGCAGGGCTGCTGCGATTTCGTTCAGGGCCGTGGCCTGCGCGGAGGTTAGAGTGGGTGGTTCGTCGTTGAGCGAGGCCGCGTTCGCCGGTACGGGTTTACGCTCCACCTGGCGGTCGGACAACTCCACCAGCCCCTTCTTCTCAAGCGCCGACACGGTAGCCGAGGTGGCACCGGTATGCAGGTAGAGGTCCCGCAGCCTCAACCACCCCTGCTCTACAGTCAGCTCACCGCTTGAGACCCAGCCTCCCGTCGTACCATTAGCTCGGTACTCCTGGGCACCCTCGTCGTAAACCCTGAATGCCGCCCCCTGACCATCGTCCGCTACCGCTCCCCGCGCTTCGCTTATACTCCTCGACGCCTGTTTCATCAGCCAGGACAGAGCAGCAGCCTGCAAAGGGGCCCGGTGCGCGGCATCGCTCACGGCGTCGCCCGCTGCTTCTGAGCCTACCGCCAGCCGAATAATCCTTTCATGCTGGGGCTTGCCGTGGGGCGTGGGTAATTGCGTGTGGCGGGTGACCACTCCCTCGCGCTCCAGGCTGCGGAGTGCTGCGTTCAGACCCGAAGGCGCGCCCGAGTAGCTCCTTTTCAGCCGGGCCAGCGTCAGCGTGCTCTTCGGAGCCTCCTGGAGCAGCAATACCACCTGCTGCTGCCTGCGACCGAGGGCCGCGATCAACGGGTCGGTTTCGCCATCTCGCACGAAATCGGGCGACAGCCCGAGTGTGGTCACGGCCCGGCGCGCCACCCCCGGCGGCAGCATGGGCGCGAGCGCCTGCCACAGCGTGCAGTGGTAGTATCCTGCGATCCACCTCGCCAGCGCCATCATGTGGGGCAGCACGACCTGCCGTGCGTCCACCAGCTCTCTGATAGGCAGCGTTTCGGGCACCGGGGCCTCGTCCGACAGCCCCGTCACCACCCCATAAGCGGGCCGCCCGCGTAGGGGCACGGTCACGATATGTCCCGGCTCGATGTGCCCCTGCAGATAGTCGGGCACTCGGTAGTGGAGCAGCAGGCCCTCTAGGGTTCCCTCGTCCCGCTCCTCGCCGCCCATCTGCCGGTTGTCGCTCGATCCCGCCGGTCCGTTCCGAAACCCACCGTCCAGCGCCACTATCGCATATGTTCGCCTTGTGCCCAAAGAGACTACTCCGCTTGATGGGATCAGAGGTATGAGCGAAGCGGGGGCGGCTGACACTGATCCCTGACTCCTAACCCCTGATCCCCATTATACCCACAAAGTTTTACATAAGCCTGTCGGGAGTGCTAGAATCTTCCCAGGATGTGGAAAACCCGCTCGCCATTCCCCCTTCAAGGCAGCGCTTTTGCTATAGAATTGGAGGGGGAACCTTGAAATGAAACAACCGTTTGAAAATAGCTGTCTCAAAGGCTGCTTTATTTACGTTGTGGCGCTTGCGCTCATCCTTGTCCTCAGCGTCGTGGGCCTTGGCAGTATCGGCGCCAGGTTCGGCGGCGGGGCCGGCACGCAACCTGCTAAACCCGGCGTAGCGGCCAGCAGCGCCGCCTCCGGCGACCAGCCGGCTCCCACATCGGCTCCCGCCCCCAACGGCAACCCCCAGGCGGTTACTCAGGTGGACCAGGCGGCTCTGCAACCCACGCCCACCTCCGCGCCGGCCGCGACCGCGCCAGACCCCAGCCCCACAGCCCTGGCGCCTCCGCCCGTGCAAGCTCAGCCGCCCGCGCCTGTAGAGCAGCCGGCTCAGGCTGCCCCCGCACCCGCCGCCGATTCCGCCCCTCAGATACAGGCCCAGGGGGGCGTGGTTAGCGGGCAGGCCTCCCTGCCCTTCTACATCGTGCAGCCCGGAGATACGCTGTGGGGAATAGCCGTCAGCTACGGCACCAAGGTTGACCTCCTCAGGGCCATCAACAAGCTCAGCGAGGGCTATATCAAGCCGGGCCAGGTCCTCTACCTGCCGGATCCCCAGGGTCAAGCTATTCTTGCCCCCAGCCCGGTCTCCGATGCCCCGCCGCCCGTGCAACCATCCACGAACGCCAATCCGGGAGCCCCGGCCACCCCCATGCCGTCCATGCCCGACACAGGCGTCAACACTCACCGCTAGATAAGGGGAACTGCCTAAATGCCCGCTCGAGTGTTGATTGGACCCAGGCCCCAAAGGCCGGCGCGAATAGACGATGGACGACGGACGACGGACGATGGGATCTGTCGAGCCCATGTCCTTACCTCCATCGTCCATCGTCTATCGTCCATCGCGGGACCCTTGTCCCTCCTTGCCCTCCTCTTGCTCGCTGGTTGCTCCGCGGGGAGTGGCGGCAGCGGGGACAAGGTGAAGCTTGTTGTCACGCCGGTGGATACGCCTACCTCCACGCCGCTCGCCGCGCCGACTATGGCCCCGACTACGTACACCGTCAAGTCGGGCGATACGCTCTCCGGCATAGCTGCCCTGTTCGGCGTCACCGTTGACGATATCGTGCGGGCCAACAATATTGCTGACCCGAACACCCTCTCAGACGGCCAGGTGCTGACAATCCCCGTGCGCTCCGGCGGCACTGCCTCTGAAGCCACAGCTACCCCCAAAGCCGGCAGCCCCGGCCCGCCTACTTCCCCCACGCTGCCGCCCCCTGATGTGACCCCGCCTCTCGGCCCGCCCGTAACAGACCAACCCTCGGGCGCGGCCTCCCCCGGCGTTTCTCCTACTGCTGCCCCTTGAGTATTGCGTATTGCGTATTTCGTAAAGGAGGAAGGGTAGCGGGTTATTCCACCCAGGCATGGGCGGCACGCAATACGCAATACGCAATACGCAATACGCAATACGCAATACGAAGTCTTTTCCACGAGCCCTTGACAACTCAAATGTAGTAGACATAAGATAAAATAAATCCGGAGGAGGTATTGGGTCTTGGTGTCACTCCAGCGCGTTTATAGGGTGGTGCTCACGGGTAGGCGCAGCTTTAGCGGGCGACTTTTTCTTGCCTTCCTGCTTCTGCTGCTGGCAGGCTCTCTGTTGGGGCTCCGCCCCTTTTCGCCGTCCGCGGGTCTTTCGGGCGGGGCAGCCCTGGCCCGAGGGGTCGTACCCGCCTTGTATAGCGCCGCTCCCGAGGTTCCCGACCCCAAGCTACAGGCCATAGTGAATGATGTCGTGGGCGACCAGCCCGGCACCTGGGGCGTGGCGGTCAAGAAGCTCGATACAGGGCAGTTTGCCTCCTATAACCTTGACACCCAGCAAGTGTCGGCATCTCTATATAAGCTCTGGGTTCTCGCCGAGCTTTACCGCCAGGACCGCACCGGCAGCGTAAGCATCGATGGGCCAAGCGGGCTTCGCCCCTATGCCGAGCCGATGATCCAGTACAGCTCGAACGAAGCCGCTATCTACCTTGTGAATATACTCGGTCCTGGCAACGTCAACGCGACGATGCACAATATCGGCCTTCGCAATTCGGTGCTCAATTGGAACTTCACCGGCGACAACCTGACCACGCCCCGCGACGTGATGACCATCCTGCAATTGATGGCCACCTCTCGCCTTGTCGATTCCGCGGCCAGCCAGGATATGATAAACATCATGCTCGACCAGACGATCAACAATTTGCTGCCACAAGGTATTCCGTTCGGCACTCCATTCGCTCACAAGACGGGCACCCTCGACTATCTTCTGCACGATGCGGGCATCGTATACGGTCCCGCGGGCCCCTATTTGATCGTTTCCATGTCGTCTGATCTGCCCAGCTATTACGGGGCCACGCTAACCCACATCGAACTCTCCCGCAGGGTATACAACTACCTGTCGGCCCCGCCCGCTACCGGCCCGTTCAGGTACTTCGCTCAAACCGGCCAGTCTGCAGGGCATGGCTTCTTGAAGTATTGGAACTCGCACGGCTCTCTTGATACATTCGGCTACCCCATATCCGGCGAGACCTCCCGCAATGGCGTCACCGTGCAATGGTTCCAGCGGGCCAGGCTCGAATGGCACTCCGAGGCGCCCGGCTGGGGCAGTGATGTCGAGCCGAACGTGCTTCTCGGGTTAGTGGGGTCCGAACGTGCCGCCCAGTTGGGTTTGCACTGGCCCGCCCAGGCCTCCACCGGCCGGGGTCTTTACTTCCAGCGGACGGGCCAGGAGATAACAGACGACTTCCTGCACTACTGGCAAGAGCATGGCGGGGCCCAAATCTTCGGCTACCCCATTTCCCCCGCCTCCAATATGGTCAATCCTGTGGATGGGAAGACCTACCTCACGCAGTGGTTCCAGCGAGCCCGCTTTGAGCTCCACCCGGAGGTACCAGGCGGCCCCAAGGTGCTGCTCGGTACGCTTGGGCAAGAGTTGCTAAACGCAAGATAAGTAGGGTCTTCCAAGGCGGTAGAGTTAGGGGACACCCCCAAGCCCCCGGCAGGCAGACCCCCCCACCCCTTTGTTGCTATGTTTGTGGGGGACCACCCCCAACCCCCGGCAGGGAGATTCCTGTATCCCTTGAGACGCGCCCACACATCGGCCTAGGCCGATGTGTGGGCGCACTGC
>JBJMMB010000198.1:0-2353 GCA_045805005.1 Chloroflexia bacterium
CCCATGCTTCGCCATCACCGGTACCTACGCGATCTACGGCTACTGCTACCTCCACCCCGAGACCACCCTGGAAAGCCTGCTCCACGGGAATGACCCTTTTATCCCCATCACCAAAGCGACCCTATACCTCGTAAGCGACACCAAGTCATCCTGGACCCGCGAACTGGTAGTGATACACAGAAACATGATCAACGCGATGTACCTGACGCCGTAGGACCCCTACCTCAGCCTGGCTCCTAACTCGCGTTCCAGCCTGCCTTCTATGCGCCTGCGCAGGCGGGCTATTTCTTCTTCGGTGAGGGGTTTCTCGGTCGAGGTGAATGTGACGGCGAAGGCCAGGCTTTTGTGGCCCTCAGGTACGGGCTTGCCGGTGTAGATGTCGAAGAGGTCTACATCTGCGATGGCCACGGGTGCCGCCTTCCTTATCGCCCCGGCCACCAGGGCGGCGGGCGTGCTCTCGGCCACTACAAAGGCCATGTCCTGCCGTACGGGGGCGTAAGGGCTCACCTCGTCGTACAGGGCGCGCTCGGGCATTACCCTGGCCAGGGCCTCCACATCGAGGTCCCAGGCGCACACGCGCCGGGCGGGGACCTCCCATTCTTCAAGGAGCGCCGGGTGCAACTCTCCCACCGCGCCGAGGTCCACGCCCTGGGCGCGCACCAGTGCCACGCGGCCGGGGTGGAACAGGGGCGCGCGAGCGGGCAGGTACTCCACGCCGCCCACATGGAGCCGCCTGAGCAACTCTTCTACGACCCCCTTGGCGTCGAAGAAATCGTACTCGGCCTCGCCCTGGACATCAGGGTTGAAGCGCGAGCGCGGCTGCCGGGGGCCGCTCATCATGCCCATCAGCCTGCGCGGCTCCATGGGCAGGCGGTCCTCGCCGGGCACGAACTCCCAGGCCTGGAGGCGCGGGTAGGTTGCCAGCTCCTCCTGCATGGCCTTTTGCCTTGCCTCTACCTCGCTCTCGTTTGACGTCAGGTAGACCTTGCCGACCTCGAAGATGCACACGGGCGTTTCGGGTTGCATCTTGAGGTTTTCCCGTAGGGTGTGGAGCAGGTTGGGCAGCAGGGTGGGGCGCATCACATCCTGCTTGCTGCTCAACGGGTTTACGATGGTCACCGGCGGCCGGGCCGTGTCCCAGGAACGGTAGACCGGTACCGCCTCACTGTCGCCTTCCGCGGTAGGAACCTGGGCGACGGCGGCCTCCATCCTGGCGAGTTTCTCCAGGTCCCCGCTGTAGGTAACACCGTAGGTTATCACCTCGTCCACCCCGCAAGCCGCCATGATGTCCTGCAGCCTTTCTTCGTTCTGCAAGGAGGGATCGACGTGCTGGGGCGGTAACCCGCCCTCGATCAGGGTTTCCGGGATGGTGTCGTAGCCCATTATGCGAGCTACCTCCTCCACCAGGTCGGCGGGCAGGGCTACGTCGTTGCGGTACGAAGGCACGTCGACCAGCATGGTGGTGTCCGGCCCCACGATGTCGGCGTTCGGCGGCAGGTCCACCGTGAAGTCGAGCCGTTGCAGTATGTTGGCAATCCGCGAGGGCGGCACGTGTATGCCCAGCAGCCGGTCGACCTCCGAGGTATAGAAATGGATCCTGAGAGGCTTGCGTGGGGAGGGGTAACGGTCCACGTACCCCTGGGCTATCGTGCCCCCGGCCAGTTGGCGCATCAGCTCGGAGGCGCGCTTCAGCGCGGGCACGGTCAGGTTGGGGTCCACGAATCGCTCGAACCTGTAAGACGCCTCGGATGGGAGCCTCAAGAGGCGGGCTGTGCGCCGTATATTGAGCTGGTTGAAGTGCGCCGACTCCAGCAGCACGTCGTTCGAGCTTTCCCCTATCTCGCTATCCTCCCCGCCCATGACCCCGGCGAGCGCCAGGGGGCGGCTCACATCGCAGATCGCCAGCATCTTGGGGTCCAGTTGGCGGTCCACGTGGTCCAGGGTGGTCAGCCGCTCGCCCCGCCGGGCGCGGCGCACGACGATTTTGTGGCCCTCGACGGCGTGGTAGTCGAAAGCGTGCAGGGGTTGGCCCATCTCGAGCATGACGTAGTTGGTGATGTCCACGATGTTGTTGATGGGCCGCATCCCGGCGAGCGTGATGCGGCGCTGCATCCAGGCAGGCGACGGCCCCAGCTTCACTCCCTGGATAACGGCTCCCGTGTAGCGTGCACAGAGGTCGGGGTCTTCTATCTCTATCTGGAGCAGGTCCTCGACCGGCGGGCCGTCAGCCTGCCACTCGTCAGAGGGGTAACGGTCCACGTACCCCTGGGCTATCGTGCCCCCGGCCAGTTGGCGCATCAGCTCGGAGGCGCGCTTCAGCGCGGGCACGGTCAGGTTGGGGTCCACGAATCGC
>JBJMMB010000199.1:0-3611 GCA_045805005.1 Chloroflexia bacterium
AACCCGCGGCCCAAACATCGTCGCTGGAGATGGCGGTGATTGCTGTGAGGCGGTTGGCGTCTAGGCCGGGGTTGGGGCTGGGCACCTGCGTCCAGGCGTGGCCGTCCCAATGGAGAATGCGGGTCTGAGATTGGCCGGAGTAATTGACAGTGTCCGCGCTGTAGGAGCCGACGGCCCAGGCATCGGTAGAGGATAGGGCAGCCACGCCGGTGAGGTCGTTCTGGCCCGTGCCGGCGTTGGGGCTCGGCACATGGGTCCAGCCCTTGCCGTCCCAATGGATGATGAGCGTTTTTTGGAGGTCGTTAGTGGAGGTGTAATAACCCACGGCCCAGATGTCATCCCGCGACGCGGCAGAGATGGCACGGAGGACATTGGTGCCTATGGGGAGAGCGGGACCGGGCACTACGGACCACTTGCTGCCGTTCCATCGCTCGATGAGCCCCTGGCTTGGGCCGCCGTTGGAGTAGGAACCGACGGCCCATACGTCGTCGCGAGAGATGGCGGCTACGGCGGCGAGGTCGTTGGTGGAACCGGGGCCAGGGGCGGGGACGAGGCTCCATGTGCCGCAAGGGGGCGTGGGGCCGGTGGTGGCGGCAGGGAGTACGGTACCCTGGGGAGGGGTGATGGTGGGCGAAGGCCCGCTCCTGAGGCCCCAGAGGGTGATTTCAGGGCCGGAGAGGACAGCCAGGGTGCCATCATCGGGCGACCAGGCGATGCCATCGACCGTCTTGCCGGGGGAGCTGAGGGTGCGCACCTCGTCGCCCGTGGCGGGGTCGATGAGGTGCACGGCTGTCTCGTCCAGGAGTACGAGCACACTCCCATTCGGTGACCAACCCGCGAACCTGTACTTATCGTTGGGCATGGTCATGCGCTTTGTCTGCCTGCCGGTGGCCGGGTCCCACAGGCGGAGATAGGCGCCGTCGACAGTGGCGAGAGTGTGGCCGTCGGGCGACCAAGTAGCCTCTGTTATGTTGCCGTACTGCTCATCGCTATGGATGTAAGTTGGCGTGGGGGGCGCGGAGGTGCCGGTCGGGAATGGGGTGATGGTGTAGCCCGCCTCGGTGGTGGGCATGGGGCCGGGAGCGGAGGGGTATTGGTTTTCGGGGTTGGGGGTGTCGGGGGGCGGCTCGGCGGGCATCCGGCGCAACAATTTGCCGGTTAGCGGGTCTCGCAGTTCGACGGCGGTGCCACTGAAGGCCGCGATGGTGTGACCATCGCGCGACCAGGCAAAGCCTACCACGGGGCGATCCGCCGCCAGGGTGCGCTGCTCCGTGCCCATCGAAGGATCCCAGAGCCTGAGGGTCTGGTGCTGATTGTTGAATTCGTCGGAGAGAGTGGCAAGGGAGGGCCCGTCGGGCGACCAGGCGAAATGCGTTACGGAGCGGTTGGCGGTCGCGGCGTGGATGCTGCGCAGGTATTTGCCGGTGACGGGCTCCCACAGCCCTACCACAGCCGGATGGAAGGAGGTGCCCTTGTCGGGTGGTGGGCTTTCGAAGATGGCAGCGAGGGTGCGGCCGTCCGGGGACCAGGCTATGGAGGTAATCCAGCCGCCCGTGTAGGTAGCATTCGATGGGAACGTAGGTATCGATTCGCCGGGTACGAGGGTGGCGCGGACCTGCGCGGTGGTGGGGTCGACCAGCTTGATGGTGTCCTGGTTGACGCCCACCGCCAGGGTGCGGCCATCGGGCGACCAGGCGAGGCTGCTGATGTAGGGAATATTGGTTGTACGAAAGAGGCGGCCCGTCGCGCCGTCCCAGAACTCTAGGGTGGCGACCGCGCCGGTGGCGAGGGTGCGGCTGTCGGGGGACCAGGCCATGAGGCGGCCGAGGAGTGCGTCAGGCAGGCCGGAGGCAGTTTGTATGGTGTGGAGGGGCTCGAATGCCTGAACGGTCCTGGCGGTGTCCGCGGAGGCAACGCCCGTAGCGGCGAGGGCGGGGGTGCCCGTGGCGGGGAGGAGGGCCACGGCGGTGACCGTCTGGGAGGCGTGGGTGGAGTCGGTGCGGAGCTTGATGACGGCGGCCATGCCGAGGAAGAAGGCCAGCGCGAGGGCCACCCCGGCGATTCCGGCGAGAGCCGAGGCGAAGCGGCGCGTCCGGGGGGACAGACGAGGGACGAGAGCCTGTGGCAGACGATGGACGATGGACGATGGCCGATGGGGGTTAGGAGACGGGTTGGATGGCCCTGCCGGCGTCGATTGTATGGAGCTGCTTTGTTCGTCCATCGTCCATCGCCCATCGCCCATCGTCTGTGCAGCCTGCTCCTGGGCGCGGGCGGCCAGGCGAGTGCGGAGTTGCTCGCGGAAGGCGTCACCGGCCTGGGGGACGGTGGAGGCCAGTTGGGCGCAAAAGGCGTAGAGGGGGTCACTGCTCGCAGAGGAGGGGTCGCCCGCGAGGATGAGGTCTACGTTGCTCAGGAGGAGGGAATCCTGGGCTTCGGCGTCTGGCTGGTTCATTAGGGGTTCTCCATGTTCGGGACGGTGTCTTGCAGGTACAGGCGGTGCAAGTCCTTGAGGCCGCGGCAGAGGTGAGAGGCTACGGTGCGCTCATCGAGGCCGAGGGCCAACGCTATCTCCGAGTTGCGGAGGCCGCCGAAGAAGCGCAGGGTGATAATGTCTTGACGGCGCGGAGGAAGGGTGGCGAGCAGGGCGCGCAGGTGGGCGAAGGTCTCCTTGCGGAGCAGCGCGTCCTCAGGCTGGGGGAAGAGGTCTGAGTGGGCCAGGTCGCCGGCCCGGAGATCCGGGAGTTCATCGAGGGGCAGGTGCCGCGCGGCCATACGGTTGCGGCGGTGGTAGTCTGTGACCTCGTTGAGGGCGATGCGGAAGAGCCATGCGGCGAAGGAGCCCGAGCGCCGCCACTCGAAGCGGTCGAGGGCCTCCACCGCCTTGAGGAAGGTGTTGGCGACGAGGTCCTCACAGTCCTGGGCGCGGCCCACACGGTAGGCGACGTAGGCATAGAGCCTGGGGAGGTAGCGGTCGTACAGTTGCTCGAAAGCTCGTGGGTCCTGCTGGGCAGCCTCCACCAGGGGCCGGTCGTAATCAACGTCGTGGGTGGCGTTCAATGTGGCTCCTCGATACAGGTACCCGTCGATTGCTCTGTGCCAATAATAACGGAGAATGGCGCGAAATACTGCATACACTATAGCAACAGCCGGAATACCTCGCTCTCGCGAGGCATTCCGGCTGTTGCTATTCTGGTTGGGCCTGTTAGGGGACGGTAACGGCGAGGTAGACGATCTTGGAGATCTGCCCCCTCGTGGCGTTGTTGCCCGGCCTGAACTCCAGACAGCCCGTCCCGCAGTCGTAGCCCGAGATGATGCTGTGAGAGTAGGCTGTCTCCACATACCCGAAGAAGGTGTCTCCCACCGGTACGTCCCGGAAGGTGGCCACGCTGGGTGGGGTTATCTCCCAGTTCTCGGCCAGCACCACTATCTTGGTGAGCTGCGCCCTCGTCACGTTGTTGCCGGGGCGGAACTCCAGGCAGTTGGTGCCGCAGGTGTAGCCCGAGATGATGTCGTGGTGGTAGGCTGTTTCTATGTAGCTGTAGAAGGCGTTAGATTCAGGCACGTCGGTGAAGGTAGGGTTAGGCGGGGTGTATGTGGGCCAGCCCTCGGCC
>JBJMMB010000200.1:0-2547 GCA_045805005.1 Chloroflexia bacterium
AATGATGAGAAGAGTGCAGATGCTGCCTTGCAGGATCTCAAACAGGCCACAAAGGAAGGGCTGATCGGTATACAAAACGCTGCGATCCTCAGGCGAGATGAGCAGGGCAAACTCCATATCAAGGAGACGGCGGATATGAAAGGTGGCAAAGGAGCCGTCGTAGGCGGGGTAATCGGCGCCGTTGCCGGTCTGATCGCCGGGCCGTTCGTCCTCGTCACAGCCGCTGGAGCCATCATCGGAGGGCTGGCAGCAAAGCTGCGGGACTCGGGCTTTCCAGATGCGCGCTTGAGAGAGATAGGCGAGGGCCTCACTCCTGGCAGCTCGGCGATTATCGCCGTGATCGAGCATCGCTGGGTTGCAGAGGTGCAACGCATGATGGCCGAAGCTGGAGCGCAGGTGATGACCGAAGCGCTCAAGGAGGATCTGGCAGCGCAGCTTGAGGCGCAACAGGTGCCGCTCGCTGCATCGGGAACGGAAAGTACCGTCATCGCTGATTCGAAGGATACAGCCGGGCCACAGACCTAGAGGAGAAGACTTTGACCAAACCATTCAAAGGGATCATTAACCTCGACAGTCGCGATTCGGTTCCCGACTGGGAACCGTATGAGCAGCCCAAGGCACCGGATGGAGCACCCAACATCCTCTACATCGTCTGGGACGATGTGGGCTTTGGGGCATGGGAAATGTTCGGCGGGATGATCGAGACCCCTAACATGCAGCGTCTCGCTGATCAGGGGTTGCGCTACACCCAGTTCCACACCACCGCGCTCTGTTCGCCTACGCGCTCGTGCCTGCTGACCGGACGCAATCACACCAGCAACGGCATGGCTGTGATCACCGAAGCCAGCAACGGTTTTCCCGGGCACAGCGGTCGCATCCCCTTCGAGAACGGGCTGATCTCGGAGGCGCTGGTGGAGCAGGGCTGGAATACCTACGCCGTGGGTAAATGGCACCTGACCCCCGAAGAAGAAACCAACGTGGCCGCCTCCAGGCGCCTGTGGCCACTGGGCCGGGGCTTTGAGCGCTACTACGGCTTCCTGGGCGGCGAGACCGACCAGTGGTACCCCGACCTGGTGGAGGACAACCACCCGGTTGATCCACCCTACGGGCCCAAGGATGGGTATCACCTTTCCAAGGACCTGGTGGACAAAGCCATTCAATTCACGAGCGACGCCAAGGTCATCGCTCCGGAAAAGCCGTGGCTGATGTACCTCTGCCCGGGTTCCGCTCACGCCCCGCACCACGTCTGGAAAGAGTGGGCGGACAAGTATCAAGGCCGGTTCGATCTGGGCTACGAACGCTACCGCGAAGCGGTCCTGGCCAACCAGAAGCGAATGGGCCTGGTGCCGGAGAACACTGAACTGCCGCCGCTCAACCCGTATGCTGATGTGCGCAGCGCCGAGGGCAAGCCCTGGCCTGACCTCGATGTGGCGCGGCCCTGGGACTCGCTCTCCGAAGATGAGCAGCGCCTGTTCTGCCGCATGGCGGAAGTCTACGCCGGCTACATCAGCTACACCGATGCCCAGATCGGACGCCTGCTGGACTACCTGGAGGAGACCGGGCAACTGGACAACACGATCATCGTCGTCCTCTCCGACAACGGTGCCAGCGGCGAGGGTGGCCCCAATGGCTCGGTCAACGAGAACAAATTCTTCAACAGCGTTCCCGATAACATCGAAGAGAACTTGAAGTACCTGGACGTGCTGGGCAGCGAACAGACCTACAATCACTACCCCAACGGCTGGGCCATGGGGTTCTGCACGCCTTTCAAGTTCTACAAACGCTATGGCAATTACGAGGGCGGCACGGCTGACCCGTTCATCATCTGCTGGCCCAAGGGCATGAAGGCGCGTGGCGAGGTCCGCCACCAGTACATCCACGCCGTGGATATCGTGCCCACGCTCTACGACTGCCTGGGGATTGAGCCCCCCGAGGTCGTCAAGGGCTGGACCCAGAGCCTGCTGGAGGGCGCCAGCTTCCGGGCCACCTTCAACGACGCCCGGGCTGCCGCGCCCAAGCAGACCCAGTTCTACGACCTGGGCGGCACGCGCGGCATCTGGCACCAGGGCTGGCATGCCAGCACCATCCATCCACCTGCACCGTCCGACTGGGGGCATTTCACGCGGGATCGCTGGGAGTTGTTCCACCTGGACGAGGACCGTAACCAGACGCACGACCTGGCCGACCAGTATCCAGACAAGCTCGAAGAACTCAAGGCCCTCTGGTTTGTGGAGGCGGGCTACTACAAGGGCTTGCCGCTGGAGGACCGCGCGGCGGTCGTACTCCTCACCCTCCCGCGCCCGCAGCTGACGGCACCCCGCGACCGCTACGTCTATTACCCGGGTTGTTCCGAAGTCCCCGAAGCGGCGGCGGTGAACATCCGTGGGCGCTCCTACAACATCGCGGCCGAGGTGACCATCGAGTCAGAGGGCGCCGAGGGGGTGTTGTTCTCGCACGGTGGGCGCTTTGGAGGCCATACGCTCTACCTCAAGGAGGGCAAACTGCACTACGTGTACAACTGGCTCGGTCAAGTCGAGCAAAAGCTCA
>JBJMMB010000201.1:0-10146 GCA_045805005.1 Chloroflexia bacterium
CGACCAGGTGATCGGCCGCTACGACCAGGACTTCCGCTTCGCGTCCGAGAACCCCAAGCGGGCCTTCTTCCTGGTCAAGCTGCTGGAGGAGAGCGGTTACGACGGTCCGCGCCACTTCGATGCCCACGCCTACCGTACCGAGGACGAAGCCGGCGTGTGGGCATTCGCCCGCGGCTGCATGCGCTCCTACCTGATCATGAAGGAGAAAGCCAAACGCTTCGCGGCTGACACTGAAATCCAGGGCCTTATCTCGGAATTGCGCGCCGCCGACGAAGCCTACAAAGGCCCTTCCCTGAATGGAGTCCTCACCGCCGGCGATGGCTACAGCAAAGACGGAGCCCAGGCGCTGCGTGACTACGAGTTCGACGTGGCAGCCCTCGCCGGGCGGGGCAGGCGCTACGAGGAACTGGACCAGTTGGTCATGGAACTGCTGCTCGGCGTGAGATAAAATGGCTTCTCAACTCTTCCTGGGGATAGACATCTCCACCACCGGGGCGAAGGCTCTGCTGATCGACCCTGCGGGCCGGGTGGTGGCCGCGGCCACCACCCCCCTTACCCTCTCAACGCCGCGGCCCCTCTGGTCCGAGCAGGACCCCCGGCAATGGTGGCAGGGCGCGGCCAACAGCATCCGGCAGGCTTTAGGGCAGGCGGGGGTCACAGGGGAGCAGGTGGCGGCCATCGGGCTGACGGGGCAGATGCATGGCCTGGTGCTGCTGGACGAGCGCGGCGAGGTGCTGCGCCCCGCCATCCTCTGGAACGACCAGCGTACCGCCGAGCAGTGCGACGAGATACGCCGCAGGCTAGGCAAATCCCGTCTCATCGAAATCACCGGCAACGACGCCCTGACGGGTTTCACAGCCCCTAAGATCCTCTGGGTGGCCGAGCACGAGCCGGAAGTATACGCCCGCACCCGCCACGTCCTCCTGCCCAAGGACTACATACGCTACCGGCTCACCGGCGGCTACGCTACGGACAGGGCGGACGGCTCGGGCACGATCCTCTTCGACCTCCGCGCCCGCGACTGGTCTCGGGAGGTGGTCGAAGCCCTGGACATACCAGGGGAATGGCTGCCGCCCAGCTACGAAGGTCCCCAGGTCACCGGGCAAGTGAGCGCGGAGGCCGCCGAAGCGACAGGTCTGCGGGCGGGCACCCCGGTCGTGGCGGGAGGCGGCGACCAGGCTGCGGGCGCGGTTGGGATGGGCGTGACCGAGCCGGGCACAGTCGCCGTCACCCTCGGCACCTCGGGCGTGGTATTCGCGCCCACCGCCCAACCCTTGATAGAGCCCGAAGGCCGGCTCCACGCCTTCTGTCACGCCTTGCCCGAGCGCTGGCACCTGATGGGGGTGATGCTCAGCGCGGCGGGCAGCCTCCAGTGGTACAGAGACAATCTCGCGCCGGGCCAGGACTTCGATAGCCTGGTCGCCGAAGCGGAAACCGCTCCCGCGGGCAGCGGCGGCCTCCTCTTCCTCCCTTACCTGACCGGCGAGCGCACCCCCTACCCCGACCCGGTGGCCCGCGGTGCCTGGGTGGGCCTCACCATCCGCCACGAGCGGCGGCATATGACCCGCGCGCTGCTGGAAGGGGTAGCCTTTGGGCTTAAGGACAGCTTTCTGCTTCTCGAGGAGTCGGGTCTGGAGGCAGCACAGCAGGTGCGCGTAGCGGGTGGCGGAGCCCGGAGCCCTCTGTGGCGGCAAATCCTGGCCGACGTGCTGGGCGTTGAACTGGTCACCCTGAGCACAACCGAAGGGGCCGCCTTCGGGGCGGCGCTGCTGGCAGGCGTAGCGGCGGGAGCCTGGCCCGACGTAAAAGCGGTTTGCGATGCCACCGTCAAGCTGGGAGAGAGCACGAAGCCTGACGCTCGCGCCGCGGCCATGTACGAGCGGCTATATCCCCACTACCGGGCGCTCTATCCCACCCTAAAGGAGACCAACATCGCGCTCTCGGCATTCGAGGGTTAGCTATTGCGCGCCGACCCGATGGCGGCCATGGCCGCTAGCGCACCCGGCCGCGGGCGACCACTCAGGGCCGTCCCATACTCATCAAGCTAAGGGATTGCAAGTAAGTTTTAGGCGCAATTACGCCTGTAGGGGCAGACCCCCATCGCCTGCCCGGTTTCCCTACCCCGGCCTTGGTGGTACACGAAGAGGGCAGGCAACGGGGGCCTGCCCCTACAGGCGTAGTCTCTATAGCCCTCCACTGAAGGCATTACGCCTTAGCTTGATGCTTAGGGGCAACGACGCAAGGTCGCCCCTTCCAACTTTGCAGCAGCCCTACTGCGGGGAAGCGTCCAATTGTGCTTGGGCCTACAAGTTCCTATAATGGAGAGGGATCCCGGCCACGCACGACCTGGGCCGGGGTGCCGGAGGTTACCTGTGTCCCTGGTGCGTCCCATTCCTCGCCCTATTCGGCGAATCGTCCTCCATCTTGCTGGCGTAGTTTGCCCTCCGGAACTCCACGCGCATCATCTAAATGGCCCCTTGCTTTCGGAGTTCGCCCTCTACCTGGCCGCCCTGCCCCGGCATTTGCGGCTCGCCATACTGGCGGCGTACTTCCTGTTTGATCAACGCGCTCGCCTCTACCCGCCCGCGCGGGGGCGGAGGTTTGTGAACCTGGAAACGGCACATGCGGATGCCTATTTCCAGCACACAGCGCAAAGCACAAACGCACGGGACCGCGCCCTAGCCCAACTTCTCAAAGGGCTCATCACGCTTTGCTACTATGAGCTACCTGCCGCGCAGGCTGACATCGGGTATGACCCGGCTCCTTATATCGAGACGGTGGCGAGAAGGCGGCAGGTCACATATGGGGAAGCCATCCGGCGCAGCGAAGAGGATGTTTTCGCGGGCGACACAGACGAGGAGGCAGGTTCCCGGCCCTCCAGCGATCCGGAGCGCCGCCTCGACCCGCCCCAGGGGCTTATCCAGGAAAGCGACGTTTCGGCCGATCTAACTGTGACCTGTGACGTGGTCATCGTCGGCTCGGGTGCGGGTGGCGCGGTCATGGCCGCGGAACTGGGGGATGCAGGGATGGATGTGGTCGTAGTGGAAGAAGGCGGTTACCATCCCACCGAGTCCTTCACCCCTGAGGCCGCCCAGGCACTACGCACACTCTATCGCGACGCCGGAGCGCAGAGCGCTATCGGTTCGCCGCCTATCGTCTTCTCCGAGGGCTGTTGTGTGGGCGGCTCAACCGTGATCAATGGCGGCATGTGCTGGCGGACGCCGGAGGCCGTGCTCGAGCGGTGGGCACGCCGGGAGGGCCTGGCTGATATCACCCCTGCGGCTATGTCTCCATATTTCGCCAAGGTAGAACGACGCATCAACGTGGCCCACCAGGACCCGGAGTCGATTGGACGCGACCAGGCATTGCTCAAGGTGGGCGCCGACCGGCTGGACTGGCACATCATCCCCAACCTGCGCAACCAGGTCCACTGCGGCGGCTGCAACGTGTGCACGTCGGGCTGCCCAACGGGAGCCAAACGCTCGATGCTGGTCACATATCTGCCACGAGCGCTGTCCAGGGGGGCGAGGCTCTTCGCCAACTGCCGGGTGGAGCGCATCACCAGGCGCGGCAAGCGAGCCACCGGAGTGGAAGGCCACTTCATCAAGCCAGGCGGACATACCGGCCCAAAGCTGTCCGTCCGCGCCGGTATCGTGATAGCGGCTTGCGGCGCGGTCCAAACCCCGGCACTCCTGTGGCGGTCGGGCTTTCGCTCGCCGTCCGGGCAGCTCGGACGCAACCTGACGTTGCACCCCAACGCCAAAGTGGTAGCCCTGTTTGACGAAGACGTGTACGGCTGGCAGGGCGTGCACCAGGCTTACCAGGTGCGCCAGTTCATGGACGCCGGCATCTTGATCACCGCCGTCAATCTCCCTCCGTCGCTCCTCAGCCTCGGGCTCCCTCATCATGGCCCGGCGCTCGGCCAGTTGCTGGAGGACTACAATAAAATGGTCGTGGCCGGCTGCCTGATCGAAGACTCGACAACCGGCCACGTGGGGATTCGTCCTGTTGTCGGCACGCTCGTGTCGTACCAGATCACCCGCCGGGACGCAGCGCGAATCGTGCGCGGCATCAGTTTGACCGCGGAGTTGATGCTCGCGGCCGGTGCCCGCAGGGTGATCCTGCCTTTCGCCGGTGTGCCCGACCTGCGGGGGCCCGCCGACCTGGCCGGGCTCGAAGCACGCACTATTCCCCTGGACACTATCGAGCTCCTCACGGTGCACCTGATGGGCACGGCCCGCATGAGCGAGGATCGCCGCCGCGGGGTGGTGTCGAGTTTCGGGGCTTTCCACGACGCGGCGGGGCTGTTCGTAGCCGACGCCAGTCTCTTCCCCGGACCTATCGGGGTCAATCCTATGGAAACGATCCTGGCCCTGGCCACGCGCAACGCCGAATGGCTCATAGCCCACCGGAGCCGCTATGGGATCTAATTTTTCCGCGGCCCCACCCGTGCCTACTCTTTCCACGACCTATAAACGCCTGGCGGATCAGACCCCTGCCGCTCTCGAACTCCTGCTGGTGGGGGGCGAGCCCCCGTCCCTCCCAGGCATCGTGGGATACGAGTATCGCGGCTACAACCTCCCGGCGGCCACAGCGCTGCTGGGCATTCGCAAGTTCATCAAAGCCTTTTTCGATACTCCAGGTGGAGCTATTTATGGTTGCAATACGCCCGCGGTGCAGAACGGCCTGCACGCGCCGTGGATCGCCCGACCCAGCGAGGCCGCACCCCGACGCTATGCCTTTTTCAGCGTAACGCCCGTCGATCCCGAGGCCCGTGATAACGCTTACTTGCATGCGTTGCTTCTCGACTACGGGCGCGGCGGAAACCCGCTCTACGACCCGTCCCGCTTGCTGCGCGACTACCTGGTGCGCTGCATCCCAGGCTCAGACGAATTGCTCCTGGGCAAAGCATACTTCGCTCTCGGCCCTGCTCGAATAACGGCCGGCTTTTTCCTGCTGGAGCGGCACCGGCCCTTGCGCGGTCCCATTGCCCTTCCCGAGAAAGTTGAGCGCAGGGAGGCACTTCCATAGAGATCGTATTTGCCAGGGCCGCCTACCTGGCCCTGGCCGTGCTTTGCCTGTCGCTCGCCTGGGCATGGCTCGTACCGAGGCTGCAGCGCCGGACGCGGCTGGTGTTCCTCGGGCTCCTGGGGGCGCTGGCCATGTTGGCCCTGGCGGTGACCGCGCTCTTACCACACGATTACAGACCCGGCGATGCCGCAGAGAGCAGCCTGGGTGTCGAAGTGCTTGGCACTCAACTTCTGGTCGCCATGGCGGGCGTGACGGCGGCCCTAGCGGCCATTGGCCGGAGGCGCACGCTCAACGCGCGCTTGTTTAGCGCGGGCATGTTCCTTGCGGGCGTGGGCCTCTGCTTGTACTTGATCCTGGGCGGACAGTCCAGCGTCCACGCCCCGGCGCTGGTCTTCGTGGGCTCGGCCGTGGCGGTGGCTGCCGCGAGCCGGTTGTCGGGGCTGCCGCGCTGGCCGGCGCGCGCCCTTGGACTGGCGACCGGACTGGCAGTCGCGGTGGCGGTCGAGGCGCTGCGCTACTCCGCCGCTCAGGGAGCGGGCCCGGCGGCCACAGCCGCTGCCCAGTTCCCTTTGCTGGAGATCGGAGCAATAGTGCTCGTCCTCGCGGGCGTCCGGTTCCTGAGGTCGCATCGCCGGGTAATCGCTGGCTCGCTCGGCTATGCCGCCGTTGCCATTGCCGGAACAGCTCTGGCGCTGCTCTTGAGGGGCCCTGGCGAGTGGGCCCCCACGCCGCGGGCCGCAACTACCACGCTTTACGGGTTGCCCCTCACCCTGCTGGCGGTGGCCGTTACCCTGATTATCCTGGAACAGCCGCGCAGGACCTCATCTAGCCAGGAACCTGTGCGGCCGCCCCGTCGCCCTTCGAGTCCGCGGGTGACCGGGTGGGCACCGGCCGTAGCGCTGGCGGCCCTCGTCGCAGTGGCCGCCGTCTGGAACCCCGTCCCTGAGCCGTGCACCTCAGCGCGCTATTCCGACGCCTCCGCTCGGGCCCCCGGGCACCCCGCGTGGGCGGTGTCGCCCGACCCTTCCGCGCCCCGCGGCGCACCCGAGGTGCCCGAGTTCGACCGGCTCTGCACGCATCGCGCCCAAAACCTTAGCCAGATAGTGTACATTGCCTCTCCCAACTGCAAGTGGGCTGAGATCGACCCTGATTATCCCCTCGTGCAGGCGAGCGGCACCCTCCGCCAGATCCTCGTGTCAAGCGCGGACTCGCCCTGGCTCCATACGAGCCACGACCTGGGCATGGAGTTGGCGGTAGACCCCTCTTATTCCTGGTTGGTGCTCGGCACGGGAGTCGCGGGGTCGCTCTTACACGTTGAGGCCGAGTCCGGCCCATTTCCTGCGGCCTACTGGCCCGTCCCCGGCGACCGGGTAACCGTGGCCGGGCGCTGGATCTTTGATTGCGGGCACGACCCAAAAACCGAGCTCCACCCGGCCGCAATTGTGGCAAGTGAGCATGAGGAGTGGCGCCCCAACACAGCGGGCGATTCGCGGCAGGTCCACGTGTTGAAGGTCTGGATGAACAGCACTCCCGGCGTTGTGCATGTGCCCCTGGCACCGTTCGATCTGAGCGCGTCCTTCCCCTCCCGCCGCACCGGCCAACCGGGCACACCGGAGATACGGCTCGCCGCGGGGAGTCCAGGCTCAGTGAGGTGGGTTGTCAATCCGGGGACCGCGACCGGAAGCGGTCCGCAGGCGACCATACATATCACGCCGCCCGCTACCGCTCCCGGCGCTTCGGGTGGGTACGAATACTTCGAATTGCTGCTCGGCTACCGGGAGCCAGTTGCTGCGCCTCCCCCGCCCTCCGCCTACGTGGTCGCATTAGATAGCCTCTCCGTCCGCGACAACTTGCGGAGCGCCGCCCGTGACACGACAGGCATTCCCGCGCTCTATTTCCCGCAGATTGGGCTCCTGGGGAGCGGCCACTGGAACATGAAGGCAATGGTGGGCCATGAATGGCGCTCACTACTGGCTGACGCACCGGTAGCGAGTGGGCAGGTTTATCCCCTCAACACGGTGCCGCCCGTACGGGTCGAGGCATCAGGAGACGGCCACCTCCACTTTTCGATCACAGGCTACGCCGAAAACGATCCGTCGGACGGCGTCCAACTGGCCTCGGGTAGCGTGAGTGGCTCCCCTCTCCTCGACTGGGACGCCGGCCCGTTGGACAGCCTCTGCTGCGGCAGGACGCAGACCATCACGCCCCAAAATGCCGCCTGGACGCTCTCGTACCACGTAAGCAGGGCGAGCCCATGAGAACGCTTTATTACATTAATCGTGACCTTCGACAGCGTTCGCTCGGCCGGAGCCACTGTAGAACTCGTCCTGAAGACCTTTGGTGACGTTGTCAGCCTTGATGACGCGTACCGCCCTGGCTATCCCATTCGCCGCGGCCTCGAATAGTCGCTCCCCTGCCTCGGCTGTCGCCGCATGGGCGTCGCCCGCGTAATGGGTCGGGAAGTCCGCGTACCACCAGATGCCGGTACGCACTCCCGCCTCGTTAAGCTCCCGCAGGCGGTTGAGGGCCTGACCTTCGTCGTCTTCCGGCACCTTCTGCATGTCCACGAGGTCGGGGCGGACCGCCAGGATCAGGCTCGTCTCGCCTCCTCCCGCGTGGCCGTCGTTATCCGGGTCCCAGGGCACGTCGACTTCCTCATGAGGCAGGCTATACGCATTTATAGCGTAAACGACGTAGTCGCGGGGGCCGTACAGTTGCAGCTCGTTGAAATAGCCGAGCAGGTTGTGGTTGCCCCCGTGAGCGTTCATGAGCACGATCTTCTTCAGCCCGTTGCGGGCTACCTCGCGGCAGATGCTGTCGAGCAGGCGCACGATCAGGTCGCCGTCGATGCTGATGGTGCCGGGGAGATGGCGCGCTTCGGGGATCTGGGTGAAGATGCAATCCGGAAAGACGATGGCAGGCTCCAGCGCGGCGGCCCGGCGGCATAGCTCCCGCCCGATGTACATATCGGTGCCCAGCGGCAGGTGGTGCCCGTGGCGCTCGATCACCGACAGCGGCACGAGGCACACGCCCTGGCTCCGCTCGACCGCCTCAGGGAATTGGTCGCCGCTCAGTTCTTCCCACTGCATATCAGTTCGGCTCCTTCTACGGTTCTAGACCTCCTGGTCCTCCTCGCGCCTCTCGACAGCTTCGTTTTCCAGGTCGGCCTCGCGGACCGGCCCCTGGGAGGGGTCGCCCGTGATAGTTACTTCCGCCGCCTTCGCCCCGATTGGAAAGCCCGCGGTCACGCCCCCTGCGGGGTTACTCGGTGTGCCAGGTAGGAGGCCAGGCAGCGTCATGGTGAGCAGTTCGCTTTCGGCAAGTACGACTTCCGAGCCCGGCATATCGATCAAGATGCCCCCTGAGGCTGAGTCCCTGTCCTGGTCGTGTTTGGTCCTCGCCTTTCCTGGGGCGGCGAGCTGGCCGGTTTCGTACAACTTCGTTATGACCCGATCCGCCGTCAGTTCGTCCACATGCATCTGCTCTTGCAAGACCTGGCTTATCTCGGCCTCTGTAACCCCATGTCCCCCACCGGACTGCGCGCCGAAACGCTTTTGCAGCACGTCCAGCGCATTTTGGAGCGTCGTCGCATCGATGTCCATAGCGTCGGTCCTCCTTCCGATTGCGTATTGCTTATTGCGTAGAGGAGGAAGGGCAGCGGGTTCCTATACCCAGGCTTGGCGGCCACGCAATACGTGATACGCAATACTTCTCGCCCTAGCGAGCAGCCAGGAACTGCCGGTACCAGTGTGCGCTGTCTTTCGGTATGCGCTGCTGGGTGTTGTAGTCGATGTGCACGATGCCGAAGCGCTGAGTATAGCCGTACGCCCACTCGAAGTTGTCCATGAGCGACCAGACAAAGTAGCCGCGCAGGGGCACGCCGTTGCCGATAGCCTGACCCGCCGCCGCGAAGTGGCCTTCCAGGTAGGCCCTGCGCCGGTCGTCGTGGACGGCTCCGTCTTTCACAACGTCAGGGAACGCCGCGCCGTTCTCGGTGACATAGTAAGCCGGGAACGAATAGTCGCGCTTGAGGCGCTCGAGCAAGATGCGCAGCCCCTCCGGGTAGACCTCCCAGTCCATGGTCGTGTACTCCCCGGATGGCCTCACGTTCTCCATGTTTAGCGGCCCGGTGCCCGGCGCATCGCGCACCACCGACCGCCGGTAGTAATTCACCCCAACGAAGTCAATAGGTACCGAAATGATACCCAGGTCGCCTTCCTCCACTGGCAATTTCACCTGATCCGCGAACGACTCCACCAAACTCGGATACTGGCCCCGGCCCAGTGGGTCGAGGAAGAGCGTGTTGGAGAAGGCGTCGGCCCGCGCGGCCGCTTGCGCGTCTGCCTCCGAGTCGCCGGCAGGCTCGGCAGGCGACAGGCTGAGAGTGATGCCCACCTGCGCGCCAGGAGAGGCCTCCCGGATTCGCGGCACGGCAAGCCCGTGGCTGAGCAGCAGGTGGTGGGTCGCCCGGCCCGCCGCGTCGAGGTCCCGCAGGCCGGGTGCGTGCTCGCCGAAGAGATAGCCGAGGAAGGCCATCACCCAGGGCTCGTTGTGGGTGATCCAGGCAGGCACCCGGTCGCCCAGGCGGCGGGCCACAATCTCGGCGTAGTCTGCGAAGAGGTGAGCAGTGTCGCGGTTCGCCCAGCCTCCGTTGTCTTGCAGCGCCTGCGGCAGGTCCCAGTGGTAGAGGGTTACGAAGGGTTGAATGTCCGCTGCTAACAGGCCGTCCACCAGCCGCTCGTAGAAGTCGAGCCCGGCCTGGTTGACCTGACCGCGGCCCTCCGGCAAGATGCGAGGCCACGCCACAGAAAAGCGGTACGCGTCCAACCCTATCTCTCGCATCAGCGCTATATCGTCCCGCCAGCGGTGGTAGTGGTCACAGGCCACTTCGCCCGTGTCGCCATTCTTGACCTTGCCGGGCGTATGGCTGAAGGTATCCCAGATGCTCGGCCCCTTGCCGTCCTCCTTAGCCCCGCCCTCGATCTGGTAGGAGGCGGTGGCTGCTCCCCACACGAAATCCGCGGGGAAACCGAGTTGTCCGGGTGAAGTCACGTTACCCGTGTCTGCCATATTGCGCCTCCTGGGGATAAGGGGTCGGGGGTCGGGGGTCGGGGA
>JBJMMB010000202.1:0-3915 GCA_045805005.1 Chloroflexia bacterium
TACGTCTAATCGCCTACCGTCTTCCGCTCCGTTGGGCCATAGCTCAAGCGCCTGCTGCGCGGCGCTCGCGGCATCGCGGTAAGCATGTATCGTGCACGCATGCTCGGAGGCCGCCAGCAAAGCCTCACGGGCGCGGTCGGGTTCTTTGGCCGCTAGCCAGTGCCGGGCGACGGCAAGGGGGGCCGCGCCGTCCGACTGTAGGCGCTCGGCCATCTGCCGGTGAAGGGCTCGGCGGCGCATCCAGGAGATATCGCCATAGATCGCTTCACGGGTCAGCGCATGCCGGAAGGCCCCGCGCCCAGGCTCGACTTCGACCAGCAGGCCACGTTCGAGCAGCGCGTCAAACCGCTCCGCAAGGTGCTCCTGCTCCCCCGACATCTCGGCCATTAGCCCCAAGTCGAACTCATCGCCGGCCACGGCGGCGAGGTGGAGCAGCCCCAGCGCCGGATCGGGCAGTCCGTCCAGGCGCAGCAGCACCGCATCGCGGAGCGTATCGGGGATGGGCATTTCCACGCCCGGCTCGAGCTCGATGCCCGCCTCGCCGGTGCGCAAGCCCCTACGAAGGGCCAGCGCGCTTGCCAGTTCCCGGACGAAGAGCGGCACCCCCTCGGTCCGTTCGTAGAGCGTGGCGGCCAGAGCCGGACCGGGTGCCTGGCCAAAAATAGAGGTGGCAAGCGCGGTGGTGTCCGCCTGGTCGAGCGGCTCGATGAAGATTTCGCGCAGCAAGTGCGCCCGCCGCAGGTCGTTGCGCAGCCGCCGCACCGGGTGCCCGCGTCCAATCTCGTCGTTGCGGTACGTGCCGATGATCAGCAGACGCTCCCTCGCGAGCACGCTTGCCAGGACGGGCACCAACTCCAGTGTAGCGTTGTCGGCCCACTGCAGGTCATCAAGAACCAGCACGGCCGGCGTCTCGCGCGCAATAGCCGTGAACGCCTGGCAGATGGCCTCTACCAGCACCGCGGGATCGGTTTCGTGCAGCGTGGGGGGTGGCCCGAGTTCAGCCAAGAGCAAGCTAAGATACGGTGCGAGCGGGCCACAACCGTCCAGCCCGCCAGGCCGGACCCGCAGATAGGCGCGCAGCGCACCTGCGATTGGACCGTAAGGCGGGGTGGCGATCTCGTTCGTCTGACCCCTCAGCACTAGCTGCCCGGTCCCACCGCGGGCAAGACATGCCTCAAGCAGCCGTGTCTTGCCCACACCTGCCCCACCGGCTAACAGCACGATCCCCCCGGTGCCATCACGGGCGGCAGCAAGCGCCAACTCCAGCGCCGCCTGCTCGTCCACGCGCTCAATTAGATCAAAGTCGTCGCTCACAACGCGCCCTCGTGCCTGTGACCGGGTGGGCAAAGCGAACGATTTCCGGAGAGCGGCGCATCGCACGAACGAACATCCAGGTCAGCCCATTTCAAAGTTCAATACCGTCAGGTTAGAGGCAGGCAATCAGAGCCACCCTGAGTGCAATTCTATCATATACCCACTGATTGCGCGCTTTCATGTTTACCGATCCAAAGCTGACAGGACGGACCAGTAGTGCGCGGGCAGTCCACGTAGGAACCGGCTTATCGGTATGGGAAGGAAACTCATAGAGGGTGAGGATTGCTAGGAATGCCAGGGGGTGAGACACCTCGGCCCTGCTAACCTGCATCAGAGCGTCGAGGTGCCTCACCCCACCACTAGCTTGCTGTGGGACGTGCTAAGGGCAGTTCACCGCCGCCCTGCCGTGCCGAAGTTGCTTTTGAGGAGCGTGAAGTCTACCGCGCTGGTCACCCCGTCGTTGTTCAGGTCTCCTATCGAGGAGGAGGTGCCGAACACGGTCTTCAGGGTTGTGAAGTCGGTGCTGCTCACCAGGTTGTTGTGGGTGGCATCGGTATCCCCTGCCCGCTGCATGCCCATCTCTACCTGCGTGGTACCTGCCGCTGCCAGTACCGAAGTGCCTGACATGGCCAGGTACTTGGGACCCTTGACCCTCCAGTTGTAGCTGCTGGGGGGCAGGGAGGTGGTAACCGTGAAGAAGCCGGAGGGGTCGGTAGTAGCCCCGAAGTCAAGGGGAGCGCTGCCCACACAGAGAATGAGAGTAATGGGAAGTTGCTGGCTGGTGCTGGGCTGAGCGGCCGGCCCCTGCCAGATCACATGACCCACAAGCAGCGCGCCCGATGTAGGCGTAGGTGTAGGAGTATCCGTGAAGCTAGGGGTCGCTGTCGCCGTGTCCGTGCTTGCCGGCGTGTTCGTTGGGGTGTTAGTGGAAGTGGGCGTAAAGGTGTTGGTAGGGGTGTTGGTTGCTGTGCTGGTAGGCGTGTTTGTGGCGGTGAAGGTATTGGTGGGCGTACTGGTAGAAGTGTTGGTGCCGGTGGGTGTGTTAGTCGAAGTCATCGTCGGCGTGAGCGTGTTGGTTGGAGTATTGGTCCGTGTGCTTGTCGCTGTGAATGTCTGAGTGGGCGTAGGGGTGAAGGTGAGAGTGTTCGTGCGGGTGCTCGTCGGTGTGTTGGTGGGAGTGTTGGTCGGCGTGATAGTTGGTGTGTTGGTGCTGGTAGGGGTGATGGTGGGAGTGTTGGTACGGGTGACCGTGGCTGTCGCGGTGCGCGTCGGTGTGTTAGTGATCGTGGGTGTAGAGGTAGCGGTGGGAGTGGCGGCGGGCGGGTGCCAGATGCCGAAGTAGGTCGAGGGTTTGTCCCCGGCGGTGGTGAAAGCGCCTCCGACAGCCAGGTCGGTCCCGGTCAGGGCAATCCCGTACACGGTGTTGTTAAGGCCGCTGCCGAGGGCCGACCATGACGTGCCGTTCCAGGCCGCGACCCGGTTGGCCGCCAGCCCTCCGGCTGTGGTGAACTGGCCCCCCACATAGAGGGTGGTTCCACTCACCGCCAGCGCCTCCACATTGCCGCCGCTCACGCCGCTGCCGAGGGCCGACCAGGAAGTGCCGTTCCAGGCCGCGATGTTGCTGGCCGACACCCCTCCAGCGGTGGTGAAGGCGCCCCCAACATATAGGGTGGTCCCACTCACCGCCAGAGCGTTCACGTTGTCGCTCATACCGGGCGGGTTGAAGCGGTTATCCCAGTTTTCGTCGCCGGGGGCGGCGGGCACAAACCGGGGCGCTCCCTCCAGCCCCCGCCATCTGCCAGCCTGCCACGTCCAGCGTGCCGCTGAAGCCCGTGCCCAGGTTCAGCGTGCCGTCAGGGTTCAGCATCTCGGCCAACGGTCGTCCCGGCAGTGTGGCAGCAGGTGACGCCAATGCCGGCATAGGGACTGAACCAGAAGCCATTATGCTGGCCGCCACCAGGACCGATAGGAATAGTGCCAATGCCTGTTTTACCCTCAGACCGGCCCATGTGTGCCTGTGTGTCATGTGTGCCCTGTTCATATGTCCTCCCGTAAGTAGCGTGTACATGATTTTCGCCGGTCTTCTGTTGACCCCTGACCCCTAGTCAGCGTGTTGCTCCCGCGGTTCATACTCGCCAGGCTGCTTGGCCTCGGTGCCTAGTTTGCTTCGCAGGTATGCAAACATGGCGTTTGCGTCCTCGAAGCGCTCGGTGTGGCGGCTGCCCGGCTCCTCCAGGGAAGCGCACCACACCTGCTTACCGTTGCTGTCCCTCTTGCTCCACATCCTGAGCATGTAGGACAGGTAGCCTGTATCTGATGGTTGTAGTGGTTGCATGATTTCGTCTCCCCATTTCTGTGTTGTTGGACCGATAATAGCAGGCGATCGTCAAGAGATCGTCAAGAGATTGCCAGGAGCCGGGCCATGAGTATGGACCAGGCCATAGAGTACGCGCTGTGGCTGCCCCAGGTGCCTTATGACAGAGACAGGGCAGAGATAGGGACCGGGACCGGGACCCTATCTCTGCCCCCTGGTTCGAGGACAAGGCTCACCAACCTGTAGTTAGGGACCGGGTATAGCACAAGAACAAGGAGGTCTGCCAA
>JBJMMB010000203.1:0-6322 GCA_045805005.1 Chloroflexia bacterium
GGGCCCTTCAGTTTCCGCGGCGCTGTCGGTGGCCGTGTAGGTGGCGCGGGCACGGGCTGTGCCGCTCGGTGTGGCTGTTGCCTGGGCCTGGGCGGTAAAAGTGGCGGTCAGAGTTGGGCTTGTTGTCTCTGCCGTGGATGTCGCGTAAGCCAGTCGGGTAGCGGGGGTTGCGGTTACCTCGCCTGTGCTAGAGGCTTTGGGAGTCGCCTGTCATCGAAGGCGCCCGCCTGCTGGAGGCATCCGGCACATTCTTGCGGCTTACTTATTCGGAAGCACGGGAAGTTTACTTGCTCGATTGTATAACGGAACATTCGCGTCGAAGTTCCATAAACTGGAAAGGCCTGGAATTGCAGCAGAAAATGCTTCAGCCCACTACCGAAGTTGGCTGGCCTCTGTGAGGGTACAACCTATTGAAACACGAACGCATGCCCTCAGGTCTGAGGCCGCCCTATCCAGGCCCAAGCAGTCGCAAGAGCGCTTGCAGGCAATATTCGAGGTTGCCTTGTTCTTGCTCCCTATCCCACGCGACGTCCCCCATCGCTATCTGCCTGCTGTGGCCCACCGCCCCCGCCAACCACCCCAGCACGATCCCCATCCGAGCGTACTCCTTCAGCACGTCTGGGGACCCATAGTCCGCCCACTCGGATAAGTAGACCTCGATGAGCCGGTCCAACACCTCCTCGTCGGTGTGCTCTTCGGAGACGACGGAGAGGAACAGGAATGGGTGCGCGACCCCTACGTGTCCCGACCAATCGAGCACCACGCAATCCTGGTCACACAGGATGTTGCCGCTGTGAAAGTCTCCGTGATGCAGCGTCGCTGGAAGACCGGAGCCCGCCAGGGTGTCACGCATGGCCCTCAGGCGGGGCAGATAGCCCCTCAGCGTGTCGATCTGTTCGGCGGAAAGCCGGCCGGTTCCCTCCAGCAATTGTGTTATCTCGGCAAAGAGCGCCTCCACGTCTGAATAGAGCCCGTCGAGCCGATAGTCGAAGCACCCCATCGCCAGGAGGTCGTCGACGCGCCTCGCGTACTCTTTCTGCACCTGTGCGTACCGGCGCAAGATGGCTTCCCAGCGCGGCAGGTACCGCGGTTTGTCAGGGTGCTGGATGAGCTTCACCCCAGGGACGTGGCGCATCAAGGTCCAACGCCGCTCAACGTCCACGGCTGCCACGTCCGGCACGAAACCCGCATGCCGCGTTGATAAGTCGAGGGTCAGCGCGGGCTCATGCCTGAACAGCGGAGGGACCGCCTTGAGGTAGTATGGCCCGCCGGTTGTCTCCACCCGCAGGATACAGGAGAGGAACCACGCGCGCATCTGCTCTACCTCGCCCTCAATCCCCAGTCCGATCTCCTCTAACTGCGCGCACATCCACTCTGACGCCTCCCGAAACCAACCCGTTTGGGTCCAGGGGATGGCCTCTCCATCCGCCGTTGGATAACGTCCCTTGAGGACCGCTTCGACGGAGGCATCCGGTGCCGCCATCGTTAGATTCCCACCCGGCGTCCACTCCGGATCGTGACTTTCGACCAACACGACGCCCGTCTGCTCGCCGGTGCTTGGATCCTGCCCCATGTCGAGCCAGCGCAGCAGCGTACAATGCAGACCGATCTGCTCACGCACGGCGCGGTTGACGTCAATGGCCTCCCGCCACCCTGAGTCAAAAGGCTGGGACACCAAACGTACCGTGGAGAGCGCGCCATCCGTGCCCATAAGCAGGCGGCGCTCGTCTCCGTTCGCCACCACCACGGCCAGCGCCATACTCTGCGGCCTGTTGTTAGCACTCATCTCAGGCAAGCTCTCCGTACAGGACTGAAAACTGAGTGAACAATCCATAGTTAGAGAGCCTAACAAAACGTACTTTGCCGGTTGTAAGGGCAAGGCTTGCCTCGCCCCTACGGAAGGTTTTGTTAGTGCTCATAGTCCTCAGCCCTCAGTCCTCAGCCCTCGACCGGCGTACCCGCGAAAGTGCTCCACCAGTGGAGTTGGCTCCCTGGTCAACGTATCCAAACCACCATACCTGCTGGCCCAAACTCCGTTCTCCACCGAGTACGCGATGGGGTTGGACAGGTTCGCGAACTTGTTGGCCCAGAGCCCCGCGGGCACGCGATAGCGATGCAGCGGGCCGGTCTCCACGCGATACTCCCACTCGACCATGTCGAACAGGGGCCACCAAGTGTATCCGAGCACCGGTATGCCCTCGCTCATCACCTGCCGGACCGCCCCCACCGAATCGTCCATCCAGGCGATCCTCTCAGCCACCGAGCCTTCGCAGCTCGTCTCAGTAACCATCATCGGCAGCCCGAATCGCCGCCAGGTTTCGCGCAGAGCCGCCGCCATATGCTCGCTGGTCACGCCGCGAGCGAAGGACGGCCGGCTATCGGCGTTCACCGCCCAGGCGCCGCCCGAAAATGGGTAGTAGTTCACCCCCACTATATCCACCTTGATAGGCCGCTCCCGCAGCCAGCCCAGGTCCGTTTCGGTCACCCCGTTCCTGCGCAAGAACGGCCACAGCATGTGATCCGTGCCCACTCGCCCGGTGAAGAGCTCGAACGGCAGGTAGACGTGCGCGATCTCCTCGCCAACGCGCTCACCCAACTCGGCGGCTGCTGTATAGTGGTGCTCTACCGCTTCGACCTGGACGATGATCGCCTCCGGGTCCGCCTCGCGTAGCGCCCGTTCGGTCAGCACCAACCCACGGCAGACCTGCATCAGCACCTTGACATAACCGTCATCGCCCTCCAAATAGGGCGGCCATTGCCCCAGCCGTCCACAGAATATAGCGTTCACCAACGGCTCGTTGAGCGGCGTGTAGTACCTCACCAAATGTTTGTAGCGTTCGGCGAAGGCATGGGCGTACTCGGCGACGCGCTCTGGATAGCTCGCGTTGATGAACGCGTTTTCCAACCAGAGCGGAGTGCCATAATGCATGAGATCGATGATCGGCACGCACTCCACTCTCGTCACCAGATAGTCAAGGGCCTGGTCGATCCATCCCCAGTCGAAGACCCCCGGCGCCGGGTTCACCCGGTACCAGGGGATGCCCCAGCGCACGTGGCTCGCGCGCGATTCCTTCAGCAGGTCGAAGTCCTCGCGCCACAGGCGGTAATGAGCCGTCAGCTCGTACTCGTCAAGAGCCCGCAACCCCGGCCGCGTCTGGGGAATAAACGTATCCTCGATACCTACACCCCAACTAAAATCCGGAAGAATAGCAGCCATACCCGCCCTTACTTATTCGTCAGCACGTACCGCCACTCGAAGTAATGCTGGCCCACGTTACCCTGCTGCACGCGCCACTCCGCCGGGAACGCGGGGGCGTAGGTCATCACCCGCCGCTGGTACGCCTGCACTAAGACCGGGTAATCGATGCCGCTCACGCGCATCCGCGTCCAGTACGCTTCCGTGATGGGGTAGCCCATCGTGTAAGTCCAATCGAACCCGTACTGCGCCCTCATGTCCCGCAAGTACGTCCAGAATAGGTCGGGTATGTTGTGCCCGGTCTGCGACACGTACGCGGCGTACCTGGCGGCTCTGGCGTTCGGGCCTTCCTGGGATACGGTCCCGTTCACGTCCATGGCCTCGCTCACGTACTGGCCGGTGCGGTTAGTGCTCGTGTGGTCTCCCTTGATGCTCGCCACCCCCCTTAGCGCCGCGTAAGAGGGCGTCAAAGGGTTGTCCTTGCGGGGGTCGCCCGCCACCGTCAGGGTAGCCGCCGTCGTCGCGCGTATCTCGCTCTCGCCCAGCCTTATCTCGCCCCCTATCATCTCCGCGGCGAGCAGGCCGTTGGTCACGTAGAACGGGTCGTTCGGGTCCGCCTCCGGGTCGTTTACCTCCATGCGGCTCTTATCGTAGTAGCGCACCTGCCGTTTGCCATCCGGAAGCCCCACATACGGCTCCCACCCGGTGTAGCTCGCCGCAGGGCCCCACAGCCACGACCTCGAGACCTTGTGGCTCGCCACCGGCCCGTCGGCCCTGGCCCACACCTGGTCGAACGGCGGGTTGGCTGCGGCCAGCCAGCTTATGCCGAGGTGGTGCGCATACACCGTCCCCGTGCCGCCCAGCCCGACCACGCTGAACACCAGCTTGTCCCCGCTCAGGCTAATAGCCACCGGCACGTTCGGCGAAGCAGCGGCGGCCTCCGGCGAGATGACCGTCAGATCGGCCACCACGCCGTTGTTCCGGAGGTCCCTGATGATGATGCGCCCCTTCTCAGGGGGCGTGTACGCTAGCAGGTCTCCGTACACATCGTAGTTGAAGGCGCCGGTGTTCGAAACCGTCGTCACCTGCCCCGTGGCTGGATCGTACATGTGCAGGTCACTGGGGCCGGGCACGCTGAAGAACAGCGCTCTCCCATTGGAGCGGAGGGCATACGCACTCAGGCCGGCGAGGGCTTGCGGCTGGCTCACCTGCCCCGTCTTCGGATCATAGATGTAAACGCTCGCGCCCTCGCCCGTCGGGGTGCTTGGTATCCAGGCGACCATATCGCCATATATCGTGGCCCCCCGGTACGTGAAATCCTGGCCGGGGCCTAACGCTGCGATCTCCTTCGCCACTCCGGTCTTCAGGTCGGCAAGGTAGAGCCGCGCCATGCCGTTCTGGCTGAAGGGTCTCGTGGCGATCAGCGCCCGCCCCGTGCCGGTTGGGTCCAGAGCCACCGGCATGGCAGCTCCCTCTGTGTCGCCGGGTACCGGCAGCGAAGGCACCAAGGCCGTGAGTGGCCCTCCCTTGTCCGTGGCGACGTTGTAGTAGCAAAGCGTGCAGGCGAACCGCCCGGGCGTGAATTGCTCGGGCGGCAAGGCGTTCCCCGGCCCCGGCTGGTACCAGAGGAGGTATGGCTCCGCGAAGCGCACTTCCTGCACGCTCGTCGGATCGCCCGAGGTCGGTACCGTGCCGCGTGACCCCTTGATACCCACCTGCCGCCCGTCGAGCACGTGCCTCAGGTGTATGTCGGTATCCACGAAGCCGCAGTGCCCGCAGGCGTAATAAGACGTGGCATATGCAGCCCAGTCCCCGCTCGACTGCTTGATCCCGGCGACCGTCATGAACGACGCGCTCGTACCCGTCGAAAACTGCGCCAGCGTCCGCCAGCCGTTGCCCGCGGGACCCTGAGCCTGCTGCGCGGTTTGCGCCCTCGCGTTGCCTCCCGGTGCCGAACCCGGCACGACCACCGCCAGCGCCAGGACAAGCACCAGCCCGCGCCTCCAATCCCTCCTTGACTTCAACTTATCCCTCCTGCTCGTCGATAATTACGAATTACGAATTGGACTAGGGATAATTCGTAATTCGTATTTGGTCATCAAGCTACTAACGAGCGGTCCGGCTTCGGGTTGCCACCTCACCCCCTGGTCTATTTGTTGCTCGCGGCCACCTCCGCCCCAACGCACATGAGCCATGCATCGACCGGCGCGCTGCGCCCTTTCAACTCCAGCTTGCGTGGCTCCAGCCCGTCGGTCGCCAGCTCCAGGGCGGCCCGCGCGCCCTCCGTCATCAATATCTCCCCTGCCTGAGCTATGGAGGCGAGGCGGGCCGTCAGGTTCACGTCGTCCCCCAGCGCGGTGATATCGCTCACCCCAGCGGAGCCGACGGCCCCCACGAAGGCTCGCCCGGTGTGCAGCCCAATGCCCACCGGCACCCACGGCCCGCCGGCGTCCTCGTGGCCCGTGGCCCTCAACAACCCCTGGGCCCCGCGTAGCGCCGCCTTCGCGTGGTCCGAACCGGCCAGGACAGGCACGAAGAGCGCCACTACCTCGTCCCCGACCAGCCGGTCGATCAGGGCATCCTCTTTGATAAGCTCGTCCGTCACCGCATCGTAGAATCGGGCGATCAAAGCCGAGAACTGTGCCGTGCCGAGCCTCTCTGCAAGGCCGGTAGAGCCGCGGATGTCCCCGAACAACAGCGACAAAGGTATCTCCGCGCCGCCAGGGCGCTCCCGAGCAAACTTCTCGCACGTGCCGCACAAATTGGGGTTCATCTTCGCCGGGCTTCTGCCAATGACCTTCATGACAAAGCCCCCCGGCCCGTGGAAGGGCGAGTAGCACACCTTACAGCGGGGCGACGACGGAAGCATCTTGAACACGCGTCGTGTACGGTGAAACGCCGGGACCTCACCCATCATGAACGCCCGCCAGGCTTCGTTCACCTGCTCCTGTTCGTGCGGTGCTTTGCCCATTTCTCTCCCTCGCGCCCAATCAAGCCCTAGATCTTGAGCTATCCTGCAGCAACTCAACCTTCAATACTTAGAACCTGGCACCCGACGGGGCCGGCCAGCTACACCTGTAGTCAGAGTATGGCACCGGGCATGTCCCCTGTCAACGTAGCAAGCGA
>JBJMMB010000204.1:0-3242 GCA_045805005.1 Chloroflexia bacterium
AGAGACCAACCATAAAGGGCTCTGCGCCTCCGCGTCTCTGCGGTGAATTAATCGGCCGCGCCGATACTGCCGATACCAGGCTTGTTTGGCTACTCGAACAGGTAGGGGGCGGGGAGCCGCCAGGCCGCGGCTCTGACTTGCATGGGTTCGGTGGGCTTCGGGGGTGGCGTGGACTTGCTGCCCCGGCGAGAGGCCTGGATGGTGCGGAGGAAGAAGATGAGCCTGCGGGCTGCGCCTCGGAGGGAGTTGTCGTGGTTGAGGGCGTAGACGTACTCGCCACGGCCGAAGTAGTTGCTCACCGCTTGTTGGTGCCGGGGATCGTTGTAGAACTCGGCTATCGCCTGCGGTTGGATGTCCTCGCTCTCCAGCCAGCGCGGGATGTAGACGTTTAGCAGGAGCTCGGCTTCGAGGAGCGAGAAGGTGAGGCCGCCCGCGCCCGAGGGGTCGATGGTGTGGGCTGCGTCTCCGAGGACAACCACCCTGGAGAGGGAGGGCGGGGTGAGGCGGGCCACCTGCACTTTGCGGATCATGACGGGTGAGGTCGGACGCCAGGAGCGAGAGGCCGATGCCAGGAGGCGGTTGTGCTGGGAGAGGGCTTCGAGGGGTCGCTGCTTGAGGTCGCGCTGCCAGGTGTCGCTGATGGGACCGGGGCAGAAGATGTTGGCGCGCAGGGAGTCGCCCAGCCGGAAGAGGGAGGTGTAGGCGATGGGGCCGTCTGCCACCGGGTGGTGGTAGGTTTGGGTGTCGACCGGGGCGAGGGGGTCGCCCAGCGAGCCCTCGAAGGTGAAGGCCGCGACGAAAGCCTGGTTGGGCACCTGGGGCTCGTAGGTCGCGCCCAGGGATTCGAGGAGGTGACGGGCGTCGCCCGTGGCGACGATCACGAGTTTGCACGCTATGCAGGCGCCGCCGGCGGTGTGCACTACGACGTGGTCGGGGTGCTGCTCGAGCGACTCGACTTTGGTGCCGCGCCGGAAGTCGACCCGAGGATCGAGGTGGGCGCGGAGCTCGTTGACCAGCCCATGGTAGTAGCCTCCGGCCTCGGGCATCTCCAGGCGCAGGGTGCCCAGTTTGCGCTCGCGGTAGAAGATCGACACGCTGTGGAGGGGCGTGAGGGCAGCATCGACGGCGGGCTGGAAGCCGAGGCGGATGAGGGAGACGGCCGCCTCGCCGTCGATCTTCTCGGCCTTCAGCACATCGGGCATGGGGTCGAGGCGCTCGACTAGCACGACGGAGAGGCCCTGGCGGGCGAGGCCCTGGGCAACGGCGGCCCCGGCGACCCCCGCACCCACCACACACACATCAATTGTTCGCTCCGCGGTATCTGTCATAGGTTAGGATTTACTCATTACTTAATTGTTAATAACTTTGGGGGACACCCCCAAGCCCCCAGCAGGGAGCCCCCTGCACCTCTTATGCTGGGAAAGGGGTATTAGTTTTGGGCTCCAATCCTCCAAGCCCCAGGCAGGGAGGACCCTGCACCCCCTATGATCCTCCAAAGCTTCGGCAGGGGAACCCTGTACCCCCTGGGCTAGAGGGAGGAGGCCCTGGTGGAGCGCACGATGTCTTTGGCTCGCATGCGAAGTTGGGAGCGGCCAAACATGAGGGCCGAGCGGGCGGTGTCGCTTGCGAGAATGATGCGCCTGTTCGTGCGGCCCACGGCTCCCAACTCGTACTTGTAGGGTTCGTCGCCCCGCCCGAGGTCGAGCTCCCTGGCGTGCTCGGAGAGGGCCTGACGCACGACGTAGCCGTGCAGCGCCTTGCCCGGCCGCTTGCCGCTCCAGGTTGGGTCGAAGCCGGTCAAATAGCCGTTCCATCGCCCGTTTACCTGGAAGGCGATCCAGGAGGAGATGGTGCGATCGTCCACGCCCAGCTCTGCCAGGCGGAGCAAGCCGTGCTGGGCGGCGCGCTTGCAAGCCTCCTGCAGGAAAGGAAGGAAGGCGGCCTCGGTGTGCTCGGGGTTTAGTTGCTCCTCCTTCGAGGCCCAGCGGGCCCGGTGAAGCATGTAGAACCTGTCGACCGCCCCCTGCACGTCCGGCTCTCCGGTAACCAGGTTGAAGCATGTCCCTGTCTCAGCCACGCCCCGGCGGGCCAGCGACTCGAGTTGCTGGCGGGGCTTGCGCTCGAGAGTGCTCACGTACTCCTGCCACGATGAGGGCAGGGTGATGTAGGGGCAGACGGTGCGGGGCAGGTGGAGCGCGCGCATTCCGGGCGGTACGTGGCTAACGAGCCAGCGTGCCAGGGGCGAGTAGGGAGGCACCTCGTCGAGGTCCATCAGGTCCCAGTCGCGGCGGTGGCGCTGGAGGTAGGCGAACATGGCTTCGGCTACGGGCCCCGCGCACTCCTCGTCTAGCAGGAAATCGCCGGTATCGCTCAGGCTCGTGCCGATCCACTGGAGCCTGCGCGATACGCCGGACTGCGTTAGCATCAGGGGGGCGATGCCGCGCACCTCGCCTCCCGTATCGCTGGCGACCAGGACATAAAGGCGTCTATGGGCCTGGCCGCCGAAGGCGTGCCACCAGGCGGCGTTCCAGGGGAAAGATGTGAAGATGGAGGCGGCCTGGGAGCGCCCGAGCAAGCGGGACCACGGCGCTTCAAGCGCGCACAGGCCCTCGCTGTTGCGCACAATCGTTACCGTGTATTGCATGTTGCTTGAGTCTCCTACCGCGGGCAGGGCCGCGCCGCAACGACCATAGTAATAACGGCGTTACCTTATAAATGTATCCGATGCGGCCGCTAATTGCAATAGGTGCGATATGAATTGCAGGCATTTTGAAGGTGCTGCGTTGGCACCTGGGTACATCAAACCAGGAAGGGAGTGGCCGGTAAATGGCCGATTGGTCCGGAATATGGGGGGAGTTTGGTTTTGGGGGTGAGGGTCGGTACTTACGGGTGGGCTTTGGGGGCTTTGAGGGTGGGTGGATGGAGGAGTCAGGCGCGAGTAGAATTTTACAGCAACAGGTCATATACGGCGTGGAGTATACTAATGCAGATACGAGAGGGAGGGCTAGCAATGGCGCTGAGCAATAATGACCGGGTAGGCAAGGCATTGGAACTGCTGAACGCGGGTCTGAGACCTTTTGTGTTGCGGGAGATGCAAGCTGTCTATAGGGACCAAGCAATTGACGAGGCACTGTCCACACTCAGGAGCGACCAGGAGAGACGATCCGCAGGCCGAGATCCCAACAGATGGGACACGTCAGTCCTCATATCCGTCATGCTCGGTCGGTGGAATGGGGTTTTCG
>JBJMMB010000205.1:0-9544 GCA_045805005.1 Chloroflexia bacterium
CTCCCCCACCGGCTCGCCGGCAGGCCGTTCGACGTAGATGAGCAGGCTGGCGCCGGCCAGACGCTCCAGGCCGTCGAGGATGTCCATTTTGGCTTTCAAATCGCAGACGGCTTCTGCCGCTGCGAGGGTGAAGCCGCCGGCGAAGACGCCGAGCCGCTGGAAGAGGCGCTGCGCGGCCGCGTCGAGCAGGTGGTAGCTCCAATCGATGGTGGTGCGCAGGGTCTGCTGGCGGGCGGGTAGGTCGCGAGCCCCTCCGGTAAGCAGCTTGAGGCTCCTGTCCAGTCGGGCCGAGATGTCCTCCGGGGAGAGAATTTTGACGCGGGCCGCGGCCAGCTCTATTGCGAGGGGCAGGCCGTCCAGCCGGGCGCAAATCTGTGCAACGGTGTGGGCGTTGGAGGCGTTGATCTCGAAGCCTGGTTGGGCGGCACTCGCTCTCGCCGCGAAGAGCGCCAGGGCCTCGTACTTCGATACGTACTCGGCCAGAGCTTCCGGGTCTCGGGGGAGAGCGGCTTCTTCGGATCCCTGTGTCGGGGGGAGGGAGAGCGCTGGAACCTGGTACTCGCGCTCCATGGTGAGGTGTAGGGCGGCCCGGCTGGTGGCGAGCACCTTAAGCCTTGGGGCCGCGCTTAGCAGGGAGGCTACCGCCGGCGCGGCCCCTGCTACCTGCTCGAAGTTATCGAGCAATAGCAGCATCTCCTTGTCGCGCAGGTATTCCTTGACTGTATCGGCCAGCGACTGCCAGCCCATCTCTCGCAAACTGAGGGCCTGGGCGATAGTGGACATGATAAGGTCCGCGTCGGAGATGGGCGCGAGCGACACGAAGTAGACCCCGTTCTCGAACTCCCCCAGCAACTCGGCGGCCACCTGCAAGGCCAGCCTTGTCTTGCCTATGCCTCCCGGCCCGGTCAGCGTTACCAGCCGCACCTGCTCGAGCAAGAGCAGTGCTTGGACGGCAGCCACCTCCTGCTCACGGCCAACCAAAGGAGTAGGCTGCAGGGGCAGGTTGTTGATCCGGTCGTCCAGGGTGTTCAGGGGCGGGAAATCGGAGGGCAGGTCGGGCGCAACCAACTGGTAAATGTGCTCCGGGACGGTCAGGTCCTTAAGGCGATGCTCGCCCAGGTCGCGCAAGGCGACCCCGGCCGGCAGGGCCTGGCGTACCAGCGCCTCTGTCGCCGCGGTGAGGAGCACCTGCCCCGCGTTGCCTGCCGCCAGCAGTCGGGCCACCCGGTTGAGCAGCGGCCCTACGTAGTCGCCCTCGCGCTCCTCGGTGACCCCGGTGTGCAGGGCGAAGCGAGGACTGAGTGGGGTTAGTCCGGCCTCCGTAGTCGGCTCGGATCTTTGCAATTCGCGGAGGGCGTCAATGGCGGCCTGGAGGGCTTGTGGGGAAGTGGGGAACGCAGCCTGGATCGCTGAGCCTATCGTTTTGTAAGCGTAGCCACCGTTGGCTTCGACGGCGTGACGTATGGTGGCTGTCTGGCGGCTTGCGGCATCCTGCAATGCCTGGTCGGGTTCCTGCACGCGCCCGGCCTGGGGCTCGACATCGGTGAAGAGGAACGTGACTGTGCCCGTGGGGCGCTGGAACGTAAGAGAAGACATATTGTAGACCGAGGGAGAGGGCCAAGCTTTTGGCCTCCAACCCACAGGGCTATTATATCGTATCCAGGGGTTAGGAGTCAGGGGTTAGGAGTCAGGGGTTAGGAGTTTGCGATATCAGGGCTGTAGGCAAGGCTGATCCCTTAATGCCTGGTGTGGAGTATGCCGAAGGCGCATGGGCGGATATAGGCTTTAGCGTAGATCGCAAGCGTCATGGGATCGAGCGTTGCGGGATGCTTTTCCGAGCTTTGATTGGGGTCGAATATGGGATCCACCATAGGAGTGGCGCCCACGGGGGCCGGCTGCAAGCTGAGCATCAACGGGCCTAGCCCGCCTGCGCTGAGCTTACCGCCAACGAGGGCCAGCGCAAATACAGCCGCTATTAGTAGGCCTATTACATACTTCGTCGTTGCTTTCATTTCCTCCATCCCTCCTCTTCCTGCCGGGAAGTCTTACTCGACTTAGGGTGATTGTATGGGAGGATTGGGGAAACGCGCTGCAAAGCGGTTGACAGTGGGGGTGTAATAAAGTGAACAGGGGCCGGCACAAGCTAATGCCAAAATCAGGGAGTGCATGAAGTACAGATCAGGTAGTTTTGCCAATGTGTAACATCCGAAAATTGGGTAATCTTACCGATGCATTCTTCCTGACTGCGGCTTATAATGTCCGGGGATCAGGGTTTAGTAAGCAGGGGGCAGTGTCTGTCACGTGCTTACTGCTGATTGTCTACTGACGACTGATCCGCGGAAAGTTCGCTACATCGCATGGAGGGCAATCTAATGGCTAAGAGAGCTTTTTGCGTGGGTATCAACGACTATCCTATCGCGGATAGCGACCTCAACGGGTGCGTCAACGACGCCCATACCTGGGCGTCGTTGCTCATCGACCACTATAACTTTACATCGACCGACGTCAAGCTGATCACCGACTCCAAGGCTACGAAGAAGGCGATGGTCCAGGGCATCAAAGATCTGTTGGTTGGGGCCCAGGCGGGCGACGTACTGGTCTTCACTAATTCGTCGCACGGGACTTACGTGGCCGATACCAACGGCGACGAGGACACGTATGACGAGGCGATCTGCCCCTACGACCTCCAGGACAATCTTTTGGTGGACGACGAATTACGCGAAATCTTCACCGGTATACCCAAGGGCGTCCATCTGACCGTCGTCTCCGACTCATGCTTCTCTGGAACGGTCACGCGCGTGGCGCTCGCGGATAATATCCCCGGCTTGCGGCTGCCGGATGATAGGCGCATACGCTTCCTCAACCCGAGCCTCCTCGGCAGGCCCGTCCTAAACGACCCGTTCAAGGCCCGGCCAAAGCGGTTCAACAAGTACCCCGAGTCGAAGATGAACGAACTCCTGCTGAGCGGGGCCTCGGACAAGGAGTATTCCTATGATGCGTTCATTGATGGCTCTTACCGCGGAGCCATGACCTACTACGCCTCTCAGGCCATCATCGCGGTCAACTACAAGCTGACATACGCCCAACTCCATTCCCGCCTCCGCTTCCTGATCGAGGATGGCGGCTACCCGCAGCACCCCCAACTGGAGGGCAAGGCCCAGAACAAGAAATGGACCTTGTTTGCGTAAGCAGGAGTCAGGGGTATGAGCGAAGCGGGGGGCGATCAGGGATCAGCGTTTACCTGCAACCCCTGATCCCTGGAAGGAGGAAACCCCATGTTCGATGAGCGGGCTTTCGTCAACGTCATCGAGGCGGCGGACGCTGAGGAGTTGGCTCTCCTGGTGGCCCACCCCAGCAAGGAACAGGAGACCGCCCTGCGCGTCTACTTCGGTGATGACCGGTACGAGCGGATGCGCGGCATGGCCCTCAAGCAGTTTGCCATGCGCGAGAAGCGGGGGTTCCGGGATTCCGGGCGTGGCGAGAAGCGAGGCAACGTGGTGGTCATCCACGGCATCATGGGCGGGAACCTCTCAGCCTTCGATAACTCGGGCGGCAGCCACGAGATCTGGGTGAACATCCTGCGTTTGATAGGCGGAGCCATCACCCAGCTTCGCCTCTCCGACGATGGCTTGAAGGGCTTCGACCCACGGTTCGACGTTCGCGCCACCGGCATGAACAAGCGGGCCTACGGCGAGATCCTCCTGGCGCTCTCGGCCAACTGGAACGTGCGCCCCTTCTGGTTTGATTGGCGCAAAGACCTGAATATCGCCGCCGCGGGTTTAGAGGCCAGCCTGCAAAGCTGGTTCGCCGACGACGAGCCGGTGCACATAGTGGCCCATTCCATGGGCGGCCTGGTGGCCCGCACCTTTATAAAAAACCACGGCGACCACTGGAAGCGTATGTGGGACGCGCAAACGAACGGCAAGCTGGGCGGGCGGCTCGTCATGCTGGGCACACCCAACTATGGGTCGTTCGTCATCCCGCAGGCTATGGTGGGCATAGAAGGCATAGTCTCCAAGCTGGAGCTTGCCGACCTCTTCCACAACATGGACGACGTGCTGGCCGTGCTCAATTCTTTCTCCGGCTCCTACCAGATGCTCCCCTGGCCGAAAGTGGCGAAGAATACCGAGCCCCTTTACGAGGCCACCACCTACCAGCCCACCAAGGTATCAGACGTCCATCTGCAAAGCGCGCTGGCCCACTACGACCGGATAGCCGACGTGGTGGACCCCCAGCGGATGGTGTACGTGGCCGGGTACAACCAGCCAACATTCAGCGGCATCACTAACGTGCGGAACCTACGGGACGCCAACAGCTATCGCGTGACCCTCGATGGCGATGGCCGCGTGACCCATGAGCTGGGCATCCTGCGCGAACTGAAGGCGGGCGGGCAAGCGGTGCCCGCCTACTATGTCGCGGAAAAACACGGTGACCTGCCCTCCAACCAGGCGCTGCTATCCGCGCTGGACGAATTGCTGCAGACGGGCCAGACCCAGGGCCTGAGCAAGGAATTGCCCGTCCGCCGGGGCGGCGCGCCTGACGAAGCCGCGCTGCGCGAGCGCATTCAGGCCGACCAGGAGCTTGATACCTCACGCCTCAGTTATTTCGCCCGGCGCATCGAAACCAGGAGCACCGCGCTGAACTCCGGCTTGCAGGTGGGGACGTCCGCCGGTAACGGCTCGCACTCGGCTGACGAGGAGAATGTCCCGCTGGAGATGGCCCTGTCGGCAGACGATCGGGTCCTGGGCAGCGCGCCCGAAGAGGCTACCCGCTCCCAGGGCCCGCCCCAAATCACGGTCAAGAAGCCTCCCCAGGCCTTTTTGACTTTCCTATCTCCCGAGGAGCGTGATTTGGAAGAGACTCTCACACGGGAGGTCCTTGGCAAGTCGAGCATTGACGGCGGTCAAGAGCCGGCTCGCGCCTCGCGGGGTAGTCGCAAGCCGCGGGTGGCCGTTCGCTTGCTTAACGGCTACATCCAAAGTGTGGTAGACGAATCGGTCGACGCCGTGGCCGTAGGGCATTACCTGGGCGTGAACAAGCTGCAGCAGGCCGAGGAGGCGCTCGACGTGGCCATCAGCAGCGCTATGCCTGGGGTCAAGAAAGCGGCCAGGAAGCTGACAGACCAGGACTTGCTGCTCAGCCAGTACGCCTCCCGGGGCATTATTCGGGGCGACCTGGGGCAGGTGTTCTTCATACCAGATCCTCGCTCAGCCGCGGGCAAGCGCTCGTCAGGCGGGACCCAGCGCCTCGTGGTGATCGCGGGCATGGGCGTACCCGGCCGGTTCGGGGTGCCGGAGCTGACGGTGCTGGCCCGCGAGCTTTGCTGGTCGGTGGGCCGCGTGGGCAAGCAGCACCTAGCGACCGTGCTCATCGGCACCTCCTACGACAATATCTCGGTTTTCGATGCCATCTCGGCTTGGGTGGAAGGCATCGAGAGCGCCATGAACGGCTGCGCCCCCGATGACCCCAGGCGGCTGAAGACTATCACGTTCGTCATACGAGACCCTAACAAGCTCCTGCAAGCCGACGCGGCGCTAAGGAAGATCGCCCGGCCAGGGCAGTCAGGGGGCGCCGGGGCCGAGGCCGATGTTGCCTCAATAAGCTATGAGCCTTTCTCCGCAGAGCAGGTCAAATCTTGCCGCCGCCAGGCCATCGCCTATGAGGTGCGCAAGCTGCGGGCCAGCCTGGAAAAAGACTCGGCGGGCAGCGACCAAGGGGAAGACGCAGCGGCTACGCACATCACCTTCGAGCGGGACGGGAACGTATTTCGCTTCGGGGCCATCACGAGCGGCGCGTCTATTCCCGAGCGCGATATCTCGTTGGACCCCAGGCTTGTAGAGGCAGCTAATGACGAAATGGTTGCCGAGCAGATCCCATCCAGGCAGTATGAGAGGGGGCAGTTCCTGGAGCAGTTGCTCATACCGTCCGAAATGCGCGCCGGCCTGCGCGGCGGCGGACCGTTGGTAATGCTGCTCGACTCGACCATAGCTCGGCTTCACTGGGAGGTCATGGCCCTACCTCCTGATTCCAATCAGCAGGCCGAGCCAGACGACGGGGACGCGGGTGGGCCAGGTGCGGATAGGGAGGACCTGAACCGGTACCTGGGCATCGGCAGGTATTTTACCCGCCAGTTGCGCACTACCTTCGCGCCTCCGCCCGAGCCGCCACCCCCGCCGGAGCGCGTGCTTCGCGTCCTCATCGTGGCCGACCCGGCTGAGGATATGCACCTGCCGGGGGCCGAGGAGGAGGGAGTGGAGGTAGCCGACCTGTTCGAGAGCTTCAACGCTGTACACGGCCGCGACACAGCGAATAACCGTGTGATCGTGCAGCGGTTGTTCGGTCCGCGGGAGGCCACTCGCACGAACGTACTGCGCCATATGATGCTGCGGCCATATGACGTTCTGCACTATGCCGGGCACTGCATGTATGATCGCGCCGACCCCTCAGTCTCGGGCTGGATATTCAGCAATGGCGAGAGGTTGACGGCGAACGAACTGCAGCGTATCGACCGGATACCGAGGTTCGTCTTCTCGAACGCCTGCGAGTCGGGGGTGACGCCCGATAGGTCCGAGTTGCGGTCGGTGGAGCTTGCGCCGAGTTTCGCGGAGCAGTTCTTCGCCAGGGGGGTGTCGAACTTCGTCTGCTCGGCGTGGCCCGTGGACGACTTCGCTGCCAGGCGTTTCGCGGTGACCTTTTACTCCCGGCTCCTCGGTATTGATATCGGCGACACCAAGCAGCAAAATGGGACGACGGCCTACAAGCCCGCTGCGGCGCAACCTATGTACAAGGCCATGCACGATGCCCGACTCTCGATCACCGGGTTCCCAACGGGGGTGCTCATCTGGGGCGCCTACCAGCACTACGGCAACCCGTACGCGCGGTTTTTCGATACAGGCTCGTAGAACCTGACAGTAAGGGATTGCGACCGGGGATATGAGGGAGGGACAGGCGCTCAAGGAGTGGCGAGCATGTACAGGGCGAACGTGGCGAGCCAGTGCTCTCCCATGTAGTCCCCGCCCGCTACCAGGGGCAGCCCCGCCCGGGCGTGTAGCTCCGCCGCCTCGCGAAGCACGCGTGCTGGCGGATTGCCGGCGTCAAAGGCCGAGGCGATACCGTTCATGCACCAGGCGCGGCTCAGGTTGAGCCCAACAAGGTGCACGATCTGGGGGTCGGTGCGGTCGCTCACCTGGGCCGGGCTGAAGATGCTCAGCGGCTCACCGGCAGGTAGGCCGGGCAGGAAGCGTTCCAGCCAGGACCCGAACTCCTCGGGAGGCAGCACCCGCCGCATCAGGTCGGCCTCTACCAGGCATGGGGAGAGGAAGTCGCTGCCGCCGGGCTCGCGGTCCGCCGGGCAATTTTGGTCGCTTGCGTAGTAGTCCAGCACCCGAGAGATGACCAATTGCTCCAGGCTCACCAGGCCCGTGCTGCGGGCATAGTCGAGCGCGAAGGCGAGGCCGAACGCCGTGTTGGGGTGGGTGCCTGCGCGGATGGGATAGGTTTGCGCGGGCAAGAACTCCAGGTACCGCTCAACGAACCACTCGGCCAGGGGCTGCAGGTTGCGCGCCCATTGTTGGGCCTGTGGGTCGTCCCACGCGTGCAACTCCTCGGCCAGCTTCAGCAGCCAGGCCCAGCCGTACATGCGCTCGAACGAGCGCCGGTTGGGCTGCTCGACGTAGGCCCGCTCGGCAAGCAGGTTCTCCTCTGAAAGATGCTCGTCCATAACGGCGCGGATGTCCCCGGCTTCGGGGAGGCCAGGGAAGAGGCGCAGCAAGCGGAGCAGCGTCCAATGGCTGTGTACCGACGAGTGCCAGTCGAAGCAGCCGTAGAAGGCCGGGTGAAGGTCTCGCGGGCTCCGCACGTCCTCCGGGCCATTTATGACGTGGTCGAGCTTGTTAGGGTACTCCCGGCGCACCCCTCTCAATGCCAGCCCCGCAAACCCGGAGGCCATTTCCGGTGTCAGTTCCATGTTGGTCGCGCCTCGTAATGCTTTTCCTAAGCGGCTCGGCCCCGCGGTTTTGCGGGGTTGCTGTGAGGTTTCTATCATAACATCTACACCGGGGTCCCTGGTAGTGGAGAATAATATGCAATTTTGGGGGACACCCCAAACCCCCGGCAGGGAGGCCCCTGCACCCCTTGTGTGGGGAGGGGTAGAGTTGGGGGACACCCCCAAGCCCCGGCAGGGAGGCCCCTGCACCCCTTATGTTGGGGACAGGAAGTAAGTTGGGGGACACCCCCAAGCCCCGGCAGGGCGAGCCCTGCACCCCCTTTCCCCATTCCCCCCATTTTGGGGATTCTCACCCGTGAGATGGGGGAAATGGGAAGTGTTAGATCTTTGTCTAACTTGGTGAGGTGGACGTGAGACCCCTGCGGCTCGGAGCCTTCGGTGGTCTAATTGCGGTCCAAAGTATGGACTGAGCCTGGATCTACCCTTGGACTTTGGAGGGTAGTTGCGAGACGCGTTATGAGGTTTTGGAGGTGTGGATATGGTGGCAGGGGGGAAGGCACCGGCGGATACCCGCGAATATGAGGCGTACGCTAAATCAACTGATACTTTCGGGCGGGTGATGTGCAACTCACGTAATCACTTTATGGTGGTGGATGGGCCGGTGCAGAACGGCTGCCCTGGCGAGGCGATCACGCCCTCGGAGATGTTTTTGGCCTTGGTGGCGACTTGTGGCGTCGAATTGGGGCAGGTGCTTGCGGCGCGGCAGGGCCTGCCGCTGCAATCTATCGAGGTGGGTATTTATGGGGTGATGGACCGCAGCAACCCCGTTCGCCCTGACTTCACATTGTTTAGCAGCGTGCGGCTGCAGTTCCGCCTCAAGGGGTTGACCGAGGAGCAGGCGACCCAACTGGTCGATGCCTTCAAGGGCTGCTGACCGCTCTACGGCACGGTCGCAGTTGCGACCCCGGACGTGCAGGTTGAGGTTTACACAGAGCTGGCGTGAGACGTAAAACGTAAAACGTAAGGGATGTGGGCTGGGCTGGTTGTGAGGACCATGAGCCAACGGTGCCTACTGGCTTTACGTTTTACGGAGCAGGTTGGTCTGGGGGTTGGAGGATGTTGGCCGGGGACTCCATCTCGGCCAGGGGGTAAATGTCGTAGTGGGCGAAGTTGTAGACCGGGGCCATTGCCAGGAGCCGCTCCAGCTCTTCGTTGGATGTCACGTCGTAGACCCACGCCCCACCGTGCTTACCCACTATGTGCCAACGCTTCTCGAGCTTTCCCTGATCGGTCAGCTTGCCCGCGTACTCGGGCATGCGCATGACCGCGTGCACGGCGTCCATCGTCAGCCGCGATAGCTCCAATTCCCACATTACCAGAAATTTCATGACGTCTCTCCTGCTTGCGTGACATTTCTCTCGACCTCAAGGGGGCGAGGTGAAATCACACGTAACATAGCCCCTGATATAGACAGCAGGTTATTGTACCATGATTCGCCTGCCGAATCGGGGCCGGCTCCATGACGTAAGTGTTCAGAGGTGGGGTAGAGGAATAATCGTAGGGGCGGGTCTCCGTGCCCGCCCTGCCAGCAGACCACCC
>JBJMMB010000206.1:0-5065 GCA_045805005.1 Chloroflexia bacterium
CAGCCTCCTAACCAAAGGCTGAATAACAAAGGCATAACAAGCGGATAACAAACCGATAGCAGGCGGGATAACAAACCGATAACAAAAAATAACCCGAATCCTACACCGAACACCGAACACCGAACACCAACACCTACACCTCAATAGATTCGGTATAGCGCTCTCGCTCGAAAAAAGCGGGCAATGAGTTTCGGGGTTACCCTGGTAGGCAAGCAAACACGAAGCAAACGTGAAGCAAAGGCCAAGCAAAACGAAGCCCTCTACCACTACCACTACCACTACCACTACCTCTACCTCTACCTCTACCACAACCTTAAAAGATTCGGTGGGGCGCTCTCGCGTAGAAAAATAGGCAATTACCCCTGCGGGGCTCGGACTTCCCCTTACTTGCTTGGAACTGAATTCAAAACCCTGTTCCACCGTGTAGAATCAGGGCATGGTGGAGGCTACTGTGGAGTTCCTGGAGGTGATACTGTTCACGTCCAGGTAGAGGCGCTCACCCATGATCTTGCCGTCTTTGAAAGGGAAGTAGATCACCAGGTCGAACTCGATATGGCCGTTGCTGGGAGGGACGCCGAAAAGAGGACCGGAGTGGGTGCCGTGCACGTGCGACTCCTCCACTACGTAGTGGTCGTCGGCTACCTTCGAGCGCAGATCGAGTTTCACGTCGGGGATGGCCATCCAGAGCATCGTATAGAACCGGCGGATCTCGTCCTTGCCTCGCCAGAACTTCTTCATGGGCACGATCTCATACACCGCGTCGTCGGCAAGCGTGTCAATCAGGCGGTCCAGGTCGCGCCTGTTCTCGGCGAGCACGTGCTCCGTCCAGAGGCGCACGTTGAGGTCGGGCTGTGTCCTGGTCACTCGTTTCTCCTGCATGTAATGTGTGGGGTCGACTGCCATCTATATATAACATAGACGACCGATGACCGACGTTGGTGCCCTGGTGGTTCCGTCTCAAAAGCGCCTGCCAACCACCTGGGCCAGTAAGCGCGTCCCGGCCTGCCAATTCAATAGAACTCTTGGCGTCTTGGCGTCTTGGCGTCCTGGCGTCCTGGCGTCCTGGCGGTTTCTTCCGTTCTAGCTCGCAGTCGGGTGCGGCTTGAGAGCGTGCCTACCGCTGCCCTGCCGGCTTGATGCCGGCACCCAGGCTCCACACCGCGCCTACGTTGTGCGCGAGGGTAGTGTCCAGCTTGCCATCGTAGTAGACCACGTGCAGCTCGTCGGAGGTGTTCACGTAGGCGAGCAGCGACCCTCCGTGCGACATGGCGAAGGCCGGCAGGTGGTCGTTGTTGGGATGCCTGGCGGTAGCTATCAGTTTGGCCTCCTCCATTCCGCCCTCGGCCTTGACCGGCGCGGCGTAAATAGCCTGCGTGTCGTGACCCCCCTGCCCGCCGGGGTTGACCACGCTCGCCACCACATAGCCGTCTCCCGGCGCGAACTCCACCGTGGATGCGCGGTCGGCCAGGGGCGGCAGCGCCACGCTCCACCAGTTCGCCGCCTTCCCCGAAGCCCGGCTCCAGTGCGGCCCGGCACCCGGCGGAGTGAGCTTCCACAATTCCAGCAGGCTCTTCGCCCCATCCTGCCGCCTCGCCGCCAGGTAGTCGCCGCCCCCCGAGAACCCCGCCAGGTCGTAGCCGTTCGCCTCCCCGGTCCCGCTATCCCACGGGTGGGCGGCGATGGTCCACGTGCTGATAGCCCCCGTCCCGTCCGCGTTGTATACCGTCAGGCTCTCCAGCACCCCCTGTGCCTTGTCGACCACCACCTGCACCGGCCCCTTATCGCCGGGCACGAAGGCTGCCTCGAGGTGCGCGGGCTGGTCCAGGGGGTTCCAATCTGCCGCGTCCAGTTGGCGCGCCTGCGACGACCCCCCCTGGCCGCCCTCGCTGACGGGTATCAGCCAGGCGCTTCTCTCGACCCTGGCACCGACCGCCTGGGTCACAACCAGCAGCCACTTCCCATCGCGGCTCACGGCGGCCGACACCACGTTCCCCTGTGCGTTAGCCACCTGCACAGGGTGCGACCCGTCCGCGCCGGCCAGGTAAATCCTCGTCCCGCTAGATACAATCTCGCCGATGACAACTCGCGAGCGGGGCGGGTCGAAGGCCAGCACACGCCGGTCGCTGAACGGCCCCGAGAGCCGCACCAGCGTGCTCTTGACGGGGTCGGAGGCGTAATCCGTGTAATACACCTCGTACTGGTTGTAGCCCCTGTCCGGGTGCTGGCTGAGCCACCCACTGAACCACCAGAGGCCCGCCGTGGCGAAGACGCCCGTGCCCCCGCTATTCACCGCCTGGATGGGGAGCGTGCGCAGCCTGCCGTTCTCGAACGTGGCCAGCATCGGGCTGCGCCCCACGTCCGTCGGATTGAACAGCACCCCGATATTGTGCGCGTGGCTCACCGTGCTCTCCGAGTCGGGGCGGTCGTACACGAAGCTCCTGCCGTCGGGCGACACGGCCCTCAGCGTGCTGTACCTGTCGCTCCCCGGCAGCAGCGATTGCCGGCCCGAGCCGTCGAGCAGGTACAGCCCCGCCCCCTCGCCGTCGCTCACCTGGTATACCAGCCCCGAAAGCTCCAGTTTGAAGGCCTGCGCCCTCGCCTCCACCAGCTTATCGGCACTGTCCGCGAAAGCGGGCTGTATAGTCTGCACCTGCTCGAAGTCCGTGGCGGCGGTCTTCCAATTGCCGTGCTGGGCCTCCGTCATGCCCTCCAGGTAGAGCCGGTCCCGCTCGGCCACCTGGAACCGGGCGTTGTGCGCCTTCGCGTCGGCGTCCCGGTGGTCCCCTGCCTTCTCGAAGGCCGAGGCCGCCTTGTCCCAGTTCTTGGCCTGCTCCGCCGTCACTCCCTCTCGGTAGGCCGCCGACTGCGCGGTGGTCTTCTGCCAGTCGAAAATAGCGTACGCCAGCACGGCCACGACAACCACCACCCCCAGCACCGTCTCCCGTCGCGCCAGCTTGCTGAAGGCCGCCGGGGCCTGGGGCCTCCGCCCCCCGATGGACGAGGATAGACGGTGGACGATGGACGACGGACCATGGACGATGGAGGTATCCTGGGTGCTATCGCTGCCGGCATCTGTTTCTGCTACGCGACGGCCTCCGGACTTCAAACGAGGGCTATCCCGCCCTCCATCGTCCATCGTCCATCGTCCATCGTCCGCACCCCCGCCTCCCGCGCTCTCCCCGTCCTCAAACGGCTCTCCGCACGCAATACAAAACGAGGCGTACAGATAATTATCTGCCCCGCATTGCCCGCAACGGCTGGTATTCACCTGTCTGCCGTTCCCTCGCATTACTGCCTCCGTCGGCGCAATGAAGAGCTAAAGTCCACGGCGTAATTGCTGGCTCTATTATACATCCCCGGCAATGGGTGCAGAGCCCTACAAAGCCACTTCAAACCCATACCTTAAAGCCATACCTTAGTCTAGGTCACGTACTCGTGCCTTACTCTAGAATGAGAACAGCAAAGCATGCAACTGGAGGTTTGTGATGACCACATCGATGAGTACTATTTACACCAGCGATAACCGGACGCTGGGATACTTCCGGAGCGGTATCGTCTATGGAAGCGATAATCAGACAGCGGTGGGGTACTACCGTCATGGTATCGCCTACGACGAGGATAACACGACCGCGCTGGGGTACTTCCGGAACGGTATCATCTACGGCAGGGATAACAAGACTGCACTGGGATACATCCGCAACGGTATGATCCTGGACAGCCACAATCGGGGCGTATTGGGACGCTACGCAGGGTGGAACACCGGCGCTGGAGCCGGCGCTCTCCTCCTGATTCTCGCTAGATAACGCCCTCGAACGGGGGTTGTGGGTGTCCCCTGATACTTCATAAGGCAAGGGGTGGCGGAGTTTCCCTGCCGGCAGGTATCCGCTTGCCCGTTATGGGGTGTCCTCAAGGCCATCCCGGCCCCCAAAGGGGGTGAGAATCGGCCCCGAATATTCCTCTTCCCCCAATAATATTCCCCAATTTGATGAAATTGACTAATGTACTTCCCTTTTTGTAAAAAATGTGCTAATATATGCACGCGGTACACCCTACCGAACTCGTTCATGGTCCATCCAAGGTCTCGTGTAGCCTCTAGGGTGTGCTTTCTGTTAAGCGCGTTGCGCACGTAAGCCAATCTCATGTATCAGAGGAAAGGTAGGAGTAGGAATGCGAAAATACAAGGCTCTTGTACCCGTCGGGCTGGTGGCAATCCTGGGGATGGTTGCCGCGATGTCCTTCATGGTGGGCAGCGGCGGCTCCTCCGGGGCTGCTCTCACTGTCCCCTCCGCCAATATGAAGCTCTCCTCGAACTGGAAGGCCCAGCCAGCCTCCGGCTCCGCGGTGCAGCTGGCCTGGAATAACATCAAGGTTAATCCCGATAGCAGCACTGAGGCTCAGAACGAGCCCTTCGTGGCCGTAGACCCGAGCAACGCTAACCATATCGTGGTCGGGGCTAACAGTTGGCAGGTGGGCAACGGTCACTACGAGGTCTTCGCCTATACGACATTCAACGGCGGCAAGACCTGGTCTGCCTCCCAGCCTTACATCACCCGCAACGCCGCCCGCATCAACGCGGCAGACCCCACCGTCGCCTTCGGCAGTGACGGCGCTGTCTACTTCGCGTTCGTTGCCCTCACCCCCGCGCAGGGTGCGGTTGCGGTTAGCCGCTCCGGCGACGGCGGCCTCACCTGGACCTCCCAGAGCTGGGCCACCTCCTTCACAGGCGCTGCCGACAAGCCGGCCATCGCCTTCGGGAACGGCAACCTCTACCTGTACTACCAGAACGGCTCGCTCAACAGCCTGGTCTCCTCCGACAGGGCCAACAGTTGGGGCAGCGCCTCCGTTATCGAGGCCGGCGGCCGCAACGCAGCTCCCGTGGTGGATGCCAAGGGTAATGTGAGCGTCTTCTACAACACCAACAACGCCATCCGCCTGGCTCGCCTGACTGCCAATGACAGCTCTGCGTACAACCTGTCCACGGTAGGCACAGCCACAGCCCTCCAGCCCCGCTCTGCTTCCTACAGGGCCGGCATCTACCCGGCAGCAGCCATCGATGCTCGGGGCA
>JBJMMB010000207.1:0-8881 GCA_045805005.1 Chloroflexia bacterium
CGGGGCCGATCCCTCCGCCCATCTCGATAAGAGTCACAATGTTTCGTTTTTGTCGCAGGTTTCATGATAGCATAAGCGGGGATGAGTGTCAAGGCAAGGAGCGCTCCGCCGCGAGGCTAAACCCTGCATGTGGGGTAAGGGCAAAAGAAACGTCTGGGCTCCAATCCCCCAAACCCCCGATAGGGAGACCAGGCCCCAAGCCCCTCAGGTGGTCAGCACGGAGGATTCGGATATTGTGTGGCCCAAGAGTGAAGCCCGCCGGATCATGGCCGCTCCGGCGAGGGCCAGCACGAGGAGGCCCGCGACCCATAGCCAGGTGCCTGGGGAGGACCAGTTTACCCTGCGGACGGAGGCATCGACTAATATGAGGCCGAGGATGGCAAGCACGCCAAAGGCTAACTGGCTTACGCCCATGGTGAGGAACTCGATGGGAGCGGCGGCGCGGGAGAGGACGAGCGAGCCCGTAGCGAGGGCGAGGAAGATCGCACTGTAGATTTGGGCGTGGAAGCTGTCAATCTTCCAGGGCCAGAAAGAGCCGAAGAGGGCGGGTGCGGCGAGAAGGCCGAGGCCGTAGAGGCCGTACACGGCAGCTTCCGCGAACAAGTAGGTGCGCCACCGTGGCGGAATGGGGCGGGGGTCAGCGGGTGGGCGGTTGCGGTAGTACCACAGGTAGTAAACGAGGCCGGCTGCCGAACCGGTGTAGAGGACAAACCATAGCCACGTGGTCAGTTTCTGGGAGTCGAACCGGTCGAGGTAGAAGAACGAAACGAGGGTAACGAGCACGACGAAAACGGAGGAAATCCAAAGAACGAGGCGGGTTGGCGCCCATTGGTTGACCACCACCGTGATAGCCAGGGCGATGAGCTCAACCGTATATATAGTCCCTAGAAAGCGGGTGTTGAAGGGGGCCAGGGGCCAGGGCCAGATGGGAACCAGCAAGCCCGGGAGAAAGTAGAGCCCCGCGCCCGCGATCACAACTACGGCAGCGAGCGCATATATCCTGCGCAGCAACGGAGCAATGGTGAAGTTGGCATCAGACTTGCTCATGTCGGCAAATGTAGCACGGGGGTCGAGAGGAGTCAACGGTTTAAGAAAGGAGCTGAAGGGATGCGAAGATCTGTATCACGCCTGGCTTGCCTATGGTTGCTGTCGTTCATGATTTTGCCCGCGCTGCCGGCGCTGGCCCAGACCGGGGGCCCCCAGGACCCGGTAGCCGTGGTCACGGCTTTCACAAACGCCGCGAAGGCGAAGAACTTCGATCTCGCCATGACCTACTTCGCGGATAACGCCACCATGACTGACAATACGGGGGCCACCTTCGGAGGGGGCACTACTACGTACACAAATCTCAACGACATCAGGAAGCAGTTTGTAGAGACCACGCCCACCGACTTGCAAATCCTCAGTGCGCAGACGTCAGGCAATACGGCCACGGTGGTAGCCCGATCTACAGAGGTCATCACAGCTGGTCCGGGCGGTGTGGCTCTCCCGGGTGTCACTCACCTCGACTTCATGCTCACTGCGACCGTGGAAAACGGTAAGATCCAGACAGTAATACTGGATCTTACGGAACAGAGCAAAACCGATGTGTTAACCGGTCTCGCGCAGACCTCCGGTCAGGCAAACCCTGGCATGCCGCGCACCGGTAGCGGAGATCAGCCGGCCCTGCCCCTGGGCCTGGCCCTCCTCGGGGTCTTGCTGGTAGCTGCAGGTGCTGTGATGGTACGGGCCAGAGCCTGGGAGTAGCAGGCCTTATGTAGGCCAGGTACCTTATAGGACGGCCTCTCCAACCCCTCCTCGCTAACGGGGAGGGGTTTTCAAGAAAATGAAAAATGGGCGGCTGCGCCGCCCATTTTTCATTTTCTTGAATTGGGAGTCTATGGCTCCCAGAGGCAAGGGCTTCGGCTCAAGGAGGCGTGATATAATGACCTATTACTCGGGCCGGAGATGGGCATGCAGCATGAGATCGTGATCGCGGGGGCCGGGGTGGCGGGGCTGACGGCGGCCATCAATTTGAAACGGGCGGGGCGAGCGGTGCGGGTGGTCGACCGTAACAGGGCGTCGGGGGCGCAGCGATACCCGGACTGGGATGCGGTGGAGAACTGGACCTCGGTGGAGGACTTGCCGCCGTTTCTGGAGCGGATCGGTGTCGAGGGGAGCCGGTTCCGGCACGTGGGGCACAGGGTGTTTACGGTGATCGACCCTTATGGGAAGCGGTACGACGTGCGCACGCCGCGCCCTTTCTTTTACTTGATCAAACGCGGAGCGGCAGAGGGCGGGTTGGAGCGCGGCTTGCAAATGCAGGCCGAGGCGGACGGAGTGGCGATAGAGTACGGCAAGACTTGCCCGCCAGGGGAGGCGGATATCTGGGCGGGGGGAACGTTCGGGCAGGGATCGCGCTTCATATCGACGGGCATTACGTTCCATACGTACCACCCCGACTGGGTATGTGGGCTGGTGGATGTGAATATCGCGCCCAGGGCTTATGCCTATCTGGTGGTGATCGAGGGGGAGGGAACGCTGGCGGTGGTGCTGACGGAGGCGAGGCGAGAGGCCAACCGCCTGCTGGAGCGAGCCACCGAGGTGTTCAAGAGGCATACGGAGCTGGATATTCGGGAGCCGCGCAAGTCGGGAGGCAGCGGTGGGGACCTGGCGGCGTTCTGGAATGGGCACAACGATTTTGTGATCGGGGAAGCGGCCGGGTTCCAGGATTTTCTATGGGGGTTCGGGATACGCCACGCGCTCACATCGGGCTACCTGGCGGCGAGGGCCGTGCTGGAAGGACGGGACTTCCAGGGGGTGGCCGACGAGACGCTAAGGCCGCTGGTCCGGGCCTCGCTGGTTAACCGCTTGCTCTACGACGTCATGCCCAACCGGGGGCTGGCGATGCTGATCCGGCGCTTCGGGACCGATCCCGACTTGAACGCGCTGGTGGGGCGCTGGTACCACCCACGGCGGATACACCGGTTACTGTGGCCGGTGGCCGCGCGGCATTTTCGCCGGAAGGCCGCAGAGGTGGGTTCGCAGGAGCGGTATAGCAACAGAACTCGCAGGGAGGGCCCCGCACCCCTCTGTTGATTGGGGGAGAAAGTTGGGGGACATCCCCAAACCCCCTGCAGGGAGAGCCTTGCACCCCTTTATGCGTGTGGTTGGGGAGCCCCAAACCCCGTGCAGGGAGAGCCCTGCACCCCTTATTTGCCGGTGATGGAGAGGGTGACCATTGACTTGGCGACGAGGTTGAGGCGTTCTTCCTGGGGAGTGAAGATCTCAGAGCCGGCGACTACGAGGGTGGAGCCGGGGGTGAGGACGCGGGAGGTGCAGATGAGTTGGGCGCCCTCGGCGGGGCGGAGGAGGCTGGCCCGGAACTCGACGGTGCGGGTGGCCTCGTCTTCGCCGATGAGGGTGGTGGCCGCGGCGGCCGCGGTGCACTCGGCCAGGAGCATTTGGAGGCCGGTGCTGATTTGCAGGCCCTCGGGGACGCAGCCGGGCGCGAAGGCAAATCCAGCGCGGCACCAACCGGGGCCGACCTCAAGGAGTTGGAGGTCGAGGCCGTACTTCTGCCCTGTTTGCTCCAGCAGGTTTTTGACGGCGGATTTGTAGTTGGGGTCCTTGGATTTCATCTGAGTCGAATCTAGTGCCTGGGGTCGCGGAGGTGGACAGGGCGGTGCCAGCCGGAGCCAGGGGCGCCAGGGTCGGCAGGCTGACTATGGCAACCGCGCTGACGGGGGCAACTTGCTGGTTTTGTCATAGCCTGCACCTCCCCGAGGAAAGAGTTGGCGGAATGGGACCCCGAAATATGTTGCCTGGATGCTACCGGTTAGCAAAATGAGCGCGGCTATGGGTTACTTATAGATATATACAACTTTAGAGCGGTTGCGGTTGACTTAATCTCAAAAGCTCACGATTGGGGCCTGCTGCCCTGATTGTGAGCTTTTGAGAATCGGTGTGATAATGCTAAGAAATCGCGCTTATAGCCGCGTTTCTTAGCTTACTAGCCAGGCTCTATAGCATAGGTGCGTGCGAAGAAAAGGTATAATGGAGGTTAGTGCACCATCCGCAACTAAAGGCACACCGAGGTCAGAATTGCTGATTAGAGGTAGAGGTACACGCGGCTCCGCACGACGTCTGCGTCGTGCTCAGCAAGCGCAGAACGCGAGTCCGCCCCCCGACCGGGCGACCATAAAGAGGCTTCTCAGTCTCGCCAGGCCATACTGGCGCCAGTTCACCCTGGCGGCGGTTTGCGTGGTGATATCTACGGCGTTGACCCTTTCGCTCCCCCTCTTCATCCAGGGTCTTGTGAACGCCACCGTCGTTTACAAAGACCCCGCCCTGATGACAGGCCTGCTAATGCTCATGGTCGGGGTGTTCTTCGTCCAGTCGCTCTTCAACTTCGGGCAGTCGTATCTCCTCTCCTTCATAGGGGAAAGACTGGTGGCCGACCTGCGCAAGAAGGTCTTCACGCACCTGCAGTCGCTCTCGCTGGGCTTCTACGACAACCAGCGAGTGGGAGAGCTTACCTCCCGTCTCAGCAACGATGTGACGGCAGTGCAGGCGGGGCTCACCAACAACCTCCTCGGCCTCTTGCAGCAACTCCTCACGCTGGTGGGCGGCCTACTGCTGATTATCCTCCTCGACTGGGTGCTGTTGTTTGTGATAGTCGTCGTTGTGCTACCCATCATCGCCCTGGGCTTCTTCTTCGGCAGGCGCCTGGAACGGGCATCGGAGAGCGCGCAGGCGGCGCTCGGAGAGAGCACCACCGTACTGGAGGAAGTGCTGGCCGCGCCGCGTATCGTCAAGGCGTTCGGGCGCGAGAGGTACGAGATCGGCCGCTATGGCGGGGCAGTAGAGGCGTCGTTCCGGGTAGCGATGACGCGGTCACGGCTGCGGGCGAGCTTCGTGGCACTGATGACCTTTTGCAGTTTTGCCGCCCTCGGAGCCATCCTCTGGTTTGGAGGTAACGAGGTGATTCAGGGCCGCCTCTCGCCCGGGCAGCTCTTCTCCCTCCCCATATACATCTTCCTGGCAACGGGCCCGATCAGCTCCCTCACGAGCACCTACGCGCAGTTCCGCGAGTCGAGCGGCGCCGGGCGGAGGCTCTTTGAGCTGCTAGATACGCCACCCGGCATCGAAGACGCTCCCGACGCGGAGGAATTGCCCACATTCATCAGAGGGGATGTCGAGTTCAAGGATGTGAGCTTCAGGTACGGCGAGGGGCCGCAGGTGCTGCATGAGCTCTCCTTGCGGATCGGAGCAGGCAAGGTGGTGGCGCTGGTGGGGGCGAGCGGGGCGGGAAAGACCACGATGGCGAGCATCATCCCCCGCTTCTACGACGTCGAATCGGGGGCAGTGCTGGTGGATGGGCGCGACGTTAAGGCCGTGACGCTGAGCAGTCTTCGCGGGCGAATGGCGATAGTACCACAGGACCCGCAGCTTTTCGGCGGTTCGGTGCGCGAGAATATCGCCTACGGGCAGCTAGATGCCGCCTCTGAGGAAATCCAGCGCGCCGCCAGGGTGGCTAACGCTCATGGCTTCATAGGGGAGCTAGCGGATGGGTACGATACGATCGTCGGAGAGCGGGGCGTGAAGCTCTCGGGCGGGCAGCGGCAGCGCATCGCGATAGCAAGGGCGGTGCTGCGCGACCCAAGAATACTGATACTTGATGAGGCTACGTCGTCGCTCGACAATGAGAGCGAAGCGCTCGTCAAGCAGGCCCTCGCCAGGCTGATGGAGGGGCGCACCGTGATCATCATCGCGCACAGGCTCTCGACGGTAGAGCACGCGGACCTGATCGCTGTGGTGGACCGAGGGCGTATTGTGGAGAAAGGAACACACCACGAACTGCTGCTGGCGGGAGGGGCCTACCACAACCTTTACATGCGCTCGACGAAACCGCTGCTCCCCGGAGAGGAGGCGGCCACCGAGGACCTGGAGGTGCTGGCGGGAGCGTAGAGCGCGCTTAATTCCTAATATTGGATGAGGGTGATGATATTGTAGCCCTGAAGGAAATCGCGGGCGCGGAGTTCGGTTAGCTCTATGAGGAAGACGAGGGCGGATACTTTGCCGCCAAGCTGCTCTACCAGCTCGATAGTGGCCTGGGTGGTGCCACCGGTGGCGAGGAGGTCGTCGACGATGACCACGTTCTCGCCTTCGGAGATGGCGTCGCGGTGCATTTCGACGCTGTTGGTGCCGTACTCTAGCTCATACTCGGCTATGATCGTGTCAGCGGGAAGTTTGCCGAGCTTGCGGACGATGACGAAGCCCACACCGAGCTTGTAGGCTATGGGAGCGCCAATGATGAACCCGCGGCTCTCGATTCCCACCACCTTGTCGGGCTTGAGGCCGGCCACTCGGTCCCCGAGGGCATCTATAGAGTAGCGAAAAGCCTCCCCATCTTTGAGCAGGGTGGTGATGTCGCGGAAAAGGATGCCGGGTATGGGAAAATCGGGGATGTCGCGTACAAGCGAAGCCAGGTCTCTGTCCATATCAACCTCCCACGGTGAGTGCTGAGTACCGAGTGCTGAGTGCTTACGAGCCCTCGCTCCGCTCGTGGCTGAGTAGGGCTACAATCGCTCAACTGACAACCCATAGCATACCACAAAAGCGTGGTTGCGGCAGCACGAGCAAGGCGCTGTAGGGGCACCCCTTGTGGGTGCTCTGGTGGTGACCCCCGGCAAAGAGGTTAGCGAACCGGGCACCCACAAGGGGTGCCCCTACAGATTGTGGTTGGCAGCCCGGATTCTCAGCCCTTCGATTATGTTCGCCTGAAGGTCATGCCTCGCAAGTAACGTGCCAGCAGGGTTATGAGGACGAGGATGGTGGCGAGGACGATGGGGAAGGAGCCACCGGTCTGGGGGACCGCGGCGGCGGGTTTTTTGGCCGGGGCGGTGGCGGGTTTGGCCTGGGCGCCGGAAGCGGGCTGCGATTTGGGGGCGCTGGGCGCGACGGCGTGGGTTTGGGGTTGCTGCGCCTGCGTCTGAGTTTGGGGTTGCGCCTGGGGCTGGGACTTCGGCTCGGATTTGGGTTGGGAGGCGGGCGGGTTGGCGGGCTGGGCTTTGGCGGGGGCCTGGGCCGGCACTTGCGCGGGGGCGGCAGGCTGCTGTTGCGGCTGGGAGTTGGCGGGGCCGGATACGGGAGCGGCCACCTGGGCTATGTAAGCGTTGGACTGCACGGGGTCGGCGGACTCTTTGTAGGCGACGCTCGCCTGGTTGCTCAGGTTGCTGCCGGCGCTCGGGCTGACGCTTACAGGGATTTCGACCGTGGCCTTCGAGCCCGCGGCCATGTCGCCGACGTTCACCTTGATGGTGCCGCTGTCGACCGATACGCGACCGGTAGTGGCCTGGATGCCCGAGGCGTCTACGGTGGCCCCGGCGGGGAGTTTGTCGGTCAGCACGACGCCGGTGGCCTGGCCGTCGCCCGCGTTCTGAACCTCGAGCTTGTAGACCATGCCCTCGCCGGAGTTGACGCTGGTCTTGTCGGCGGACAGGTTGACCTTGAGGTCGGGCATCGCCTGGTCCTGCTGGTTGGGCTGGGAACCCTCGGTAGGTTGCTGCTTCTGGCTGTCACCGGAGGCGGGCTGGGGATTGGAGGGGGAGGATTGCGCGGGACCTCCGGCGATGGTGGCATTGCCTGCGGACGCGGGGGAGCCGACCGTGAAGTGGAAGTGGGTCTGGCTCTGGCCGTAACCTGCTATGACGTCGCGCACCTGGACCACGGCTTCGTACTTGCCATTGGTGAGGCTCCCTTCGGGGATGGGGAACTCGGTGCCGGTACCCAGGCTGCCGCTGTCGAGCAGGGCTTTGTCGGTCTTGCCGGCCTCGTAGACGAAGACGCGGTAGGTCTCGCCCATCTTGCGGGCTTTCCAGGTCAGGGTGCCCGGCAGGGGCAGGGCCGCGTTCGCAGCAGGAGCCTGGAGCTCGACATCGCCTAGCTCAACGCTGGGCACGGTTACTTCGCTGCCGAAGGTGTAGATGATGGGGAAGGAGTACCAGGCCGCGAGGGTGCCTTTGCCGCCGGAGAAGCGGACATAGTAGAAGGCATCGTTGGGCGCGCTGGGCTGGTCGGCGAAGTGGTAGGTGCCCGCGACGTCGGTGGTGGTGGTGGCCAGGGAAGTATCGCCGCCGCCGTTGGTGCGCTGGCGAAGCTCCACGGCGATGCCGCCCGCGCTCTTGCCGTTGACCGTGGCCGTGCTGGTTATGTTGCCCTTGCCGGTCTGCCGGAGAGGGGCCCCGTGAGCCGGGGAGGCCAGGGCAAGGCCGAGGGCCAGCATGAGGGCCACCGCCACCAGGAAGAGCGTGCCCTTCAGGGTGCCGAGCCTGGGGACATAGATCCTGTCGTCGTGGGTGTAATTGAAATCTTCCATAGGTTCCTCCTACCTGTTTCCCGCCTGTTCGTCCAGTATGGCCGTCACGACCAGCCTTTGAGTGGCGAGGCCGATGGGCGTGCATGTAATCAAGGTAACGCGCTTATCATCCGTCGGGTCCATGACCTCGGTGTGGTCGGGAGTTACCACGAAGCTCTCCTTAACTACGTATTTGAACTCCTGACCCAGGCCGTTGCTGACGAAAACTTCGTCGCCGGGCTTCAACCTGTCAAGCTCTCTGAAGAGCGCCGAGTTGATGTCGCGGTGGCCCGCGAGGACCACGTTGCCGGTCTCGCCGGGGTTGGCCGTGCCCTCGTGATGGCCAATCTGCATCGGCGACACCTCCCAAACGCCCATGTTCACCACAACCTCGTGCACCGGGCTGTCGAGGAACATCACAGGTATCCTCAGACGCGACGGCAGCAATAGCGCCGGGTCGACGGTGGGTGTGGGGGTGGGTGTGATGGTAGGCGTCCAACCGGGCGTAGCGGTCCCGGAGCCGCCCGCGCCCCCTGTCGAGTC
>JBJMMB010000208.1:0-2766 GCA_045805005.1 Chloroflexia bacterium
CGAGCAGCCGGTAGGTTTCCGCGCGGGCAAAATAGTAGGTATCGGCGTTCGAGGGATTCAGCTCTATGGCCCGCGTGAAATCCTGCACGGCGTTAGTGTAGTCAGCCTTACCCGCGTGCGCGACGCCCCGCCTGTAATAGGCATCCTGGTACGATGGGTCCAGCTTCAATACTTTGTCGAAATCGGCGATGGCGTTGTCGTACTGGGTCAGCTCTGTGTAAGTGAGACCCCGCTGGTAGTAAGGGTCGGCGCTGGTAGGCATCAGCTCGGTTGCCCGAGTGAAGTCGGGAAGGGCGCTCGCGTAGTTGCTCTGGTACGTATATGTAAGCCCACGCTCGTAGTATGCATGCCCATCGTCGGGCAGCAGCTTGATAACCTGGCCAAAGTCTGCCGCGGCCTGGTCGTACATATCCTTATGGCGGTAATCAAGCGCGCGGTAATAGTAGGCAGCAGCATAATCGGGTTTGAGCCGTATGGCCTCCGACAGTTCCGCCATGGCCTTGTCATAGTCGTTCGCGTTCCAGGCTGTTACCCCAGCGTTGTAGTGGCCCTCGGCGTCGGCAGGCCCTTGCAGCGCCGAAAGGGGTGCAACACCCCCGCCGCTAAGAGCTATGAACGCGCCCACGGCGACGAGCGCCAGGACCGCGACGATAAGCCCCACCACCATGAGGCGTCTGTTTGGCGCACGGCGGGTGGGCGTTTGCGTGCCGGGTGTTTGTGAAGGCTCGACACCCCTCACCACTCCTGGGGCGCTCGCGGGCGCGATAAGTTGAGAGGCGGGTTCTCCTGGCATCCCCGCAGCCGGCGGCAAGTCTTTGGGCGGTTCCACATTGGCCAACGGAAGGGCCGCAGGCTCACTGTGGACCTCCTGGCCCGCTGGAGCCCCGGCGGGCCAGGCATCCAGAGTTGAGCCATTGGCCGCTTCGGAGGCTCGAGGAGCATTTGCATGCGGGGCGTCTGCCGTGGGACCTGGCGGCGGTGGCGCTGGCGGTGGCTGCGCTAGCTCGGCAGCCGCCTGCTGGGGCCGGATAGAGGGAGAGGGGGAAGGCCGAGGCTTCTGCAGGGTGAACAGGTGCCCATCGGGCGAGCGCATGTACAGCACGGGGGTGCCCCACTCCAGGCCGCTGCCCCGGCTTTCGGTCAGCACTACCTTGCGAGCCTCGGTGAGAGCCGCGTCCACCGGATAGCCATCGGCAACGGCCCTGTAGAACTCGTGGGCAATGACGATGGCGGCAAGGTCTGTGATTTCGAATTGCATGGCAATCACAGCGGGCAGGCCGCCTTGCAACAGGCTCTGAGCCACGCCCGCGAAGGGGTCGTCGGCGGCCGAGAGCCCGCCTTCGCAGGCGTTGAGCACGGCCAGCCGCAATGGGGTGTGGTCGTGGAGCAGCATCGCCAGGTCCTGGCCGCTGACGGGGCGGCCCCGGCCATCTTCGTCCTCCAGGATCAGCATCCCATCGGCGGCGTTGCGGTCGAAGGCCCCGTGCCCTATGAAATGGAAGATATGGTAGTCGTCGTGCCGTAACTGCCGCTGCAATCCGGTCAAGGTGGGCGTTTCCAGCAGGATCAACTCCACTAGGCCCGCCTCCTGGAGGTCGGCCACCGCCGTGTTCAGGTTCAGCCACTCCTGGCGCACGTCGAGGCGGGCGTAGTCGCTCGGCCCGGCCACCATGACGAGCACGCGCAGGGGTAGGACCACCTTCAGGGGCCGGACGCGCTCGGGCAAGTCGAGGTAGCGCACCAGGGGCGTTTCTGTGGAGAGCGCCAGGAAGCGATTCAGGGAGGGGTTGTAGAGGTATTCCCAGGGGACGCTTGCCAACTCGGGCACTTCTGCCAGGCGCAAGCGCAGGCGCACTCCCACGCGCTGGCGGCCCGATTCGCCCCGCTGGCGAGCATCGTCCAGGCTGCTCTGCAAGGCGCTGCGCACGTCGGCGGTGAAGAGGGCAGCGTAGAGCTTCTCTCCGAAGCGTTTGGCGGCGTCCGTCTCCGGGGTATCGGCTCGGCGCACGCCTCGGCGGCTGGGACCTGCTTTGAGCATGAAGTTCTCAAGCTCAAGGTCGGAGAAGGGCAGTTCGAAGGGGGCTCGGATGATCTCGCCTGAGGGGGCCTCCACTTGCACGCGGTAGCCGGTTTCGCCGGCGCGCTGTATTTGCACGTCGAAGTTCAGGTACGAGAAGGTAGCCATTACTGTTCGGGTGTAGGGAGGGCCTCGTCGTCCGGTGAGGGGAGAGCTTGTGGGGCGGGCAGCACTTTCAAGTCCGCCCAGGTGAGGGTGACCTTCAGATTAGCCTGGGTGCTGGCCGAGGCTAGGAAGGCTCCGGCTTCCGCGCTGAGGCCGATGCCAAGCTCGACGGCTATCTGGCTGGGGGGCTCGGGCAGTTGCCTCATGCGTTGGATGATACTGATGGCGGCGGGCTGGATTTTGCCTAACGCTTCCTCGTACGTGACCCGCGCCCGCTCTATCATCTCGCCCGGTCTGCCGCCGCGTAACGGGCCCGTGCCCATCCCCGGCTCGTCCACCTCTACGAGGATGGTGCTGCCGTCTTCCATTGGGAACTCGACCAGTCTCTTCATATTGTCAGGCTCTCATAACAAGGCAAGTAGAGTACGCCGTGCGCCCAGATCCAAGGAGAATGAGTAGGGCCAGTATACCGCCGGGGAATTGAGGGTGTCAACGCCCTTTTTGTGTAAGTGTTCTGTCCTGGAGTGGTGTGAATTGTCGTAGGGGCAGGCCCCCGGTGCCGGCCCAGTTGGCCGACCCCAGCA
>JBJMMB010000209.1:0-8933 GCA_045805005.1 Chloroflexia bacterium
ATTCGTGCCCAGCACCCCGGCCAACGCATATGAGGAGGACTACTACTACGTCGTCTGGGATGATATAGGCGCCGTCGAAGGACCGGGCCCGGGTTTCCACAACACCATCATCTCCGACACTGTTCACGACTCGGGGGCGGGCCTCCAGTGGAACCTGACCGTGCCGGCAGCGGGCGGCACTACGGTGGGCGACACCGACCTGTTTAGCCCCCACCAGTCGCTGTGCGGATCGTTCAGCGATGTGCCCTATGGCAGCTTCTACTATGACAACGTCTACTTCCTGGCATGCAACGGCATCGTCTCGGGCTACAGCGACACCACCTTCCGCCCCAACAACAACGCTACCCGAGCCCAGATATCCAAGATGGCCGTGTTGTCGGCGGGCTGGCCCCTCTACACGCCCCCGACTCCAAGCTTCATAGACGTACCCACCAACGACCCATTCTACGGCTACATCGAGACAGCCCACCAACATGGCATCATCTCCGGCTACGCCAACAACACATTCCGCCCCGGCAACCTGGTCACGCGGGGCCAGACCACCAAGATCGTTGTGGGCTTCAAGGGCTGGGCCATCAACACAACTGGAGGCCCTCACTTTACAGACGTACCGGCAAATAACCCGTTCTACCAATGGGTCGAGACCGCCTACAACAAAGGCGTGATCTCAGGCTATGCGGACCACACGTTCCGGTGGGGCAACAACGTTACCCGAGCCCAACTCGCCAAGGTCCTGGACCTGTCTATTCATACCCCTTAGATAGTGCGCGGCCTGGAACTCTGCTATGGCAGAAGGGAGGAGGGGCGGTTCGCGAACCGCCCCTCCACCCTTCCCAGGCGCCGAAACTAGTTCGCTGGTCCGATGTGTCGGCCCTCTCCACCGGATAAAATAGCTCGGGGGCCTCTGTTCCCTACCCACTGAACAAGCGACCCAACGGGACGGGCTATGCCCGGTGCCCGCCCAAGGCAAGGAGCCGCATAAGTGCACGCTACATCTAACCGGCAAGCCACTTTCAATTACACAATCGACATCGTCACCGAGAGCGACCTCCCGGCGCTGGTCGCTTTCTTCAACGAGTGCGATAGGCTGGAGCATCTGGAAGAGGGTATGACCCTCGTGGAACTTACCGAGTGGTTTCACAACCCGGTAAACAAGAGCAAATACCTCATGGCCCGCCTTGCTAACGAAGGCAGCGCCGAGCTGCCGGCCGGAGACAACCAGGGAACCGGCAGCGAAGGAGGGGTCATAGGGTGCGTGGAGTTCGAGTTGAAGCCTCTCCACGATAGCGCCGAGGGCTGGCTGCAAGTCCACCCGCATTACCGGAACGCGGGAGTGGGGCGCGCCCTCTACGCCGAGTTCGAGCGCCGCGCCACGGAGGCCGGGGTCGCCTACATGCGGATCGGCGCCAACAGCAACGCGCACCTGGCCATCGAGTTTCTCGAGCGGCGCGGTTTCGCCCTGGAGCGTTACTTCTGGTCAATGCGCCTGCCCACCGAGACACCCGTTGGGCCACCTGATCTTCCCCCTGGAATAACCGCCCGCACCTTCGTGCCCGGCCAGGACGAGGAGTTGTGGACCCACGTCAGAAACGCCACCTTCGCTGAGCACTACGGCTCCGTGCCCCGCACCGTCGAGGAAATGTCTCACTTCAGCAGGCAGGAACACTTCCGGCCTGAGGGGTTGTTCTTCGCCTTCGACGGTGACCGGATCGCCGGGTTCTGCTCCACACGCATAGACCCCCACGAACAGGAAAGGCTGGGTATCTCCATTGGCCACATCAACACCCTCGGGGTGATGCCCGCCTACCGGGGCCGAGGCATTGGCCGGGGTCTCTTGCTCATAGGCGTCGACTACCTCCGCCGCTTCGTGTCGGTTGTCGGGCTAGGCGTGGAGGGGAAGAACGAACGTGCCCTGGCCCTCTACGAGGGCGTGGGCTTTCGCCGGCACAAAGGCTGGGCCATCATGGAGAAGAAGCTCTCAGGTCTCTAAGGCGGAGAAGGCAGAGCCGACCCGACCTTTGAGAAGCTGTTATTAATCTTTGAGCCCACGAAGCCAACAATGATGACGACGGCTATGGCGATGAGCACGAGCACGAGCCCATACTCCACCAGGCCCTGGCCTCGACGCTTTAATCGCGCGGAAATCTTACGCATCAGACGCATCTCCCCCTGCTCTAAATAGAGGAGCTCTATTAGCTACGTAACCTGCTGCTCCCCCTCCGTCCAATTGTAAGTGTCTCGGAAGTTGTTCGCGTCACCTGATAGAGTGATTTCAGAGGTATGGACAAGTAGTCAGGGGTTAGGGATCAGGAGTCAGAGTCTGCTTACCACCCCTGAATCCTGACCCCTGACCCCTGACCCCTGACTCCTCGATAGACCCCTGATACCTGCACAATCAGCGTCCCGACCCCTGCCAGGCCGAGGCCCAGCAGTTTCTGCCCGGTCAGTTCTTCGCCCAGGAAAAGCCATGCCAGGATGGCTATCTGCGCCAGCATGGTGTTGTTGATAACGCTCGATTCCACCGCCGAGAGCACGCGCAGGGTATGGTTCCAGAGCGGGAAAGCCAGAGCGGTATTCACCACCGCAAGCCAGGCGATGATCCCCCAACTGAGTGGGCTGAGAGTTGGCACCCCTTGTGTCGCCAATCCCACCAGCAAGAGCGCCACCGATCCAACCCCCATGCTCACCACCGTCACCAGCAGAGGGCTCAGGCGGCCCTCACCGTTGACGCTGCGCCCGAGGACCGCCGAGCCGGCGTTGGCGAGCACTCCTACAGCGACCACTGCCAACCCAACCTCCTGCCCGGCGGGGATCAATACAGGGTAGAAGTAGACCAGCACCCCAAGCAGGACAAGCAGTACGCCGGCCCATTGGCGGACGGTGGGGCGCTCACTCAGCAACAGGACGCCGAGCAGCGCCACGGCGACCGGCGAGAAGCTGAGCAGCAAGCTGACCGTAACCGCCGGCAACAAGGCCAGGGCCAGGAACTGCGCGCCCTGCGTCACAGCCACGAACAGCAAGCCCAGCGCGGCCAGGCGCTGCCACTGCCCCGCGCTCAAGGCGCGCAGCGACGCCCGGTTACCGGAGCGCAACGCAAGAGGCAGCAAGCAGAGAAAGGCCAGCACATACCGCAGTCCCGCGAACGTGAGCGCGGGCACCTGCTCCCGCAGGCCGATCTTGATGAGCACCCACGAAGTGGCCCACAGGAACGTAACGAACAGGGCCAGAAGCACCCCACCCTGGTGAGACGAAAGATTCTTGAGCAAGCCGAGCACCTCCAGGCAAAACAAAAGGAATAGGGACACACGCAAGCGTGCCAACCTATCCCCTCTAGCCTTTTATTCCGTGAGGTGTCCGCCGGTCACCCAGCTATGTAGCGCTCGGTCCAGGCCCGGCGCCAACCGGCGGAACCCTAGCTACCCTTCAGTTGATGGAGATATTCTAAGCCAATTACATCTCCCGAACCACCCGCGAATCCTTGCGCACTTCCCCCGCGACGTGCGCGCGGTAGCTTACCACTTCTTCGTACAGGTCGAGCGTGGAGCGGGCCAACCTGTCCCAGGTGAACTCGGTGGCTCTCGAAAGGCCGCGCCTGCTCAGTTCGCGGCGCAGGTGGGGATCGCGGTGGAGGCGATGCAGAGCGCCCGCTATGTCGGATACCTGCAGCGGGTTCACCAGCAAGGCGTTGTCTCCCGCGACCTCCGCGAGCGCCGATGAGTTCGAGGTTACCACGGGCGTGCCGCAGGCCATAGCCTCGGCCACCGGCAGCCCGAAGCCCTCGTACACCGAAGGGAAGGCCATCGACTCGGCCCCCGAATATAGGGCCGGAAGGTCCTCGAAGGGCACATACCCGGTGAAAATAACCTCACGCTGCAAACCCAAACGCTCCACTTCGGCGTATATGGGCGCGCAGTGCCAGCCGGGCTGGCCCACGATCACCAGTTTGTGTGGCAATCCCTGCCCCTTGAGCTGTGAGAACGCCTGGATGAGCCTGGTGATGTTCTTGCGTGGCTCGATGGTGCCGACGTACAGGATATATGGCACCTCAATGCCATACTTCCGCCGCACCGCCTCCAGCCTGACCTGGTCGGTGACCGGGGTGAACGCGGGCGAGACGGCGTTGCTGATAACCTTTATCTTCTTCCGGGGCACCCGCAGGTACCGCACGATATCATCGCGAGCGCTGTTCGACACCGTAATGATGGCATCGGCCCGGCGGGCCACGTGGGGTATGAGGCTCCTATCGAGCACGATCTTCTTGAAGTTATGCAGGCGAGGCGTGATGTACAGGGTCATGTCGTGGATAGTGACCACGTAAGGGCAGTTCAAGGCCAGAGGGGCCAGGTAGTTAGTGAAGTGGCAAATCTCGGGCTTCGCCCTGCGTAGTGTGCCCGGTAGCACGGTCTGCATCCACACAGATCTCACCGGAAAGTAGCCCCGGTCGTGCAAAACCTCCCGCCCCAGCGGCCGCCAACCGGCCCGCATGTCGCGATTGGAGAAGAGGATGTAGTTGTGCTCGGGCGACAAGCGCATCACGCTGGAAAGAAGGTTCTCGGTGTAGTAACCCACACCTGACTTCCAGCCGTGGAGCGATGATGCCTCAAGTCCAATAATCATCTTTACCTCTACGAAGGGGGTCGGGGGTCAGGGGTCAGTGTCTGCCTACGGCTACTGACCGCTAGTCCCAGCAAGAACCAGAATACCGCATACATGGGGGTGGAGAAAAGGAAATAGTCGAAAAAGCCGTGGAAGAAGAAGGCCGCAAGGCCTGCGGTGGCTCCCAGGCAAAGAGCCCAGCGGCCATCGACGGGGCCGCGCAACACCCCTCGAAGGGCCAGCCACATGGACACGGCTGCCAGCGCCAGGAAGGCCAAACCGCCCGGTAGCCCCAGATTGGCGAACATCTCAACGTACGTGTTGTTCGTGTATATGTTCTTGTTCCAGTCCGTCACACCCGCGTAAGGCCCGTAAAGGTTGCGGAAGCCGTCCGGTCCCACGCCGGTCAGCGGGTGAGCGCGGAACATCGCGAAGGCGACCTTCCATAGTTTGGTACGATCCACGGCGTCGAAGTTGTTCAGCGCGCCAGGGTCCACCGGAGAGGGCATGTCGAACGGTTTGCCCCCCTGGGCTGCCTGCTCGGCCGCGCCGGTCAGCGGAGGGCCTACCATCTGGCGGGTGGGCTCGTTGTCCGCGCTGCTCTTGGCGGAGAACCAAATCACGTTCTCCTGAACCATGTCCCATTGCAGGTAGTAGGTGCCGGCCTCGGGCGGGGCCACCAGAGCGGCCTGCAAATCGACGGTTTCCCCAGGGCCAACGTCCCGCGGAAGGCGGGTGCGGGCCCCATCGAAGTACACTATCTGTTTCTTGTCCTCGCTGAGCCAGTGGTAACTCAGGTGCATAGACACCGAGCCGTCGGCCCGCCATATCATCGGGCCGTCGTTCCTCACCGTCACCGGCATGGTCACCCACTCTCCGGCCGCCAACGCGGGCACCGGGCCCGGCCGGTAAGTAACGTTATACCAGGTGCTATCGTTCTCGGACGTGAGCCTCAGCCTGAATACGGGCTGCGTAGCCACGATAAGCACCGCTCCCAGGGCCATGAACACCAGGGCAATCACCAGAGAGGAGAGCACAGGGGTGGAGGTCGAGGGGTATGAGCGAAGCGCCGGAGCGGAGCGACCGCGAGCGAAGCGAGAGCCGGGGGTCAGGATCTCCTCAGCGTTACTTGCCGCTGATTTTCTGCTGCCCAGAACCCCTGTCACACCAAATAGCACCAGGGCCACGAGTGCTCCGAGGAGAGCCGCCCGGCTGAAGGTGAGGAGGAGGGCCGCCATTATCACGGCGCAGGCGACGAACGCGGCAAACTGCGCACCTCGCTTGCGGCCCCCGAAATATACCGCGAGCCCGAGGGCCAGGGGCAGCAACATCTCAAAGTACATCCCGGCCCCGTTCGCGTACTCAAATGTGCCGCTCAACCTGAGCACGCCCCCAACCGTGGTTGGCATCGGCTTGAAAGCCGCAAGCCAGGGCTCCACATTGACCCAGGGCGCGAATTCGAGCAGACCCAGAGCCGCCGACACAGTGCCCACGGCCACCAGCGTGCAAACCGCTGCCAGAGCCCGGCGCGTGCCCTTCAGCGCTTCCCAGGCCGACAGGCAGACCACCGTGCCCATGAGCAGGCGATAGAGGTAATTTCCCCCCAGGGCCCTGTATTCGCCGAAGGCCCAGGAGAACAGGGTAGCCCCCACCAGCGCGACGATAGGCGCCAGCAAAGGCATCCTTATCAGGCGCGACCTCGCCCCCGAGTCCATCACCAGCCTGAGCAACCAGGCCGCCGTGAGCACCAGCAGCGTCAATTCCAGGTTGGTCAGCCTAGCCGCGAAGAAGCGCGAGAGCGGCCGGTAGCCCGCCTCGAAAGGGCTCATCGCCAGCACGAGCAAGAGGGCCCCAAACAGTAACCGGTCTGTGAGAGTGGAGAGGGCCGACGCAGCAGGCAGTAAGCGGTCGGCAGTAGGCAGTATCTGCCCATCACTACTGCCGGCAGCCGGCAGCCGGCTGCCGACTGTTTCTGTGCTGCTCACGGCAAAGTCTCCGCGCTCTCCGACGCAGCAGGCAGTAAGCGGTCGGCAGTAGGCAGTATCTGCCCATCACTACTGCCGGCTGCCGGCTGCCGGCTGCCTACTGTTTCTGTGCTTCTCAGCAGGCGGAACACCGCCAGGGCGCACAGAGCGAACAGGGCTACTTCCGTAATAACGGTCGCCCAGGCGGCCCCCTCGATCCCTATGGTAGGCAGCAGCACGAGGTTGGCGGCCACGTTGATAGCAATGGTCACTAGAGTGAAGATAGCATACAGCCGCGGCTGGTCGATTGCCGTGAGGGCGTGCGTGAGCGCGTAGTTCAAATACATGGGTATGCAGGCCAGGGCAAGTATCCGCAATACCGGCGCGGATCCGGCATATTGTATACCATAAAGGAGGTTCACGACCGGGCCTGAGAAGGCCACAATAAGCAGCGTGATCGCGCTCGCCAGGCCCAGCAAGATCCAGAGATTGTGCGCGAGGAGCCTCTTGAAGGAAGACCGCTCGGTACCTCCCGAAATGTGCGCCTGGGACAGCAACGGGAAGGTGGCCGCGAGCAGCGTGGCGGGGAGTATCTGGCTCGGCTCGAACAACTTATATGCCACGTTGTAGAGTCCCAACGCCCCACTTCCCGAGAAGGGTGGAATGAGCAAGTTATCAACCCTGAACGATATTATACTGAATATCACCCCGACGCCAATGGCCGTGGGTTGACCCAGCATCCGCCGCCAGTAGGGGCGGTCAACCCTCCACGCCGGGCGCACGAATACCGACAGTCGCCGGTAGCTGAACACTATGGCTGCCAGCATGGCCAGGTTCCCCACCACAGCCAGGCCCCAGACGCCTCCACCCACGAGAAGCACGCCCAGGCCGAGGGCCAGGTTAGTGGCCCTGGCCAGCAACCAGGCCAGGGCCTCGTTCTTCAGCCTCCCCAGAGCCCGGAAGCACTAACACAGGTAAGCGAGGCCCGTCGCTAGCACCAACGAGAAACCCACCAGGAGCAGCGCGCCCTTGTTGCCCACAGGCTCCACGAGCACGAACGCCGCCATGAGGGCCATTGCCACGACTGATAGGGCCGACTTTATCGCCAGCCCCCCACCCACCAGCCGCGAGGCGGCACGCTCGTCAGCGAAGTAAGGCCGAGCCGTAGCGCCAGGTATTGCCTGGCGAGAAAGCTCCCGCTGCACAAACAGTTGCAGACCAAAATCGGCCACCTGGGCCAGCATCAGCCCCACGCTGAGCCCGAAGGTGAAATCGCCGAAGTCGGCCCGCCCCAGGCTGCGGGCTGCTGCCCATAGAAGCACGTATTGGAGCGCCCGGCCGAGCAAATCAGCACCCAGCTTCCAGGCCGCCCCCCTGGCAATGGTCTGCAACAGATCTCTCACGACAGTACCTTAATTACGGGGCGAGGTTACAAGCTCCACCCGGTCCACCGCCACCCCCAGGCTCCTCGTTTCCGGGCCGGGTGGCCTCGCAACGGGTGCCTGTAATTCTATCACGGCTATCGAGCCAGCGGCCAAGTCGGGTAGGTCCAGGCCGGCTTCTTCCCAGCCTGGGTGGGCCGCCAGCGTGCCCGCGTCGACGCCGTTGACCAGCACACGAACGGTAGCGTTCGGGTCCGGCTTGCCGGGCCAGGCAAGCGAGTGCCAGCGAATCATCATTCGCAACTTCCCTTCACCCGCCGGCACCGGCAAGCGCACGGAACTGCGCGGCGTGCTCCACCTGTAAGTTAACTCCCCACCTCCAGCTACCGGCTCGCTCTCCGCCGACTCAAAGCCCTTCACGTACCCTATGTCGGCGGCCCCCACGTCCACCACCGGCTCACCTGGAGGCGAAAGGTGCTCCCAGGCCCAGGCCTGCTGCTGGGCCCGGAACTCCGGTCGCGTAAGGGCCAAAGGGCTGGCGGCCCGCGGGTCGCCAGCGGCTCTCAGCCGGTCACTCAACAAAGCGCGTGTCCGCCAATCGTGCTCCTCAACCGACAGTGCGTGCGCGTAGGCAGCCCTCTCCTTATCCGCCTCTCCTAATCCACCGTGCGCCAGGCCAATGTCTCGGTAAAGACAAGCGCATGCCCCGTCGATCTCCGCGGCCCCGGCGAAGTCGCCCAGCGCCGCCGAGTAATCCCCTCTCGCCAGTTCCGCCTTGCCGTCCATATACCGCCTCTCATACCTGAATGCATTCGCGAACCCCGGCAGCGCCAGAAACAAGCACTGAGCCAGGAAGGCCATCGATAGGGCGGAAGCAAGCAAAATGGAAAGGCTCATCACTTTTGATTTTTGATTTTTGATTTTTGATTTGCGCCTAATCCAAAATCCAAAATCCAAAATCCAAAATCCCAGCGCCCAGCCCGCGTAGAGA
>JBJMMB010000210.1:0-16787 GCA_045805005.1 Chloroflexia bacterium
CCACCTGAGCCGCTACCCAGCAGCACCGATATGTTATTAGAGTAAAAATTGCTCACGGCCACGTCGGGGTTGCCGTCCCCAGTGAAGTCGCCCACCGCCACTGATGAAGGGCCGGTGCCCGCTGTGAAGTTAGTGGCCGCGCCGAACCCACCTGAGCCGCTGCCCAGCAGCACCGATACGTTGCCCGACCTGGTATTGGCCACGGCCAGGTCGGGATTACTGTCTCTGTTGAAGTCGCCTATGGCTATGGAGGCGGGCGATGTACCCACGCCGAAGCGGGTAGCTGCCCCGAACCCACCTGAGCCGTTGCCAAGGAGCACCGCCACGCCGTCAGGGTAGCCGGGCATAATAACATTACCCGTTACGGCCAGGTCGGGGTTGCCGTCGCGGTTGAGGTCGCCCACCGCCACGCCGTCGGGGTAGCCGGGCATAATAATGTTGTTGGCGGCCCCAAAGCTGCCCGTTGAGGTGCCCAGCAGCACGGATACCGTATTGGAGGAAAAACCGGTTACAGCCAGGTCGGGGTTGCCGTCGCGGTTGAAGTCCCCTGTAGCTACCGCGACCGAGACACCGCCCACAGCGTAGTTGGTAGGCGCGGCGAACCCCGGCGACAGGCACGATGGCACGGGCGTGTAAGTCATCGTGGGCGTGTACGAAACGATAGGCGTGTTGGTGGCAGTAGGTGTGATGGTGGGAGTATGGGTAGGGGTGGTCGTCACACAGTCGGACCGGGTGAAGGTGAGCTGCAAGCCTTCCGACACGCTGGGGGCGTTGCACTCGTACTGGGTGTACTGGCTGCCCGTGTCCCTCTGCACCCCCACGCCGGCTTGATCGCCGTTGAACCCGGTCAGGGTGCCGTACACGAAGTCGAAGCGGCCCTGCCCCTCGTACAGGCGTGTCTCGAAGTCGAAGACGACCCCACCGTTACAACAAGTGCTGGCCCGCCACTCGATGTTGAAGATGCGGTTGGGCGCCGTGCCCGAGACCGAGGTGAAGATGCCCTGCCCGCCCGCCGTGTCGGCCGTGTACAGGTTCCACCAGAGCGGAGCGATAGCGTAGCTGAAGCCGGAGAAGGGGAGGCAGTTAGTAGTGTGGAATGCGGTGTTGGAACTAGCGAATTGGAGGTTACCGTTAGAGGAGACGTTGACGGTGGTAAAGGTCTGCCCGTACAGCCTGTAGGAGAAAGGCAGGGTGATGGTCGTGATGCAGTCGTCGCAGTGGTTGCCGATGTCCGCCGTGCCCGGCACCAGGGCAGCCCCAGTAGAGGAAGTAAAGGCATAGTTGTTTATGGACCCGCAGGCTTGCGGCGTGATGGTAGGAGTGGCGGTGGGCGTGCGGGTTTGGGTAGGCGTGCTGGTAGTCGGCAAAGCCTGAACCTGCGCCGAGGAAACGGTATTGGCTCCGATAACGTTGTTGCTCAGGTCGGAGTCGTCGGCGGTGAGCGTTTCTGATACGCCGCCGAAGGTGACGTTTTGGAAGAGCACTGCCCGCACGCCGCTTCCCACCCTGATCGACTCGGCGTTGTTATCGCCCAGGGCATAGAAGAGAGAAGGGTTGGGGTAGTTTCCAACGCCCAGGGAGATGCAGGCCCCTCCATAGTTGGTATTGGCGTACAGCGAGACCTGGTTAGGACCGGGGGAGCACGTCACCGCATTGAGCGCGCCATCAGCCTGGATCAGTCCGTAACCGTAGTCGTTGTTGGGGCGAGTGCCCCAGGTCGAGGTGAAGAACGCTGTACTTGTGAGGGCCGACATCACTTGCGGCACCGTGAGGTTAGGGTTCTTCTGCAGCAAGAGGGCCACCGCTCCAGCTACGTGCGCCGCGGCCAACTCGGTAGTGCCGATGGCAGTGGAGTCGTAAGTGTCGTCAGCGGTTCCACGGGACGAGGTGATGTTTACTCCGGGGGCAACGGCCTGAGGGCGCAGGGAGCCATCGCATGAGCTGGGACCACGGCCGCTGGTAGAGGCGATGGTCCAGTTAGAACCGCTGGTGTCCAGGTCGCCCGTGCCCCACGCCTCGGGGTAGGCGGCAGGGAAAGCAACTGAACCCGCTCCCGGCCCGTCATCCCCGTTGGCGAAGGCAGGGAAGATGCCCGCGTTGACCCAGTTCTGCACCGCCGGGCGCCAAAACTGGTCGCAACCGTGGCCAACCCATGCGTTGACGGAGACACGGGGGCGCAAGTCGGGGCGAGGGTCCAGTGTGCCGCCTACGCGGGTGGGGGCCAGCGTCCACTGGAGGCCGCGCAGAGCGGCCCAGGCATCGCACTGTTGGGCCCCACCTAGGCCGCAGACGCGCACCGTGGTCCACATGGCTCCCGGCGCCACACCGATGTTGCCATAGGTGGCGTTGGGCGAATTGCCTGCTATAACCCCCATGACGAACGTGGCGCCACCCTGTTGATCATCAATGGGCACGGTAGAGGCGAGGTAGCCATCATACCAATTGTAGTCGTGGATGTGGGAGGGGTCGGGCGGGGCGAGGTTGCCGCGATAGCGGGAGGTAAGGGCCTCATGCGTCCAGCGCACGCCCGTATCCATCAAGCTGACCACGACACCCGTGCCATCGTAGCCTTGTGCCCACGCCTGCGGCGCATGGACCGCGCTTATGTTGGGCTGGACATAGAGAGGCGAGAGCGGATTGGTCTGAGCGCCCTGAGCGCTTCGCCCTTTGTTCGTGTCCGCTTTGGCTTGCGCAAGCGCCTGGTTTACAACGGCCTGACCCTTTGCAGAGAGGGTGGCGGGGGCATTAGCCATCGAGAGGGCGGGCAGCTCCGTGACTTGGGCCACATCCACAGATGCAGCCATGGCCTGGGCGGAGGCAAGGTCTCCCTCCACCGCGACAGAGTTGATGATCCAGAAGCTCTCGGTGCGGCTCACCTTACCCGCGCTCTGCATAGTGCCCAGTTGGGCAAGCAGGGCGGCCTGGGTGTCATGCGCCTTATTTACGAGAGTGTTGTATACATACCACCCCTTATCAGCCCACTTTGAGTTGGGGATGTTGTTGGCGGTGTTGGCCTGGTCCTTGAGGATCACCCAATACTGAAGGTGAGCGCTCGGCTGCCCGCTGAAGCGCTGCTGAAGGGCGGGCGCTATCTTCGCCGCCTGTGCTCCCTGTGCTCCCTGTGCTCCCTGTGCTCCCTGTGCTCCCTGTGTCTGCCCCGCTGCCCCCGATGCCGATGCCGGTAGACTGCCTGGGGCCTGGGCGTTAGCCGTATTCGCCATATCATGTGCGCCTGCTAATACAAGCATCAGCAATACCGCGGTTCCTATAGTCCACAATCGAATATGCCTGGTCATTTCCTTTGCTCCCTTCAGTAGTTTTGCGAGATACCCGCACTATATCCACACGGCGTGACAAAATCGTTAATGCCCTTTCTCTCCTTGCACTCCGGGAGCGCCAGGTTGTATAGTTATCCAGGCAACGACGCGCGCAACTCAGCTCGTTGCCAGGTGGTTGTGTTCTCCACGGGTTCCATGGCATGCCTGGTCTTCCTTCGGGTGCGGATACACGGCGCAGCCGCTCTGCGCAACTGCAACTCAACTTCCTCGGTCCGTTCGAGGTCACCCTTGACGGTCAACCGGTTAGCGGTTTTGCGGCCGATAAGGTGCGCGCGCTCCTCGCCTACCTGGCTGTGGAAGGCACCCGTAGGGACGAGCGTAGCGGCCAGCCCCACCGCCGCGAAGCTCTGGCCGGCCTGCTCTGGCCTGATTACCCCGACTCGGACGCTCTCATCAGCTTGCGGCAAGCCATCCACAGGCTGCGGCAGGCGCTGGGCGAGGGAGCAAACGTGAACCTGCCGCCGCTCTTGCTCGTCACCTCGCAGACGCTGCAACTCGATACGGACACTTACCGCCTGGACGTAGACGAATTCAGCGAGTTGGTGGAGGCGTGCCGCACCCACCGGCACCGCAAGCTGGAATACTGCACTACCTGTCATGGGCGCTTCCTCAGGGCCGCCGAAATATATCGTGGCGACCTGCTCGCCGGTTTCTTCCTGGAAGACAGCCAGGCATTCGATGAGTGGCTGGTGCTCAAGCGGGAGGCGCTGCGCAGGCAGGCCCTGGAGGTGTTCGAGAGCCTGGCGACTTATCATGAGAAGCGGGCTGAGCATAGCGAAGCGCTCCGATATGTGTATCGCCAGTTGGAGATGGAGCCGTGGCGCGAAGAGGCCCACCGGCAGGCGATGAAGCTGTTGGCCGTCCAGGGGCAGCGGAGCGCGGCTATCGCCCAATACGAGACGTGCCGGCGGGTGTTGCTCCAAGAGTTCGCCCTCGAGCCGGAAGCGCAAACCACGGCGCTCTTCGAGGTGATCAGGGATCAGGGTGGTAAGCAGCCGCTGATCCCTGATCCCAGACCCGTGATCCCTGAATCCAATCTCCCTCAGCCGTTGAACCCATTCATCGGGCGCGAAGAAGAGCTGGCGCGCATCAACGAATTACTGGACAGCCCCGACTACCGTTTGATAACCCTTGTTGGCTTGGGCGGGGTTGGAAAGACCAGGCTGGCGATACAAGCCGCCGCCGAACAGGTAAACACGTTTGATGATGGGGTTCGCTATATCCCCCTGGCCGCGGTGAGCGGGCCCGAATTGCTGGCTTCGAGCATCGCGCAGGCTGTGGGGCTGCGTTTTGGAGGCTCGCTACCGCCGGAAGCTCAACTGCTCGAATACTTGCGAGATAAGGAAATGCTGTTGGTGCTCGATAACTTCGAGCACTTGCTGGGTGGTGGTGCTCGTGACGACGCAACCCCGGTTGAGACCGGTGAGAGCGGCACTGAGTTATTGATTTCTATCCTCAAGAACGCTCCAAAGGTAACCACGCTGGTCACCTCCAGGGAGCATCTCGATCTGCAAGCAGAGTATCTAGTTGACGTGCTGGGGCTGCCGTACCCGCAGACCGACCAGTCAGCAGTCAGCAGTCAGCAGTACGCCGTACTGCCTGCTGCACAGTATGGTGCTGTGCGCTTGTTCGTGGAGCGGGCGCAGCGGGTGCAAGCCGGTTTTGTGCTTTCGGCGGAGAATGCTCAGGGTGTGCTTGACATATGCAGACTCGTGGAGGGTCTGCCGTTGGGTATCGTGTTGGCGGCGGCCTGGGTGCGCCACTTCCCACCCGCCAGGATAGCCGAATCGATCAGAGGCAACCTGGACTTCCTTAAATCGTCGTCCCGGGACGCATCCGCGCAGCATAGCAGCCTGAGAGCGGTGTTCAATCACTCGTGGAACCTGCTCACGGAAGGCGAGCAGCAGATACTACGGAGGCTATCGGTCTTTCGGGGTGGGTGGGACGAAGATGCAGCGGAGAAGGTCGCGGGGGCCGCGATCTTTTCCCTGCTATCTCTCGTTGATAAATCGCTCGTCCGGCGGGAAGGGGAGGGGCGCTTCAATTTGCACGAAGTGGTGCGCCAGTATGCAGCCGAGCAGCTCCAGGCGGTGCCGGGAGAGCAGGAAGAAGCACAGGCCGCCCACGCCGCCCATTTCCTTGAGCTGGCAGAGCGGGCCCATGGATATTTATCGGGGCCCGACACCGAAACCTGGCTCGCCATATTGGACCAAGAGCACGACAACTTCCGGGCGGCGCTGCGCTGGACGAGGGGGCTGGGGGCTGGGGGCTGGGGGCTGGGATCGCAGGCTGACCCCCAGCCCCCCCATCTTGGCCTGCGTATGGCAGCGGTCTTATGGCCCTTCTGGTTCTTGCGGGGGTACTATAGGGAAGGGCGGGAACTTTTAGAAGGGGCGCTTTCCGATGCTCCCGCCGACGAGGCATCGAAAGCGACGCGGGCCAGGGCGCTCAACGGGGCGGGCACCCTGGCGTGGCGATTAGGGGACTACGCAGCGGCGCGCTCATTCTACGAGGAGGGCCTGGCCATCAATCGTGAGCTAGGGGATGAGCGGGGCATCTCCCAGTCGCTGCACAACCTGGGACTTGTGGTCTATAGCCAGGGGGACTACGGAGCGGCCCGTGCCATAAATGAAGAGGTTCTGGCCCTCCACCGGGAGTTGGGAGATAAGGACCGCATTGCCAGATCGCTCGCCAATCTAGCCATGGTGGCAAGGGACCAGGGAGACAACGCAGCGGCACGGTCAATATACGAGGAGAGCCTGGCTCTCAGCAGGGAGCTGGGGGATAAACGCAGCGTTTGTGCGGCGCTCAGTGGTCTGGGTGAGATAGCTCGTTTCCAGGGTGATTACGCCTCCGCACGCTCGTTATTCGAGGAGAGCCTGGCTATCCGGCGAGAGTTAGGGGAGGAGGGGGGCATCGCCCTCACCCTCAACAGCCTGGGGAGCGTGGCCCATTCCCAGGGGGATTATGCTACTGCCCTATCGTTGTACGAGCAAGCCCTGGCTACGCGCCGGAAATTGGGGGATAAGAGCGGTATTGCCGCATCGCTCTGCAACCTGGGGAGTTGGGCCTATAGCCAAGGGGATTATGTCACTGCGGGCGCTCGGTATAGAGAGAGCCTGGTACTGCAGCGGGAGTTGAGGGAGAAGCTCGGCACCATCAGGTGCCTGGTGGGGCTGGGAGGAGTGGCAGTCGGCAGTCGGCAGTCGGCAGTCGGCGGTGAAGCGCCCGAGCCCATACTGCCCACTGCCGCCGTCCCTCCACTCCTGCTACTGCCGACTGCGTATGTGGGGGCGAAGTTGCTTGGAGCGGCAGAGGCGTTGTTGGAGAGTATCGGCGCCGTTATGGACCCAGCGGATGGCATGATCTACGAGCAGGGAGTAGCCTCCGCCCGCGCGGGGCTGGGCGAAGAAGAGTTCGAGAAGGCGATTCAGGAGGGCCGTGCGATGGGCGTGGAGCAGGCTATCGAGAGCGCCTTGCAGGTGGCGAATCATGAGTAGGTTCCCCACCGGCACCGGCGCTCCGCTTCAGGATCCGGGATCAGGGATCAGTATCACGGGTTGTAGGCGGACACTGACCCTGATCCCGGATCCCTGGCAGCAGCGGTAGCGATAAGACCAAGGAGCTAATAATGCCCAAAGGACCTGAAGGGTCAGAATACAGTAGCGGTGCATCATACGTGTCGTACCTGTTGAGGATGTGATCTATGTCGGGAGAAGGTGAGGCCGGGAAGTGGTTAGCGTCTGTGGAGTCTCCGCTGACGCGGGAGCAGCATCATTTCACCGACCTGGAGAGCCTGTTCGTTTTCCTGCGGTCGATGACCGGGCAACCTAATGTTGGCGATGCCGAGAGCCGGTAGAGACTCATGGACTCTGTCTTCTCCATCCCTGGCTGGATTTTGCGTCTGGTTGCACTCAAGCTGCCGGGACTCTGGTCGATCAGGGTCCCGGCAGTTGCTTGTCGCTGTGCACTCAAATTACCTTGTCCGAAGGCCATGCTTGCCAGGCCAGTGTGTAGTGTGTAGCCCAGGCAGCGCTTGAACACGGTTGCCTGGGCCTTCTAGTTGCCGCCCCTCTACGGGTTGGGGCTGATGGACCCAGCCCCACCAAAGCCGAAGTTGGCCTTGAGGGCGGTGAAGTCGCTCGAGTTGACCACCGTTTCGCCTGTGAAGTCGGCCCGGTTGTCGTATCCCGCCTGGCCCATCGATTTGCCGAAGGCAGCCTTGAGGATGGCGAAGTCGGAGGCGCTGACCACGTTGCTGTTGTCGGCGTCACCCGACCTCTGCAAGCCCATTTCTACGTTTGTGACGGGCGCGCCAGCGAGGGTGAGGGTGCCGCTTACCGCCAGGAAGCCGGGATTGTAGTCGAGAGGGCCGGCACCCTGCTGCGCGCTCTTCACCCTCCAGTTGTATGCACGGTTTGGCAGGGCACTCACCGATACGGTGAAGTAGCCGCCGGCAGTGGTGGTCTGAGCGGGATAGTTCACCTCCGTCGCCCCCGATTTGAGCGTCAGGGTGATGGGTATCTGCTGCAACCCGCTGGGCTGGGCCGGGCGGCTCTGCCACATTACGTGCCCAACCAGGATAGATGCGGGCGCGGGCGTCCGGGTGGACGTACGGGTAGGCATCGGGGTGGACGTTGAGGTGGACGTACGGGTAGGCGTCGGCGATATGGTCCCCTCCACGAGGTATCGCGTGACCGCAAAGTCGAAGTCATAGCTGCTGGAGGACGCGTTCGCATGGCCCGCAGCCAGGATCTTGCCGTCAGGCTGTACGCGCACGGCGTACGCGTTGTCTGCGTCGTTGCCGAACGTGGTCCTCACCAGCCCCGTATCCCCGAAGCCGGCGTCGAGGCTACCATTTGCATTGAAAAGGGCGAGGGCGAAGTCGGTGTTGCCGTAATGGCCTGCCAGCACCAGCCTGCCGTCGCTCAGCCTGTCGAGGGCATAGGCGCCCGACGATGCGAGGAAATCAAGGTCGCGCTTGCCGCCGTCGCCGAAACCGGTATCAAGAGTACCGTTCGAGTTGTACTGGGCCAGCGCAAAGCCATACCGCTCGCAGGGGTTAGGGTTGCACCCACCGCTGATTTGCGCCGTGCCGCCAAGCACGATCTTTCCGTCGGGCCGTGTTACGATGCCGTAAGCGCGATCGCTGCCGCCCCTGAAATCAGTGGTGACTATACCCCCGCTGAAACTCGTATCGAGGCTGCCGTTGGTATTGTAGCGTACGAGCGTGAAGTTCTGTTGGCTGCTGCCGCTTGTCCAGCCCTCTCCGCCGACCAGGATCTTTCCATCGGGCTGCACAGCCACCGCGTTCGCGCTGTCCTCGCCCCCTATGTCGGTAATGACAATGCCGCCATTGCCGAAAGTAGTATCAAGCGAGCCATCCGAGTTGTAGCGCGCCACCGCGAAGTCCGCCAGGAAGCCGCCCGTCACTCCGGCAACTACGATCTTGTCGCCGGGAGCAAATGCGACGGCGTGAGCGATATCATCGCGTCCGGCGCCGGTCTGGGGGTCAATAGCAGTGAGCACCTTGCCGCCGTTACCAAAAGCTGTATCGAGCGAGCCGTCGGCGTTGTAGCGAGCGATGGCGAACGTGTCGTGGGCACGCGCCGGGTTGCGCCCGAAGCCTACCGCCACGATTTTATCGTCGCTCTGTACGGCGACCGCCCGAGCGCCTGATCCAAAGAAGGGGTTGAAGGATGTGGAAACCCCGCCCCCGATGCCGAAACCGGTGTCGATGTCTCCATCGGGGGAAAGACGAATAAGAGCAAAATCGGTAAAGCTTTGCGGGTTAGGTCGAGCTTCGCCCGCCAACACTATCCTGCCGCCTGATTGAAGCGCCATACCGTAAGCCATATCGTCGGTCCCGCCGAAGTCGACAGCGATACCGCCCCCGTAGGCGAAGGTGGGATCAAGGTCGCCAGACGAAGCGGGGGACAAAGGCGCCCCGGCAACCGCGGTTGTGCTTACCGCCACCATGCCGCCCAGCAGGGCAAGAAGGGCGAGAAGGGCGGCCGCCTTAATTGCTTTGATCGCTTTCGGCGCAAATGATCGTGCGCCCCTCATCTCTAGTCGATTGTTCATCGCGAGGTCTCCTTTGTTCGTTTGTGGTTATGTCCCGCTATTTCCGTCCCGATATTCGTAAAAGGCCAGGATACGATGCATCGCGTTAGCCCAAGAATATCCCCTCGCCTCTGTTGGGAACAGCGGAGTAAGAACTACTCTCATCAGTAGCTTTCGCAGTGCATGGGGATACCCCAAAAGTCTTAATGCGGGACACGACCAACGGCCCACTCATAGCGATCAGGCTAAGGACCGGTGTGTCAGTTGGAGGACCATACAGGCGCGAAAAAGGCACTTGTGTAGGGGCAAGCCCCCGTTGCCTGCCCTGGCCGCATACCACCAACGTCCGTGGTCGGCAGCCAGGGCAGGCAACGGGGGCTTGCCTCTACAGGCGTAATTGCCTCGAAAACCTGCTTACTATTTCTTAGCTTGATAGCTATGGGCGAGCACAAGGTTCGCCCCTACCATAGTTGGTTCGCGCTAGAGGGTTTGTTATGCGCTCTAAATAAAAACGGCCGCTCGGGCGGTCGTTCTTTCTTGCGATGTGGCGTTGTTACCTGGCCGCCTTGCGGCCGTATACCTCAGGCGACACCAGGCCGATGCGCACGGCATAGAGTGCGGCCTGGGTGCGACTGGGCACGTTTAGCTTGCCCAGGACATTGGAAACGTGAGTCTTAACCGTTTTCTCGCTCAGGCTCAGCGATTGGGCGATCTCCTTGTTGGAGTTCCCCTCGCCCAGTAGCTTGAGGACGTCCAGTTCACGCTGGCTGAGGGGTTCGTTGCCTTCTGGGGCGCGCACTTCGCGCACGAGGCGGGCGGCTGCCTGCGGTGAGAGTTGCACCTGGCCCGCAGCAGCCGCTTTAATGGCGCGGACCAACTCGTCGGCCTCGGCGTCCTTCAGGATGTAGCCAATCGCCCCGGCCCTGATCGCGCCTACCACCGAGGCATCCTCCAGCACGCTTGTAAGGGCTATCACCTCGGTATCGGGCAGCTCGCGGCGGATTACGGCGGTGGCCGCGATGCCGTCCATCCTGGGCATCTTGATGTCCATCAGCACAACATCGGGCTTGAGTTGTTGGGCTATCTGTACGGCCTCCTCGCCGTCCCCCGCCTCCCCGATTATCTCGAGGTCTGACTGAAGGTTCAGAAATGTGGATAGCCCCTTGCGCACTATGTTGTGATCATCGGCAATTAAGACGCGTATCGGCATAGACAGGATACCTCCGATCGCACTACATCTATTGGAGTAGCAGACGCTGCATACAAAGTGGTGCCCATTATACGTTCTCTTGAGGGCGCGCACAGCCGTCATCCTTATTACACTATATACAGATTAGCACACTACATTCGGGAACACAACATGATAACAATTGTTCTTGTAGACGACCAACCTTCAGTACTGGAGGCCCTGCAGCAATATTTTGCCCTCGAACCGGACCTGTGCATCGTAGGCAAAGCGAAGGACGCAGCAGAGGCTCTGGACCTTGTAATGAGATTGCAGCCCGACGTGGTGCTGCTCGACTTCCAGATGCCGGGCATCGATGGGATTGCCGCGGCCGCCGCTCTCCGGGGCGCCGCTCCGCGCACCAGGGTGGTAATACTAACCATACACGACAACCGGTCGGTACGGGCCAGGGCGCACGCCGCGGGCGTAACCTCGTTCGTGGGCAAGCATGACGGGGCCGAGGTGCTGCTCGCGGTGGTACGCGGCTCGGCCCCCCGCTGCGCGAATTACTAATTACTTCCCGCTTCGCGGAATTACGAATTACGAATTACGATTTGGATTGAAGCTAATTCGTAATTCGTAATTCGCCGGAGGCGGAAGTAATTAGAAGTCATCTCAAAAATGGTATTCTGAAGGGAATCTCTCTTCAGGAGTACCGACGACGTTGGAAGTAACAGATGAACAGTGGGCACTTGTGGGACCAATCATCAAGGAAGGAGAACCTGCCCCACGTGCGGATGGCAAAGGCAGACCTCGGCGTGATGCACGAGAAGTGCTCAACGGCATCTTGTGGATTCTGCGTACAGGAGCACAGTGGGCCGACTTGCCAGACCGATACCCACCATACCAGACCTGCCACCGGCGTTTCCAGGAGTGGGTACGCTCAGGAGTGCTGGACCGAGTGCTGCAAGCACTCGCCCAGGACCTGCAGGAGCGAGGAGATATCGACCTATCAGAGTGTTTCATCGACGGCACCTTTGTGGTGGCGAAAAAAGGGGGCTCTGTGCTGGAAAGACCAAGCGGGGCAAGGGTACGAAGATCATGGCAATTGCAGACGGCTCTTCTCTTCCACTCGCCATACACATTGAAAGTGCTTCTCCACATGAAGTCACCCTTGTGCAGCACACTCTCCAAGCATCCTATGTTGGAGGCACTCCGACGCGGCTCGTGGGAGACAAAGCTTATGACTCTGACCCACTTGACGCCGAACTGAAGCAGATGGGCATCGACATGATTGCTCCTCACCGGCGCAATCGCAGCAAGCCGAAGACACAGGACGGCAGGAAGCTGCGCCGCTACAAGAGGCGTTGGAAAGTCGAGCGCTTCTTCGCCTGGCTTGGTAACTTCCGCAAGGTGGTTGTGCGGTACGAGCGTCATGTTGAGAACTTCGCCGGTTTCGTGAAGCTTGGCTGCATCGTCATTCTACTCCGTGCCCGTTTTTGAGATGAGTTCTACAAGGCCCTCAACCATGCGCACCACATCTTAGCTCGATGCGTATGAAGTCTCCTCCAACTATCCCGTAAAGCTAAGTGCCGTAGCGCTGCCTGAACTGGAAGACGCCTAGCAGCGACAGGAGCACCTTGTACGGGTCCTGGTTGGCGGGGTGCCACTCGATCACTGACCGCTCGAAGTACTGCACTATGTAGGTTTTGCCATCGAGGTCGCTGCGCTCCTGGAACTCGTCGGAGATGGGGTAGCCTTGCTGGACCAGGCCGCCGTGGGACTGCCAGTACTGCTTGAAGCCCCCGCCCAGCCAGTGCCCCGTTTCGGGGAAGAGTCGGCCGTTGTTACGGTCGGGCACCTGGCCTGGAGCCCCGCCGGGGTACTTCTTCTTGTACAGGTAGGTGCCGAGCTGGGAGAGGAGGACGTTGAAGGGGGGCTGGTTCTCGGGGTGGTACTCGAACACGCCCCTCTCGAAATACTGCACGGTGTAGAGCTTGCCGTTCAGGCTCGATATCTCGCCCATGGGGTTCGATATGGGGTAGCCCTGCTGAGCGAGGCCGCCGTGGCTGTTCCAGTATTGGAGGAAGAGGCCGGTGACCGTCCCGCCGGTCTGGGGGAAGGTGGCACTGCCGGCGCCGGGGACGGGGACAGGCGGGTTCAGGGCCGAAGGCGGCGGGGGAGGAGGCGGTTGTGGCGGAGGTTGGGGGGTAGGCGTGGGCGGTGGGCCGGGGGGCGGGCCTACCTGCTTGAAGCTGTAATAGTTCTCCTTCTGAGGGTCGTCGCGGTCGCTATCGAACACCAGGTGCAGGTAGCCGGCGTTGTAGTCGAGGGCCAGGTCTTTGGTATAGCCCCGGCCCGCCCAGCCTGCGAAGGGGGCTACCGGCGGGGCGAAGGTGGTGCCCCGCCCGCTGGTGTAGTAGATGTTAATTGTGGAACCGTTTGTGTTCGCCCACACAATGTGCGCGGTGCCCGCCGCGTCCACGGCTATGGCATTCAGCAGCGAGTTACCCGCCATGTGGGTGACCCTCACGGGGGGCTTGCCCCAGCCTTCGCCGGGGGTCCACTCGCGGTAGTATATCTCTCGGAAGGGCGGATCGGGGTTGCGCGGGTCGCATCTCTCGTCGGACCAGGACATTCTCATACCCCCGGACGGGTCGGCGGCCAGCGACGGGTAGTAGGTAATCGAGTTGCCCGCGCAGCCGGGGCTGAGTCCCTCGGAGAGGTCTTGCTCGGGGCTCCAGTTGCCGGGGCCGCGCCGGGTAGAGCCGTAGATGTCGGTCCAGCCGCCCTCGGAGAGGTCCTTCCAGGCGGCCATCACCGTCCCGCCCGTGGTGACGCCTATAGCCAGGTGCTCGGGCTGCTGGGTGCCGGGGATTTGCTCGCCCTGGGCCACCCAGCCGGCGTCAGTGCGCGCCCAGTAGAGGATGTTTTGTAGGTTCCTCCCGAAAAGGGCGTGCACGCTGTTGTCGGCGGCCACCGCCATAGCTGTGTTCTTAAGGTTCAGGCCGCAGGTGCCGGGCACCTTCTCCAGGATGGAGGTGCGGCCGTCGGCCTCGATGCGCGCATAGTAGTTGCACACGGTCGAGCCGTCTAACTGCCACCAGACCATGTGCTTGCGGCCCAGGGTGTCGTGGCCCATGCGCACGCTGCCGCTGGATTTCGCAGGCGCGCTCTGGGCCAACTGCTGCTGCTGGAAACCTGCACCCAGCGAGGAGTTACCGGCAACGATGATCTGGTTTGCGCTCGGCTCGCTGGGGACGCGCCGCTCCCAACCGATGGTCACCGCGCCATTGGGCGAGCCAGCCACCGCAGGCGCGTTATCGTACATGGGGCTGCGCGACAAGTTTACCGGCTCGCTCCATCCCGCGAGGGCGGGATCGGCTGCGGCGGGTGCGGCACGCGTCCCCGGCCCAAAAGGCAGCAGGAATACTCCGGCCAGTAGAGCCAGGGCCAGTAACGAGCGCTTGGAAGACATAGAATCCGGTCCCGATCTAGATAGTCTCAGGCGACTATTACTCCTCAGATAGAATGAATTGCTCAGGGTAATAGTACCATATTCGGTGGGGCGGGGTGTATAGGTTATTGGTCCCTACCGGTGGGGAGGCAGGTGGGGTGTTTTCCCGGGGTATCCTGGGGGCAGATTGATACAACATGGGGCATGAGTGGAGGATGGGGTGAGGATGGGAATTTTCCCATTTTCCCCATTTTGGGGGCAGGTCGTGCGTGGAGGAGGGGAAATGGGGAAATTGAGGATTGGGGTTGTGAGGGGTTACGAGGTCTGTGGACCTATTGACAGGGGGTGCCACTCTGTGTGATACTGTCAATAAGAAAGCGGCAACGGCTGCCGGCATGAGCGACGGCTTGCTCTCAGTCAGAGGGCGGCCTTTTTTTGTTAGCTTTTTGGAGCTTGGGGCCGCGAGCATCGAGAGGAGGAGTAGCATGGCTGACAATGGAAATGCACCCGAGACCCTGGACGGTCTGCGCCGAGATCCCGAGACGGGCAACTACAGAGTGATGCCCGGCTACGGCCACTACGCGATCCGCTTCAGGATCCACGAGACCTGGCTCGACGAGGACGACAACCTGTGGATCGACGGGGCCGCGGTGGAGCGGCTCTGGAACGAGGCGGGCCCTGAGGCTTTCGTCCCTCAGATGAACGCGGACCACCAGGCGGCGTAGGCAGGGCTGAGGGCTAGATAACAAAGTACAGCTCTAAGACCACAAGTCTTATTGAACCGCAGAGGCGCGGAGGCGCAGAGGACTGAGAGAAATGGTCCTTGCGCTTCCGCGCCTCTTTGATTTACCTGGAATGCCCATCAAAACCGGCATCGTCTGCTAGAATAGGGTCTGGAATAGGGTATCATAGGGCATATTTGTGGCGGAATAGCGAACATGAGCAGCTAGAATGACCCGAATCAATGTTTTCCCGGCCCGGTATTCTCTCGCCAACGCTTATGTCCAGGAAATCGATATTCACGGGCATTTGACGCCGGAGGAGGCGGAGGCAGATCCTTATTTTGACCCAGACCTTCAGCATAAATTTCGCAATTTCGATTTCGGCGTGAAGCTAAAAGATGGCCGCTCATACGCCTTCGTCGCTAGTATTCCGGAGTTCATCAGGGAGTACATGGAGCGAGAGAATGAAGATTCGTTCTTATCACCTGGCCTGGTAATCATCCGTCAGATCAATGAAACGTCGGTCATAGACGCTGTAGAGAGTTGGTTGGAGCTAGGGCTGGATAGCAACCTTGGCCTGGAACACTATGGAGTCTCACAGATTGGTCCTGATGAATGAGACCCCGAACGAAGCGAATACTCACTTGGGGTCCTCAAAGCACTGCGTAGGGTAAGTTACTCAGTCCTCAGTCCTCAGTCCTCAGTCCTCAGTCCTCAGTCCTCAACCCTGGTAGCCGGCTTTGGCGAGGGCTTCGGAGAAGGTGGGGGCGGTGCCCATGCGTTCGCCGGTGCTTTGCATTTCGGGGCCGAGGGTGCGGTCTAGGGTGGGGAACTTGTCGAAGGGTAGGACTACAGCTTTGACCGATATTTGCCCCGGGCGGCGGGGGGCGATTTCAAGGTCGCGTAGCTGCTCGCCCAGGATCAGGCGCGTGGCCAGGCGGGCCAAGGGGACGCCGGTGGCTTTGCTGGCGAAGGGGACTGTGCGCGAGGCGCGGGCGTTGACTTCCAGCAAGTAGACCTCCTCGCCTTTCACAGCGTATTGCACGTTGATGAGGCCCTTGATTTGGAGGTGCCGGGCTAGCTCCTGCGTGTACGCCCGGATCTGGTGCTGGATATGCGGGGATAGGGTTTGTGGTGGGTGGACGCAGGCGCTGTCGCCCGAGTTGATGCCGGCCTTCTCGATTTGCTCCATGATCACGCAGAAGGTGTCCTGGCCGTCGGAGATGCCGTCAACGTCTACTTCGAGGGCGTCTTCGAGGAATTGGTCGATGAGCACGGGGTGCTCGCGCAGGTGGGGGGCCAGGTCTCCGAGGTAAGAGCGGAGTTGTTCCAGGTCGTGCACTATTTTCATGCCGCAGCCGCCTAGCACGTAGGAGGGGCGGACCAGCACGGGGAAGCCAATACGGGGCGCGAATGCCTCCAACTCGTCCTGGCTGTGGGCTATAGTCCAGGTCGGGATGGGTATGCCCAGGAGGTCGCAGACACCGGCCATTCGCTTGCGGTCCTCGGTGGCGGCTATGGAGTCCGGAGAGGTGCCCAGCAGGGGGACGCCCAGCGCGGCCAGGGGGCGCACCAGGTTGAGCGCAGTTTGGCCGCCGAACTGGGCGATGACGCCTAGGAGGCCCTCGCGCTCGTGCTCCACGACGTTGAGAACCTCTTCGAGCGTGAGAGGCTCGAAATAGAGGCGGTCGCTTAGGTGGTAGTCGGTGCTGACCGTCTCGGGGTTGTTGTTGATTACGACCGCCTTCACGCCGGCGCCGCGGAGGGCCTGCACGGCGTGCACCGAGGAGTAATCGAACTCGATGCCCTGGCCTATGCGGATCGGGCCGCTGCCCAGCACTATGACCTTGGGGCCGTGTAGGGGCTCGGCCTCGTCTTCGTGCTCGTAGGTGGAGTAGAAATAGGGGGTGGAAGCCGCGAACTCGCCCGCGCAGGTGTCGACCATCTTGTAGGTGGGCATGATGCCCAGTCGCCGCCTCCAGGCCCTTATCTCGGCGGCGCTGGGGGAGGGTTCATCCCGCCTGGCGGCGAGGTGCGCCAGA
>JBJMMB010000211.1:0-18203 GCA_045805005.1 Chloroflexia bacterium
GCAGCGACGATGGCACGGTGAGGCTATGGAAAATAAAGTAACCCGAGCCACATTATTGCTGGCACCTTCAGTAGTGCTGTCACTGGCGCTTGCCGGCGTTGTGGCTTTTGGGTTACTCCGCGGCGACCGCCCACGTCAAACATGGAGCATAGGAGAGGCGGTAACCAGCATCGCCTTCAGCCCCGACGGCCTATCAATCGCGAGCGGAAGCGGACGCCGCGAGGGCCATTACGCCGACGAAGCGCACGTAGATGACTTTTCGGTTTTCCTATGGAGGGTAGACGGCACCGGAGAGGTCAAATACAAGGGCCATACCGGTGACGTAACAGCAGTTGCCTTTAGCCCTGATGGGACCCTGCTCGCGTCCGGCAGCGACGACGGCACACTTAGACTGTGGCAGGTCAAGTAGCAAATAATCCGAGCCAGGGAGCCCAATTGCAACAACGCCCCTAAATACCTTGCTGACCGGCCTCGTAGCGCCCATCAACCAAACCGGCCCCAAGCCACATCCCCAACGCCATTTCGACCCCCGAGCTATGCCCCAACCTAAACAACCTCCCTGCTGCCCCTTCCACCTCCTCGATCCGGCCCGCCCCCAATACCACGCCCAGCCTCATCGCGGGCTCGAACAATATCCCCTCCGCCGCGTAGGCGAGCAGCCTGGCGCTCAACCAGGTGGTCCTCACGGGCGCCTCGGCCAGCACCGCCTCCGCTGTCGCATCGCCCACCGCCAGGGCTCGCTCGCCGCCCACGCCTTCCAAACGCCCCCGCCCCCATCTCAGCACCGCCAGCAGCCCCGCCAGCAGGTCGTCCCCCGAAGGCGTGAGCCCAGGTCCGCGGCCCAACAACTTCACCGCCTCCCCCGCCGTCCTGCCCGCATCCCGATCTTGCCAGGCCAAGAGTAGGGGTCGGAGATCGGGGCTTGGGTGTTGGTGTCCGCCTACAACCCCCGATCCCCGGCCCCCGACCCCCGACCCCTGTATAGCGCCATCCAGCGCTCGCACGGCCTTCCGAATCTTCTCCCCATCTCCCTCAAAGCTCACATCGGGAGGAACCCACCGTTCGGCCTGCCCCAGATCTATCTCCACCTTGCCCGCAATCTTTAGCGTGCCACCGTCGCCCTCGAAACCCTTGCCGGCGCAGTCCCCGAGCATTCCCAGCGCGGCCCCCAATCCTCGCACCCTGACCGTAACCGGCCCATCAAACCCCCCGGAGTCCACCAACCCCACGACCGCCCCGCTCTCCGAACACAAGTACGCCGCCTTGCTGCCCGCGCCCAAAACCACACCCCGCTCCCGGCCCAACACAGCAGCCTCCGCCCCAGACGAAACAGCAAAGAGCCTGTTCAACCCGCCCGTCCTTCCCCCAAACTCATTCCCTATTCGTCCTCTGCGCCTCCGCGCCTCCGCGGTTCCAAGCCCTCATTCTTCTTTGCGAACTTTGCGCTCCTTGCGTCTTTGCGGTTCGTCCCTTTCTGAACACAGTACTATCTCGGTGTCCTTAGTGCCTTGGTGGTTCCGTCTCTCCAAGCCCGCAAACCACCCCAGCCGGTGAGCGCGTCCCGGTCTGCCAATACAATGAGACCTTGGCGTCTTGGCGTTTTCCGGAAAAGGCTTCCTAGAACGTGGGCATCTGCCTGCGTCCCGGCCGGGTGTTGAGGTCCATGCTGCTGAGCAGGGCGGCGAGGGCCTGGAGGCTGTTCAGGTTGTTGGCGGGGAGGAAATCGTCTATGAAGGGGAGGGCGGCGGCCATGCCCCGCGTGAGGGGCTGATAGCCCGATATCCCCAGCAGCGGGTTGAGCCAGATCAGGCGGAAGGACGACCTTTGCAGGTGAGCCATTTCCGCCGCAAGGATGGCGGGGTCGCCCCTGTCCCAGCCGTCGCTAACGATGCACACCACAGCCCCCTGGCCCAGCACCCTGCGCGCCCAGGTGGTGTTGAAAGCCCGCAGGGCCTCGCCGATCCGCGTGCCTCCCGACCAGTCGACCACCTGGCGGCTTACTTCCGCGAGCGCCTGGTCCAAGTTACGCACCCGTAGCTGGCGGGTGATGCGCGTCAGCCGTGTGCCGAACACAAACACCTCGGCGCGGTCCAGGCCCCGATGCAAAGTGTGCAGGAAGTGGAGGAGCATGCGAGTGTAAGGGGCCATCGAGCCGCTGATATCGCACAAGAAGACCAGGGGTCTCGCCTTGCTCCGCGGCCCGAGGGTCAGCAGAGTATAAGGCACGCCCGATGTCCGCATGGCCCGTCGCAGGGTACGCGAGTAGTCGAGCCTCGGCCCGCGCCGGGCAGGGGTCAACCGCCTGGTGCGGCGCACGCCGGGATCCCACGTCCAACTTGCCAGCAGCGCCCGCGCCTCCGCAAGCTCCTCCTCGGTGAACCGGGCGAAATCGAGCCTGTTCAATCGCTCCTGCGCGCTGTAAAGGAGGACGCGCTCTACGCTCCACTCCTGCTCATCGTCCCGTTTCCCCCCTCGCTCGCTTTCCTCTTCGCTGCCCTCAAGCATGGCGCGGTCCACGAATATCTCGCTACGCCCCGGCGTCTCCACCCTCAACTCCTCGCTTTGCACCTTCGGCCTCGCGCTTTGCACGCTCTGCGCGTCCTGGAGCGAGCCGGTATCAGAGGGAATAATGATCTGCCGCGTGCGGCCCCAGAACTGGCGGAACACTAGATCGAACCGGGGCAGGTCCTCTTTCCTTGAACAGAGGAGGGCGCGGGCCGCGAAGTAAATGCTCTCGCGGTCCTGAAGGTCGAGCGCGGGCAGCGCTTTCAGCAAATCCCGCATCTGCCCACCTGTCGTCTCCACCCCGTTGCGCCTCAGCAGCCTCCCGAAGTCGATCCACCGCCGGGCCAGCCTGCTGCCCAGCATGGAAGGTCGCGGGTCGGGGTCTTACGGCAAGCCCCCACCCCCGACCCCCAGAACCGGGCTCAGGCATATTAAGCCTTTTCCGCAACAATGCCGAACATCAGCGGCACGTTGGGGGCCGATTCGGGCGGGACCATGCGATTGCCGGGAAGTTCCCGCATCCCGTCGAAGAGCTTGCAGCCGTTCGAGTACGGATACTCCTTGAACACCCTGATGCTCAACCCCGCGTCCAGCAGAGCCGTAACTATCTCCCCAAGCGACCACTGGAACTCGTGAGACTTATACGGGTTCCTGAAATCTTTCACCCCCTCCACGTAGCCCGAGGGAGCCAAGCCCTCGCCCGAGGCTGCCACGTAGTCATGGATACCCTCTTCCCAGGTGATCACGCCCCCATTTGCGAAGTACGGATACTTCAGGGTCCAGTCATGGTCGAACATCATCGAGGCGGGGTGGAACTCCACGAACACCAGCCGCCCGCCCGGCTTGAGGATAGAGGCCACCCCCCTGGCCCACGCCCCGATATCAGACAGCCACGCCAGGAACCCATACGAGCCAAAAGCGATATCAAACTGCTCGCCGCGCCCCGCCGCCTCCGCCAGCCAATCGTATACGTCGCTCCGGTAAAATGTGGCCGGAATCCCTGACTCCTCCGAAAGCTGCCGGGCAAACTCGATGGCGCTGTCGCTGATATCGACCCCTGTCACCTTCGCCCCGAGATGCGCCAGGCTGAGCGTATCCTGCCCCGCGTTGCACTGCAAGTGCACCAACGACAGGCCCCCTATATCCCTAAGCAGCTCCACCTCCTCAGGAAAAAGCGTGCTCCCGCCGCCCCCCAAGAAGCCCGCCTGGTCCCGCTTATGGCTATTATGCACAGGCGTGGCCTCGTTCCACGCCTGCCGGTTCTCCTCGTGCAACTCTTTGCGTAGCATCGTTCACTCCGATCTCTAATGCGTAAAACGCAAAACGTAATGGTGGTAAGCCTACCCAGTCCAGGTTCCAACGAACCAACTACCCCTACATCCCTTACGTTTTACGTTTTACGAGTCGCCTTCTCAACCACCCCCACCAACGCCTGTCCCCGCAACCGCTCTATGTCTTCCTGGTGTTTAAGCAGAGCCCCCAGCGTGTCTGAAACCACCTCCACCGTGAGGGTTTGCTGTTCCAGTGCCAGGAGGGCTGCGGCCCAGTCCAGCGTCTCCGCAACGCCAGGCAGCTTATAGAGGTCCATCTGGCGAAGCTGCTGGACCAGGCCCACCACCTGTTCGGCCAGGGCGTGGGGCGTCTGGGGAAGGCGCGCTTCGAGCACCGCCACCTCTTTATCGAAGCTGGGGTACTCGATCCAATGATAAAGGCAGCGGCGCTTGAGCGCGTCGTGGATTTCGCGGGTGCGGTTGCTGGTGATCACCACGGCGGGGGGATGAGCGGGGCGGAGGGTGCCCACCTCGGGTACTGTAATCTGGAAGTCGGAAAGGAGTTCCAGCAGGAAAGCCTCGAACTCCTCATCCGCGCGGTCAAGCTCGTCAATGAGCAGCACCGGGCGGCCGGGGCCGGGGTATGTAACCGCCTGCAGGAGGGGGCGCTTGATCAGGAACTCGAGGCCGAACAGCTCCTCCTCCTCGAACTCAAGTGTGTGGCCCTGGGCCTCCAGCACCCGGATACGCATCATCTGCCGGGCGTAGTTCCATTCGTACACCGCCGTGCTGACATCCAGCCCCTCATAGCATTGGAGCCGGATCAGGTCGGTGTCCAGTATCGCCGCTAGCGTCTTCGCCACCTCGGTCTTGCCGACCCCCGCCTCGCCCTCCAGAAACAACGGCTTGGGCAGCTTCAGGCTGAGGAAGAGCGCCGTCGCCAACCCCCGCTCGGCGATGTATCCATGCTCGCGCAGCGCGACCTGGATGTCTTCAATTTTGAATTTTGAATCCTGAATATTGAATTTCGTGTTCTCGTCAGACAAAAGGAGCATCCTGGAAATTGTGTATCGTACTCACCACATAATACACAATTTCCAGGATGCTCCAAAACCTTCCGAATTACCGAAACCCCGGTAATTCAAAATTCAAAATTCATAACTCAAAATTACCGCACTCGTCCCCGCGCTGCTTCAATTGCCCTGGAGGTTACCACCCCCGCCAGGTGCTTGCGGTACTCCTCAGAGCCGAACAGGTCCGACATCCACTGCACATCCGCGCTGCCCGCGGCGTTGGCGGCCTCCCGAACGGCGGAGTCTTCCAGCGTGCTGCCGCGCAGCACGCTCTCGGCCCTTTCCACTCGGAACGGCTTCGACGCCACGCCGGTGAGGGCTATGGCCGCGTCCTGGCAGACGCCGTCGTCGCCCACGCGCAGCACAGCGGCGACTCCCGCCAGCGCGTAGTGCGATGCCTTGTTGCGTATCTTCACGTAAGCGCTCCCCGCCTTGCCCTGCGGCATCGCGAGGCGAACGCCGGTCAAGATCTCGCCCGGTTCGAGCGCCGTGGTCAACAGGTCCACGAAGAAGTCCCGCGCGGCGATTTCCCGCTCGCTGATGCTGCCGTTGAGGTGCGAAACCACCAGAACCGCATCCAGGGCCAGGGCCGCCGCCGGAAGGTCCGACGCCGGGTCGGCGTGCGCCAGGCTGCCCCCGATGGTGCCCCGAGCCCGCACTTGTGCGTCCCCGATGGCCGCCGCGCACTCTCCCAGCAGCGGGAAGGCTTTGAGCGGCTCTATACTCTGCAGATCGCTGTACGTGACCATGGAGCCCACGACCACCTCAGAGTTAGGGGCACGGCGCAGCCCTCTCAGGTCGGCAATGTTCCGCAGGTCCACCAGCCGCGAGGGCGCGGCCAGCCTCAGCTTCATCAAGGGGATCAGGCTGTGGCCGCCCGCCAGCACCTTGGCGTCGTCACCCCCGTCACGCAGCGCCGCCAGGGCCTCCTGGATGCTCGCCGGGGCCACGTAATCGAATTCCTTCGGTATCACTGCTTGCCTCCTTCCTTAACGGCTCGCCACACCTTCTCGGGGCGCAGGGGCATGTCGATATGGGTCACGCCCAGGTCGCCCAGGGCGTCCATCACAGCGTTGACGATCACAGGGGTAGCCGCGATGGTGCCCGCCTCTCCCACACCCTTCACCCCCAGCGGGTTCACGGGCGAAGGAGTTACCGTGGCCCCCGTCTCGAACGTGGGCAGGTCGCTGCTGAACGGCACCGCGTAGTCCATCAGCGTGCCGGTAAGCAACTGCCCCTCCTCATCGTAGACCACTTCCTCCCACAGCGCCTGGGCCACCCCCTGGGCAACGCCGCCATGCACCTGGCCGTCCACGATCATCGGATTGATCACGTTGCCGCAGTCATCCACGGCGATATACCTGTCGAGGGTCACCTCGCCCGTGTCGGTGTCCACGCTCACCTCTGCCAGGTGCACACCGTAGGGGTAGGTGAAGTTGACCGGGTCGAAGAAGGCCACCTCGTTGAGGCCCGGCTCCAACCCCTCCGGCAGGTCGTGCCCTGTATTGGCCGAGTGGGCCACGTCCTTGAACGAGACCGTACGCGGGTGGTGGTGCTCGGCTGCCTCCTCGGCGGTTTGCAGCCTGCCGCCCGCTATCACTTCTTGTTCGAGGGGCATGCCGCGCACGGTGATCATGCCGTTGCGGATCTCCAGGTCGGCGGGGTCCACCTCCAGTTGGTGGGCCGCTATCTTGAGCACTTTGTCGCGCACTTTCATCGCCGCGTTATGCACCCCCGCGCCGTCCACCGACACGCTCCGGCTCGCGAACGTGCCACTACCCGTCTGGATCATGCCCGTATCGCCCTCGTACACCTTGACGCTCTCATGACTGATGCCCAGCGCATCCGCCGCGATCTGCGCCCACGATGTAGTGTGCCCCTGCCCATGGCCGCTCGCCCCCGCGAACACTTCCACGGTACCCGAGCGGTCCACCCTCACAGTGGCGCTCCCGAATAGCTGGTTGATCACGCCTATGCCCTTGGTCGCCTGCCCTGGGCCCCAACCCGATACCTCAACGTACGCGGCCACGCCGATCCCCTTGCGCACCTTCGCGTCGCCCGTGTTCTGCGACCGCTGCCGCGAGCGCATCTCCTCGTACCCCGCCAGTTGCAGGGCCTTATCGAGCGTGGCCACATAGGCCCCACTGTCGTATGCCAGGCCGGTAGGGCTGGTGTAGGGCCAGTCCGAATCCTGCACGAAGTTCTTGCGCCGTACCTCGGCCGGGTCCATCTTCAGCTCGTGGGCCAGCATATCTACGATGCGCTCGATGGCGTATGTCGCCTCCGGCCGCCCCGCCCCGCGGTAAGCATCAACAAACAGCGTATTGGTATAAGCCGTGTAGATGTCCACCTGGAAGGCGGGCAGTTTGTAGTTGCCGGGGAGCATCAGCCCCGCGAGCACCGGCAGGCCGGCGGCGAAGAAGCGGCAGTATGCGCCCAGGTTGGCGTAGACGGTGGCCCGCAGGCCGGTTATGGTACCGTCGCGCCGGGCGGCTATCTCGATGTAGTCCACCATGTCGCGCCCGTGGACGGTGTTCTGCAGGTTCTCCTGCCTGCTCTCGATCCACTTCACCGGCCGCCCCGTGACCACAGCCATCAGCGGCACGATGAAGTCTTCGGGCAGGGTATTGAGCTTGGAGCCGAAGCCGCCGCCCACGTCGGGGGCAATCACCCGGATATTGTGCTCCGGCATGCCGAGCATTTCGGCCAGGTGATGCTTCAAGAAGTGGGGCGTCTGCGTGCTCGCCCAGATGGTAAGCTCGTTCATCGGCTTGTTGTACTGGGCCACGATACCCCGCGTCTCCACTGCAATCGCGGCCAGGCGCTGGTTGACCATGCGCTGCTTGACCACCACCTCGGCGTCCTTGAACGCGGCCTCCACATCCCCGGTCGTCACGTTGAAATGGTAAGCCTGGTTGGTCCCCAACTCATCATGCACCAGCGGCGCGCCGTCTTTGAGGGCGTCCTCGATCCCTATGACCACCGGGAGCGGCTCGTACTCGACCGAGACCATATCGACCGCGTCCTCCACCCGGTAGCGGCCGTCCACCGCCACCGCCGCCACCGGCTCGCCCACATACCGCGCCACCTCAGAGGCCATGGCCCAGTGCTCGGGCGTCTTTATGTCCGGCGGTATAACCCAACTGATTGGCAGCGGCGCCTTCTGGCGCTCCCGCAGCTCCTTACCTGTGATCTTGCCTACCACCCACTTTTTGTTCGACAGCGCGCTCACATCCACGTTCTTGATGCGCGCATGCGCGTAAGGGCTGCGCACGATGCCCACATAAAGCATCCCCGGCAGCGTAATGTCGTCCACGTAAGTGCCCGCACCTGCGACCAGCTTCGGGTCCTCGTGCCGCCGGACGCTCACGCCGATGTTACCGTTCGTTTCAGTTGCCACGGCGTCTCTCCTTTCTACGATTTCACCGGCATGGATTCACCACGCGAGGCGGCTTCTTCTAATTGTTCACCCGCGGCGGCGCGGACCGCTTTTACAATATTATGGTAGCCTGTGCACCGGCAGATATTGCCTTCCAGCCCATGCCGTATCTCCTCTTCGCTCGGGTGGGGGTTGCTCTTGAGCAAGGAGGCCGCGGCCATGATCATGCCCGGTGTGCAATAGCCGCACTGGAGGCCATGCTGCTCCCAGAAGGCGGCCTGTAATGGGTGCATACCATCGCGCGCTCCATCGCCCTCGGCAGCAGCCAGGCCCTCTATGGTAGTCACACTGGAGCCGCTCGCCTGCACCGCGAGGATAGTGCACGACTTCACCGCCTGCCCGCTCAAGTGGACGGTGCAGGCCCCGCACTGGCTGGTGTCACAGCCAATGTGCGTGCCCGTGAGGCCCAGCGTTTCGCGCAAATAGTGGACAAGCAGCATTCGAGGTTCAACCTCGTCCTCCCGCTCGATCCCATTTACCGTAAAGGAAATCTTCTGCTTCACTTATGACACCTCCTGATTTCTAAGCTCCATCGCTGAATGCTGGGTCCGTAAAATGCAAAACGTGAAACGTGAGGTCTGTAAGGCAAGCAAAGCATGTAGAAATCATGACCATCTACGCCTACCACCTTCACGTTTCACGTTTCACGTTTCACGCTTCACGTTACGAGGGCCCAGCCGGGTTAAAAGACAAGGCTCATAATACCACCAATGCACTGGTGCGACAAGGGATCCTATGCGCGGGTTCGCTTCGTTCCATCCTCCGCCCCACGGAGTCCTTAAACCGATCCCTTATGGTAAGATAGACTTACCGATTGCACATTCAGTATTGCGGCCGCATCAGGCTTGGGTGGCCGAACCCTCCGCCCTTCCTCGTCTACGCAATACGCAAAGGTTCGCTTCCACCCCGATGAAAGCTCTCCTCCTCCACCTGGACGGCACAGCCCAAACCGCCCGCACAGCGCTGGGGGCCGTGGCGGGTCGTGACCTGCGGTCTCTCGACGGCAAGCGACTCCTTCGTAAGGGCCAAACCGTAGCCGAAAACCACCTGCCTGTCCTCGCGGAACTCCACGACCTCGACCTCTCCCTGCTCATACCCGAGCCGGGCGACGTTCATGAGGACGAGGCCGCGATGCGCCTGGGGCGGGCCGCCGCGGGACCGGGCGTGCGGGTCGAAGGTCCAAAAGAGGCGAAGGCGCGCCTGGTCGCGGAGCACCGAGGCTTATTATGCGTGGACACTGCTGCCCTCGAACGGATGAACAGCGTCCCAACCGTCTCGGTATACACGCTCTTCGACGGCCGGCCTGTCGAAGCCGGCGAATTGGTGGGCGAGGCCAAAGTCACCCCACTAATTGTTGCGGCCGCCGGCCTGGAGACCGCCGAAGCCGCTGCCGTGCCCCCTCCCGTGGCTGTATGGCCCTTCGTTCCCACCCAGGCAGCAGCCCTGGTTCGCGAGCGGGTCAGCCCCGCCCAGGCCCGCCGCGTAGCCGAAGGCCTCTCCAAAAAACTCTCCGAGTTCGGCTCCACCCTGGCAGGCGTACACTACGCCTCCCCCTCCGCATCGCCCGAGGATCTCGCCGAGGCCATGCGTGGCCTCCTGGCAGACGGCGCGGGCATCCTCTTCGTTTCCGGCGGTAGCGCCTCCGATCCTGCCGACCCACTGCTCAATGCCCTTCACCATGTCCCGGCCCGCCTTGAGAGGGTCGGTATCCCCGCTCACCCCGGCAGCATGCTCTGGCTCGCCTACGCCGTCAGCGCTCCCACTCCCATCCTCGGCGTGCCCTCCTGCGGCATCTTCTCCCAGTCCACCTCCCTCGACCTCGTCCTCCCTCCCCTCCTCGCCGGCCAACCCGTCACCACCCAAACCTTCGCCTCCCTCGGCCACGGGGGACTGAAAAGTAAAACGTAAAACGTAAAACGTAATGGTGGCAGGCTCACTTGGTCTAAAGGACAACGAACCAAACTCGCCTACATCCCTTACGTTTTACGTTTTACTTTTTACGTTTTACTTTTCTATCTCCCCAGGTTCACGAACGTCCCCAGGAGTTGGGGTATCGCCGGGCCCAGAATGATCACAAATATCCCAGGGAAGATGCAGAAGACCATAGGGATCAGCATCTTCACCGGGGCCGTGCGAGCGCTCTCCTCCGCTGCTTGCCGCCGTTTCACCCGCATCTGGTCCGCCTGCGTCCTCAGCAACACGCTGATGCTCACCCCTACCTGCTCGTTCTGCAACATCGCCGTGATGAACGATGTCAGGTCCGGCACCTGTGTGCGTTGGATCAGGGCTTTCCATGACTCCTTGCGCGACTTGCCTATTTGGAAGTCGATCAGCAGCATCGCGAACTCGTCCGTAAGCGTGTTGTGCCAGCGCTTGACCACCTGGGCCAGCGCCCCGTCGAAGCCCAGGCCCGCTTCCACGTTTATAGCCAGGAAGTCGAGCGCTCCCGGCAGGGCCCGAAGTAGCAATTTCTGCCTGCGGGCCACCCGGCGCTTCAGCAAGAAGTAGGGGAGGTAAGCGCCTACGCCCAGGCTCGCTATCCCCCCCAGCGCCCACTGCGCGGGGGTCTGCGTCTGACCCTGCGCCACCCAGAGCAGTATCAAGCCCACCACCAACGCGCTGAGCAGCACCTGAATGCCCAGGAAGGCCACCACCGTCATCCGGTAGGGCGGCCCCATCAGCACGATCTGGCTCTCTATCTCTTCCGTATAGCTTTTGGGGCTCAGCCGGGCCAGCCGCTTGCCAACCGACCCGAGCAGCGCCAGCATGCCGTGGGAGGCAGTGCCTGGCGCCCGCCCCCGCCTCCCGGCTACGGCCGGCCTGCTAAGCAGGTAGCGCTCGATCCGCCTGGCCGTCGGGGTGGGCAACAGCGAGGGCATAAGGAGCACAGCCAAGCCGAGTATGCCCACGAGCGTGGCGACACCCGCCAGAGCGGCTGCGCCGAAGCCCACCACGGGAACTGTTTGAGAGGCGGATATAGTCCCGGTTCCCGGTTGCCGAGCCTCCGCGGCCGGGTTCAGGCCCGGTGGGAGTTGAACCACGCCGGGTGGCGGGGGCGCCGTAACGGTCGACCCCACCGGTTTGGATGGCCGCACGGCGTCGGGCGGAGGCCTGTAGCTTACCGCGTCCGCGAGGGCTATACCCGGCATCTTATAGCGCACCTGCACCCCGATAAGCTCGTAGCCCCGCTCCACCTGGGTATTGGAGTGATATGTAACCACAAGCTGAGAATTGAGATCGATAGAGATCGCTTTATATATAGCGTCGAGGTCCCCGGCTGATGGCGCCCTGAAATACTTGCCGCCGCTCGGTTCGCTGAGCGACTTGAGGGCCGCCTCGTTGGGGTCTGGACCGAGGCCGATGGTGTAAACGAGCACGTCTGCGTTCTTGGCCACATCCGCGGCTACGGGGGCTGCGTATTTGCTGCTGGTGTCGGTGCCGTCGGTTAGCAAGATCACCGCCCGGCGCTTGCCCGCTGGGACCTTGCTGAGGACCTGCGCGGAGCCATAGAGTGCATCGTAGATCGCTGTGTTGCCCCCCGCCTGCAGGGCGTCAACTCCTGCCTGCAAAGCTGCCCTATCGCGGGTGGGCGCCACCACTTCTTCCACGCGGTCGCTGAAGGTGAGGAGGGCCACGCTGTCCTCAGGGCCGAGGGAGTCGATGAAGGAGTCGGCCGCCATCTTGGCCTGCCCCAGCTTGCCGCCCGCGTTCATGCTGCCGCTGACATCCATCGTGAGGGCGAGGACCAGCGGCACGCTCCTCGATGCCCCAAGCTCCAGCCCCTGGACGAGTTGCGGTTGGCCTTGCTCGTGCACCTCAAACTGCGCCGCGTTGACCCCCGGTATCGCCTTGCCGTCGGGGCCGACGAGCGTCAGGTTTATGTCTACGTCGGGCCACTTCCTCACCCCGACCCGGTTCACCGTGAGCTTGGCCTTGCTCGGCTCGGCTGTCTGGGCGCCGGCTAGTGCCGGGAAGCCCAGGGCAAGAACCAATGCGATCCCAAACAAGAAGAGATTTCTATACATCGATGTCCGCCATTTTGCGCATGAGGTAGAAGCCGGTTATGGCGAGCACGAAAGCTCCGATGGGCATGCACAGCACCCAGCCGGGCTCGAAGAGCTTGCCTATGTATTTGGGATTGATAACGTACAGTACCAGAGAGAGCAAGAAGGGCAGAGAGCCCAGCATTATGGCCGAGACCCGCTGCTGCGCGGTCAGCGACTGGATCTCCCGCTTGACTCGGTGGCGCTCCCGCACAGTGGCCGCCACCACGTCGAGCACGTGGGTGAGGTTTCCGCCTGTCTGCTGCTGCATGGTGATGGCGGTGACGAGGATGTCTACGTCCTCGGTGGGTATGCGCTCGGATAGGCCTTCCAGGGCCTTAGCCATGGGGTTGCCGAGGGATATCTCCTGTATCACCCTGGTATATTCGGTTTTCGAAGGTTCGTCCGACTCGCGTGAGATCATTTGCAAAGCCTGGAAAAGGCTGAAACCACCCCGCACCGAGCCTGCCAGGATTGCCAGGCTGTTGGGCAACTGATCCTCGAACCGGGCCAGTCTGCGCTTCGCCTTGAAGCGCACGTACCAGCGTACGAAAAAGGCCGCGACCCACAGGCATAGCGGGGCTGCTAGCAGCCCGAATGGTTTCACCAGCAGCCCCACGGCGACGGCGAGCCCAAGGCCGAGCGCCAGTTGCATCGCCACCAGCTCGCTGGCTGTTATGCTCATGCCCGCGCGCTGTATGTCTTTGTGCACCGACTTGAACAACGACCGGCCCTTCCATTTCTTGTCCAACTCGCCAAATACGGCCGTGCGCTGCCTTTCGAGTGCCGTTGCTGCGCTCGTGCCCGCCTTGCGTTCATGCTTTATGTATTGCTTGACGCGACTGTTGATGCGCGCCTCCTGCTCGTTGAAGAAGATCATGAGCGCATAGAGCAATCCGCCAACAGCCAACCCCGTAAGCAGGCTGGCCAGGCTTATAGTCAATAAAACGTTGTTCGCGAACATCGTATCTCCTGATGAGGGAACCAGTGCCTAATGCGTAATGGTCACATCCTCGGCCTGATTCTTAGAACCCTCTATCCTTCCTTCATTACGCATTACGCATTACGCATTACGTCCTATTCTCTCCATGTTGGATCATGAACGATATGTCGTGCCTCGAAGAAGTCCATGGGCATGTAGTGGTTGGCCCGCTCTAGCTTGCGCATAACCACCGGTCGTAAGCCCTGGGGCCTCATCTCCTGCACCTTGCGCCCATCCTGTTCGAATGTTTCCAGTTTAAATATGTCCTGCATCAGAATTGTCTCCTCCTCCATGCCCAGCACCTCGGCGATGCTGGTCACTTTGCGGACCCCATCGTCCAATCGCTCTATGTAGACGACCAGATCGAAGGCCGATGCCACTTGCTCGCGTATGGCCCGCAGGGGTAGGTCGGCGCCCGCCATTAGCACCATCGTCTCGATGCGGGAGAGGGTGTCACGTGTGCCGTTTGAGTGTATGGTCGTCATGCACCCGTCGTGGCCGGTGTTCATAGCTTGCAGCATGTCCAGTGCCTCCTTGCTCCGGCACTCCCCTACTATGATCCGGTCGGGGCGCATGCGCAGGCTGTTCACCATCAGGTCCCTGATGCTGATCTGGCCGACCCCTTCGATGTTGGCCGGGCGCGACTCAAGGGGCAATACGTGCCTTTGCTGGAGTTGGAGCTCGGCCGCGTCCTCGATGGTGATGATCCGCTCGTCGTTGGGGATGAAGGAGGAGAGCACGTTCAAGAAGGTGGTCTTGCCGCTGCCTGTCCCTCCCGCCACGATGACGTTCAGCCCCGACTTCACGCACGCCTCCAGGAAGACCACTGCCTTCTCGGTGATGCTTCCGAAGCGGACCAGGTCGTCCGAGGTGTAAGGGACTTTGCTGAACTTGCGAATGCTGATCGCCGGCCCGGCGAGCGACAGGGGTGGGATAATGACGTTCACGCGGGAGCCGTCCGGGAGGCGGGCGTCCACCATAGGCGAGGCCTCGTCTACGTGCCTGCCGAGCGGAGCCACGATGCGGTTGATGATGCGCATCACGTGCTCGTTGTCCTGGAAGTTTATTTCAGTCAACGTCAGGCGGCCGTTCTGCTCTATCCACACGTCGGATGGCCCATTCACCATGATCTCCGTGATGCGGTCGTCGTTGATAAGCTCCTGGATGGGGCCGTACCCTAGAATCTCAGCGGTTACCTGGTGCTGCAGCTTCGCCCGCTCGGTGCGGTTCAGCACCACGTTCTCTTCCGACAAATACAGGTTGAAAAGGCGCTCTACGTCACGCCGCACCACCATGTCGTCGCTCAGGTCAACAGAGTCGCGCAGCTCGACCACGATCTTGCCATGGAGGTGCTGCCTGAGCAGGGCCAGGGTAGTATTGGACTCGGGCCGTGGTGGGCCGGGGAGTTGCATCGTGCCGGTTCGCAAATTCGCCGTAGCCGGGTTGAACAGCCCCGTCTGCGAGGACCCCGTATCGGTAGTTGTAGACCCTTCCAGTTGCAAAGGTGGGGCGCCGGGCTGGCGTCGAAGTATTGGCATTGGTTGCTCCTTTCGCTTCTTAGATCAAACCGAACTATATTGAGTGCCGGGTAATTCTAGGCTCGCTCCGTAGTCGGTACAGAAGCATTGCGATGCTTTTCTACCTGCTCGGTACCATTTCGGTTTTCGGTGCGTCTCAAACTAAGTAGTGGTCGCTTCTTCGCGGGGGCCGGGCCGGAACCCGTAGACCTGCCGGTCTTGGCCATGCGCGGCTGGGCCAGGAGGGCACCCAACTGCGCGAGGTTGGTCGCCACGTTGCTTGGTTTGAACAGAACAGACACACCCTCGTTGATGGCATCGGTCATGAGGTGCCCGTCGCTGGGTATGGTCGCCACCGGTTTCATGCCCAGGCTGCGCTCTACCTGCTGCAGATCTATCGCGCCTCTGCTCGGATACCTGTTCACCACCACCTGTATTTTGCCTGCGTAGCCAGGGCGGCCGTGCAGAAGGTCCACGATTCGTTTCGTATCTGTGACCGAGGGGATCTCCGGCGTGGTAACCAACAGCAGCACGTTCGATAAGTCCATCAGCTCGAGAGTTATCTCTTCTATGGCATGCCAGGTATCTACGATCACGTAGTCATAGTATTTGCGCAGCGCTTTCAATACGGCGATCAGTCCTTCGGGGGACAACAACTCGACCTGGTCCAGGGTTGGAGGCGGTAGAAGCACGCTCAAACCCGACTGGTGCTTCAGCATGACTGCCTCAAGTATCGAAGCGTCCAGGTCATTGGTGCTGCGCGTCAGCTCATGCACCCCGTGGCCTGGACGTAGATCGAGCAGTATGTCAACGTCACCGAACTGGAGATCGAAGTCCACCAGCGCCACCCTGGCGTGCGTTTCTCTCTGCAGTGCGAGCGCGAGGTTAGTGGCAATCGTTGTGCACCCGACGCCGCCCTTTGGACTGTACAGGACTATTATCTCGCCGGGGCGCTCGGTGCCTGCTGCTTGCGTTTCCTCTACGTGTCGTTGCTTCGCCTGTTCCGAATCAAACACCTTGCGCACCGTTTTTAGCAACTGCTCCGAAGCCACTGGCTTGGGCACCACACCTCGCACCCCCGCCAGCATAGCCTCTGACACATCGAACCCCGCGCCCGGATCCGCCAGTAGGATCACGTCACACCGCGGCATTATGCCGCGCACTTCGCGGACCATGGCCGGCACGTCCTTGAGAGCCCCTCCTCCGCCCGTGCCCGCGCCCAGCAAGACGATATCGGGGTCTGCCTGGAGAAAGCGGCTCAACTCGGCTACCTGTCCGGCCACCCCGGCCACATACACCTCCCCCGAAGTGAGAAGGAACTCACGGGTCGTAATACGGTCCACTTCGTTGCTGTCAACGATCACGACCAGCGGGAAGTGCGAGAAATCACGCGTCATCATTGTCTCCTTTCGACTTATGAATCATGAATCAACATCCACCGAATTGCCCATTTTGAATCGTGAATTACTCCTATCGCGATCCATGATCCATACTTCATTATTCCGTCCAGCAGCTACCTATTTCTTCGGTAGGCTGATAAATTTGTACAGGTCAACCAGGTAATCCACGTTGACTGGGTCGGTTGCGTTGACCTGGGTCGCGTCAAGTGAGCGGATAATCAGGTCTATAATGCCTCCGCTGTCCTTCACGAATTTCAGGATGAGGGCTTCCTGGGGGTCCACAAGTAAGGTAATAATTCTGGCGCCGCCCCCGCCACCTCCACCGCCCTCGCTGACCGCCTGGTCGGGCGCCATCGGGGCCCCGTTGCTGTATACCTCGATGTTTTGCAGCGTGGTCTGTGCCACGAGGTTCTTACTGGTGCTCGCTACCTGGCTGCCCGTCTCAGCCCCCGAGTCGAGTCGGGCCGTGCCGCTGATTGGCAGGCTCAACAGTATATCGATGTGATCGCCCGGCCGTAACGCCCCCGTGGAATTGAGTATGTCGGTCGACGGGAAGGCGACGAGCACCTTGTCCTTGGGGATGACCGCCGACAGGCCCGTCCGTCCACTCGGGGCGAATTGGCGCTTGAACAACATCTGCCCAGCGAACAGCTTGGCCCTGGCCACCACTCCCACCAGGTCCCTGGTATCCGTGATGGTATCCGAAGGGACCAAGTCCGCGGGAAATTGCGCCGTGGTCAGCATCGAGGTGGTGATTACCGCGTTGGCGTCGATATCGCGCACCGCCACGACCACCGACTTCCCGGGTGGAGGCGCGGGCACGGCGGCCAGGCTCTGCGTCTGCGTCTGCGCCTGCGGAGGTGGCACGTTGACGATGGCCGAGTAAACCAGCACCGCGGCGGCGAAAGCCGCGAGCACCGCCACCGCCACGATCAATATCCCTCTTCGGTTCTTTTGATTCATCAAACTCTCCTTTTGATAGGGGTCAAGAGTTACGGGTCAATAAATCCCACGTAGTTGTTGAGGCCGTGACCCACTCCACACGGTGGGTTAGAGCATGGCGGGTTATCCACTACGGCCCCGGAAAATATGCCGTAGACCTTCGAGCTGCTGGTATTGTAGTGCGTAGAGGTGCCGCATACGTCCCGAGGGGTATCGAAGCCGCCGGTATTGGCCATCGCCTGGTAGAAGCGGAAGCGGAGCGCCTGCGATATATGTACGCGATTGGGTGAGTTGCTCGCACCGGGTGGCCGCCACTGGTACGGGCACGGAGCGACGCACCCCGAGTACGAGTTCGTCCATATCTCGCTTATATCGTACAGGTACATCACCTTGTCTATGTGCTTCCCATAGTAAATGGACAGTCCGTCGTTGACCCCGCGATCCAATATGACCTGTCGGATATAGCCTGAGATGTTCTGGCCCAGGTTGCCGCCGTTGTAGACCTCCAGCCAGTCGCCGGCAGGCGGCGTGTACCCCGGTCGGAAGTAGCTCAGAGGCCAGGTGCTGGTGAGCGATATCCGGCCCTGAAACTCGTTCACAATGTAGTTGGCGATGTCTATATCCGATACCAGGTCGTTAGTCGAGCAGCACGTCCGCCCGTATGCCGGCGGCGGATAGTTGATCGGGTCGGTGCAGTTGCCGCCGGGAGACCATTGCCCCTGCCACGAGGAATACCCGCATGGGTTGTTGACCCTCGTCACCTCCGTCATGGCGGGGCGGGCGTCGAACGCTGTCATCAATTGTGCGTGCGCCCCCTCATAACTGGCCCCCTGGTTCTCTCCCATCTGCATTAGATTCTTGAAGTTGCCCGAGGTCGGGCAGCCAGGGTCGTTCAGGTTGCTCGACCAGAAGAGGAAGGGCCTGCATATCCCGTACTGGGGGTCGGAATCGGGGATCTGGCAGCGAGTCATGGGCCATGTAGGGCCTTGCGCTACATAATTAGTCACATTATTCAGCGCGGCCGCCGCCAC
>JBJMMB010000212.1:0-4107 GCA_045805005.1 Chloroflexia bacterium
GCTGTAGGGCAGCGAGCATGGCGTGGGGCTGGGGGCTCCTCACGGTGTTCCCGGAGCGTGCAATGCCTGCGAGAGGCGTCCGTTAGCCGTTGGGCCTCGGTAGCCCGCCGCCCATATGTCGTTACCCTGGTGCGCGTCTATCCCAAAGAGGGTATTGCCTGCGACGTTGGGCGCGGGATCGGGTACCTGGTTCCACTGCAAGCCATCCCAGTGCAAGACAAGCGCGTACTGCTGGTCGGTGCCCGGAACGCCCGAATAGTAACCCAGTGCCCATACGTCGTTCGCCGCCGCTGCCGATACACCATATAGAACGCTCGCTCCGTGTACTGCTGACCCAGGGTTCGGGCTCGTAACCAGGCTCCAACTCGTTCCATCCCAGTGGAGGGTGAGGGTAATCGTCCGGCGCAGAATGTCCTGGAACACATAGCCCACAGCCCACACGTCGTTGGCCGATACCGCGGTCACTCCATATAGATAATCCGCCCAGCCATCGTAAGGGGCGGGCATTACGTTCCACGCGGTGCCGTTCCAGTGGAGGGTCAGCGGGTGGTTTTCACCGCCGCCACCTGTATAGCCCACCGCCCACACATCGCTTGCGGAAACGGCGCTCACCCCGAGAAGGACATTCGCGTAGGGATCGGGACTGGGACTTGATACCATGCTCCATTGGGTGCCATCCCAGTGTATGATAAAAGTGCCGGGGTTCAAGGCGGTGCCCGTATAACCCACCGCCCACACGTCGTTAGCCGCTACCACCGCTACGCCATCCAGCACGTTGACCTCGGCACCCGGGTGCGGTCCCGGAACGCGGGACCACGCCGACCCATCCCAGTGCATTATGAGAGAATCGGTCAAGGCGTAGCCCACCGCCCATACATCATTGCTTGCCGCGGCGGCCACGCCCTTGAGCCTCCCCGTAACCGTGGGCACGGTCGCCACGCTCCACTCCGCGCCGTTCCAGTGCTCAACCAACGCTCTGTTATCGGCCATCCCCACCGCCCACGCCTCACCGGTCGAGATCGACGCCACTCCATAAAGCGCATTATCGTTCGCGCCTGGGTTCGCAGTTGTGCTTCCGCGCCAGGCGCGAGCACAGAATGGCGTTGCCGCGGCGGTGGCTGTGCTGGTAGCTGTATTCGCATGCGCTGTTGCCGTCGCAGTGGCGGTGTCCGCTCTAAATGTAGGTGTCGCCGTGGCCGTATTCGTCCCCACAACTGTGGCAGTGGGCGTAGGAGTGCCACCCGCGGGGAGCAGTGTGTATACCACCCCATTAAACGCCGAGGTGTAGCCCGCGCACCACACTTGCGGGCCGTACTCCGTGGCGACGCTGTCGCAGGCGTCCATCTCGGCCCCAGTCGTGGCATCCGGCGACCAGGTCTGCCCGCCGTCGCTGCTGAAGTACATGCCCCCGACCTGCGAGTAGATGTTCCCTCCGGCAGCCCAGCCGGTCTGGTCGTTCAGGAAGCGTAGCTCTCTGATCGGCCACGGGTTGTCCAGCGTCCTCCCACTCCAGGTCGCCCCAGCGTCCGTGGTGCGATGTACACAGCCCTCCACCGCCGGCGATATGGATCCTCCACCCACCCAACCGTGCTGGTCGTCGGCAAAGAAGACCGGGCCGTCGAATACCGAGTCGATAGAAGGGCGGCAGTTCCAGGCAGCGCCTGGATTCAGGCTTGTGCAATAGGTGATGCCCGCGGCCCTGGCCTTCAGATCCGGGAGCAGGCTGAACTGGTTACCGAACCAGCCGCCGTTCGGGTCGGGCACGACCGGGGTCCAGTCCGCGGCGGTGCGACCTCCGTTGGTCGTGTAGTGGGCCGCGTTTGGGCCATCGTAATTCAACCCGTCAAGCACCAGGCCGTGCAGAGCATCGGCGAAGCGGACCCGGTACGACCAGCCGCGCGTGGTCAACACTACATCGGGCGACCACGTAGCCCCACCGTCCTGGCTCCAGCGTGCCACCCCGCTCATGTTATTGTTTATGAACCCCGAGATAACCACGTTGCTAGCATCGAGGGCCTGCACCCCGTACCAGTAATAAGGGAACCCCAGATTCATAATGCGCGCCCAGTGCGATCCGCCATCCGTGGTCTTCCAGACCTGGCCCAACTCGGCGGCGGCGTACCCAACCTGAGCGGTAGGGAACGAAATATCCTTGATCACCGCCCCACTGAGGGTAGCCTGCAACTGCCAGGGGTTTGTGTAAGGGCTGGAGGCAGTAACCTCGCCGCGTAACCGCGCCGGGGCCGCCCGCCAGGCCGCAAACTCCTCCTGCTTGGCCTGCCCCTGCCCTTGCACCGGCCGTCGCTCTGACACGTACCGGGTAGTGCCACTCTCCAGCGCAGCAGAGCGGGAAACCGACGATGGACGATGGACTATAGACGATGGGGGTAAGGATATGGGTGCCGCTGACCCTATGGTCCTCGACCCCATAGATTTGCCTGGTTCGGCCATCGCCGGCCACAAGCCCAACGCGGCCGCGGCGAATAGAGCACCGAGGGATGCGTACAGGAACAAGACCCGCCTGGGAGTCATAGTCTTCAACCTCGCTTGAGGGCGATCCGACACGGAACGTGCAACCGGGCACAGGAGTAGCGAGTGCAAAGAGTATAGCACCCGCCCGGCCCGAGCACAACAGCAAATCGACGCGTTGCGCCGGTGTTGAGGTACGCGATTTGCTAGGACATTCTCGCGCTATCTCCCTCCCGGCGCACGCCGCCCGTTCCCACCGCCTAGAAACGAGATCCGCGCGACCGATGCAACCTGGCACCCAACACCTAGCACCCAACACCAAGAGAACAAGAGAACAAGAGAACAAAGGAGAACCACAACATGAAATTCGAAGAATTCACCGGGCAAGTGCAGAACCTTGCCCAACTGGGCAGTAAAGGCGAAGCTACCGAGGCCACCAGGGCCGTGCTCATAACCCTGGGCGAGCGCCTCAAAGGCGACGAGCCATTGAACGTGGCCTCCCAGCTACCCAGGACCATCAAGGAGTATCTCACCGACTCGACCGGCGCGGGCACGGGAGAGGCTTTCTCCGCCGACGAGTTCGTCCGGCGAGTGGCCCACCGGGCGGGCAGCAACGAGCCGGAGGCCCGCTTGCTCACGCAGGCCGTGTTCCAGGTTCTAAGACAAACCGTCTCTGACGGCGAGTGGCGCGACATGATGGGCCAGATTCCCAACGAATACAGCCGGCTCTTCCAGTATGTCGAGCCGGTAGGCGACTCCAAGAAGCGGCAAAGCAAGCAGCAGTCTACCGCCGGCAGGCAATCTCTCCGCGTCGAGCAGCAACCCCAGCAAGTCGAGCAGCCACAACCTGTCGAGCAGCCCCAGCCGATGGAGGCGGCCACCCCATGGCAGCCAACCGGCGGCGAGGCCGAATGGCAGCAGGGCGACACCGGAGTCTTCTAACCTGGTCGAAAGAGACCGCTACTCTTTGCCCGAAACCACCTGGGCGTGATTGAAAGCGGCCACCAGAGCCACTCCACCCACGATGTTGCCGATTAGCGTCGGGAGCGTGTAGGTGGAGAGGATCTGGCCCCAGGCCGCCTGCTCGGTCACGCCCATGTAGAAGGTCTCGACCGAGCCCGCGATTATGTGCGTCAGCCCGCCGAGACCTACTATGTAGGTGATGATAATGATGATCCAATGGCGAGCCGTCTCGGCGGCGGGCAGCAACCACACCATGAGGGCGATCAGCCAGCCCGCGAACACGCCCCGGATCAGGGCCTGCCAGAAGTCTACCTGCAGCGCCTCTCGGCCCACGTCGCCAAACGCCTTCTGCACGTCGGGCTTGAATGCGTCAGTGTTGCCCAGCACCCATGCGAACACGAGCGCGCCGAGCAAGTTGGTGATGAGCACGATCACCCACAGCCTCAGCACGTTCATGAAGACATCCATCGTGCGGCGTGAGAGGAGCGGCAAAATGGGGGTAAGCGTGTTCTCGGTGAACAATTGCTGGCGGCCCAGGATGACGATCAAGAAGCCCACGCTGTACCCCAGCTTGGAGATGAGAGGCCGCCACGGCTCGTCGGGAAGGGCCGCCCGCAGCAGCGCCTCAGCCACGAACGAGAAGCCCATCGAAAGCCCGGCCGCCAGGCCCGACCA